>JAAYEH010000400.1 GCA_012728855.1 Rhodopirellula sp. | reverse complement strand
TGCGCGGTGCTACGGCTCAGAGCCTCTCAGAGTTGCCATACGCGTGCTGAGCATCGTTCAACGGTGAATCACGCCTCCGCGCTCCCCAACACCAAACGCATTTCGCCGGGCTTCCTCGAGAGCCAAACCAAGAAGGGGTCGGGAGCCTTTTTCCCTATCGGCCACCGACCAGGCAAGATATGCCAAGTGGCGATGTGGCCGATAGGGAAAAAGGCTCCCGACCCCTTTCGCGCCAATCATCCTTCTGGCTCTCGACCCTCGACTCTTGACTCCTAGGCCAGCTTCTTTCGCAATGCTTGGACCACCTCCGGGGGCAGAAACCGAGCCAGGGCTTCGTCCGACGCCAGCGGCGCGATCTGCTTGATCAGCGAACTGGAGACGTGGGCCAACTCCCCGTCGGCGATCATGAACAGCGTTTCCACCTCCGGTGCCAAGCGGCGATTGGCCATCATCATCGTCAACTCCGCCGCAATGTCCGTGATGGGGCGCACGCCGCGAACCATCACGGCGGCGTCGCACTGCTTGACGAACTCGACGGCCAGGCCGTAAAAAGTGCGGATCTCAACGTTGTGCAGATGGGCCGTCGCGTCTCGGATCAACTCGCGGCGCTCTTCCGGCTCGAACATCGCGTACTTCTCGATGTTCACGCCGATGCCCACGATCAACCGGTCGAACAACCGGCTGGCTCGCTCCATCACGTTCAAATGGCCCAAGGTGATCGGATCGAACGACCCCGGATAAACGGCAACGCGAGGGCTCAATTCAGGCATGGTTCAACTCCAGTGCGTCCACCAATCGCTCGATATCTTCCGAGTTGTTATACCCATGCGGACTGATCCGCAGCAATCCGCCCCGGAAGCTGAGCACCACGCCGCGTTCGAGGCACTGTTGCCGGATCGCCTGAAGATCCCGTCCCGGAAAATCAAACACGACGATCCCGCTCTTGTGTTCCGGGGAGCGGTCGCTGTGAATCACAGCCCCCAGCCCCTGAAGACGCTCGCAAGCCAGATCGGTGATCTCGAAGATCCGGCGGGAGAGTGCCTCCGCGCCGATCGTCGCCAGCAGTTCCATGCTGGCTCGCAAGGCGATCATGCCGGCCATATTCTGCGATCCGCCCTCGTAACGTTCCGCGGAAGGCTTGAGCACCAGTTCGATGCGCGAGAAGTCGTGCGAGTGGACGACGCTGTTCCAGCCCACGCCCAGCGGCCGCAACCGGTCGAGGTGTTCGCGGCGAATAAAGAACACTCCGGCGCCTTCGGGCCCCAACAGCCACTTGTGCCCGTCCGCGGCAAGAAAGTCGATCGGCGTCTGACGAACGTCCAGCGGCAAAACCCCCAAGCCTTGAATGGCATCGACCATCAGCAACGCCCCGCGACGATGCGCCAAGTCGGCCAGTCGGCATAGGTCGTTGCGCCATCCGCTGGAATAACCGACCCAACTGACCGACACCACTCGCGTCTTTCGGTCACAAGCCGCAGCGAATTGCTCCAAATCGACTTTACCCCGCTCGGTTGGGATCCGCCGCGTTTCCACCCCTCGGGTGGCAAGATTGATCCAGGGATATTGGTTGGAGGGAAACTCGTCCGCCAGAGTTACGACGTTGTCCCCCTCTTGCCACGGAAAACCTTCGGCAACCAAGCTGATCCCTTCGGTGGTATTGTGGATTAATGCGATTTCTTCAGCGTGGGCCCCAATCAAACCTGCCGCAAGGTTTCGCAGGCCCCCGACCTGGCTGTTCCATTGTGGCCACGCCGTATCTCCTTCTTTACAAGCGACTTGCGACCAATCAACCAGTGCGTCTCGCGCGGACCGTGGCAGGGGAGCGACGGCTGCATGGTCGAAATAGGCCCATTTCTGTACCACCGGCATCTGGTCCCGAAATCGGATCCAGGTGGCGGCGTTCTGGCAGGTGTTGTCATGCGACGATGGCAATGGTACGATCCTCCCTTTCGGCCGGAAAATTCTCTCTACGCGTTGCAGATTGCCCTGTCCCTGCTCCCGTCCTCAACTATCTGTTTCTTGGTGGTAGAGACAAGGCTAGCGGTGAACTATACTAGAGCGTTTGTAGAGCATAAGCGAGATCTCGCTGCCCCGGTAGGATAGCTTCGATGCCCAAAGCACTGTGTATCCTTGGCATGGTGATCGCCGTGCTGTTGCTCATTCTGTTCGGCCTTGACATTGCGACCGGAGTCCCCTTTTCGGGGTACAGCGGTGTCATGGATATCGGCCTTATCATCGCCGCGGCCATTTTGGGCTATTTGAGCTGGGCCACGTTTCGCGAGCAAGTCTGATCTGCTTGGACGGGCCCTCACGGCCAACCAAGACTCTGATCAGCCCGACCCCTTCCCGCGTTGATTTCACGACAGTCGTTCCACCGCCGATCGTTCGTGCGCCGATGCAGGCTGCCAACCTGCCCCACGACGCATCGTGATGCCTTGGCGCGTGTTTGTTTTGTCTGCTTGTCAGGCCGCATCGGGTGGCTCCCTGTCGCGAAGAATCGCCTCGACGAGACCGTCGATCGTATAGCGAGTTGCCTCCACGGCAGGAACGAAACCGAGCCGGCGTAGCACGCCGGACGTGATCGGACTGATGCTGGCGATGCGTGCCTTTCGCAGCGATGCACCAAACATGCGAACCACCGACGTGGCGATTGCAGAACTAGTGACCGTGACCCAGTGGATCCGGCCGGAAGCGAGGGCATCGGCGATCTGAGGCTCAGGATGGTCAACATCGCTGCTGCGGTAAACCACAATTTGGTCCACGGTCGCTCCCGCGGCTCGCAGGTCTTCCGCAAGCACCTCGCGTCCGCGACTGGCGCGGGCCAGTAGGAACCGTTGCCCTTGAGCGTCCGGTGCGAGCGATTCGGCCAGGGCTTCCGCGCGGTATTCCGAGGGGATGATGTCCGCCCGCAGACAATAGCGCCGCAAGGCATCCGCCGTGCCCGGGCCGATTGCCGCCAATTTCAGCTTGCCCAGGCGACGGAGATCGCCGCCGATCTGCATCAGCCGTTCCAGCAACATGCGGACGCCATTGGAACTGGAAAAGACCAGCCAATCGTAATGCTCCAACCCAAGCAACGCCCGATCCACAGCGGCCCAGTCGGTCGGCGGCGAGATCTCGATCGCCGGTTGCACGAGGACATCGGCCCCAAGTTCTGTGAGGGAGGTGACGAGGTTCTCCGCCTGGTCGCGGGGTCTTGTTACCAGCACGCGCGTCGCGAACAACGGTCTGGCGGTAAACCAGGACTGCTCCGCCGCCAGGCCGACGACCTCCCCGATTACGATGACGGCCGGGGGACGCAATTTCCTCGCGAAGATTTCGTCGGCCACCGTACCCAAGGTGCATCGAAAGTCCTGCTGATCGGTCCACGAGCACCTCCGGACGACCGCGACCGGAGTTTCCGCCGACTTGCCCCGTCGGATGAGCGCCTCGCTCCATTGCCTGGCGGTCGTCACGCCCATGTAAAAGATCAGTGTTCCCGGGAATTCGGCCAATGCCTCGTAGTCGAGTGGGGGCCCCTTCTTATCTTGTCGCTCGTGACCCGTTACCAACGCGACCGCCGACGAGTAGTCGGCATGGGTGATGGGAATTCCCGCGTAGCCGGCAACTGCCAGCGCCGCCGTCACACCCGGTACGGTTTCGTAGCGGATTCCGGCGGCCAGCAGCGCGTGAGTTTCCGTCGCCGTTCGGCCAAACACGTCTGGGTCGCCACCCTTCAATCGCACTACCGAGCGGCCGGTGCGCGCCGCCTCCACCATGCGCGCGTTGATTTCCTCCTGCGCCATGACGCGCTGAAACCGATGCCCACCCAGGCAAATGAGTTCGGCAGTGGGACGGGCGTAGCGCAGAATGGCCGGATTAACGAGATAGTCGTAGAGAACCAAATCGGCCCGGCTCAAGCACTCTGCCCCCCGAATGGTGATGAGCCCGGGGTCTCCAGGGCCGGCGCCGACAAGATAGACGATCGCGGAGTTTTGAGGATGGTTCATCGCCGTTGCGGTGGGAAGCCGAGACATTGTTGCTGCCCCGCCGAACTGCTAGAATGGTTCCTATCGGCACGGTAGGGTAGTAAGATGGCTAGTAGGTCGAGGTGGGCCGGCTGCCTCTTGCGTGTACTTCCATGAACGAACGGGCTGATGATGTCTGATCCTCCCCAAAGCGGCGATGCCATTTCGCCCGCCAAGCGGAAATCGCTCCAGCGGGCGTTCGAACATGCTAACAAGGTAATGGGCCAGGAGAATTACGATTACGCCGCGGAACTGCTCACGCAGTGCGTCATCGGCGATCCGGGCAACTTCCTCTACGTTCAAACCTTCCTGGGGAACCTTAAGAAGCAATATAGCAATAAGAAGGGGACGAAGCTGGCCTTCTTTCAGGGGGTTGGCTCTAAGAACATCCTCAAGAAGGCTTCACTGCAGAAGGATTGGCTCGGCGTGATCAAGTCGGGATTGGAACTTCTCAAGAAGAACCCGTGGGATATTTCGACGCTATCCAGTATGGCGATTGCGGCCGAAGCGCTGGGCTTTGCCGATGTCCAGCTTGCCTACCTGAAGACGGCCCTGGAAGCGGATCCGAAGGATCCCAGTGTCTGCCGTCTCTGTGCCATTGCGCTGGGCGAACGAAAGGATTTCGACCAGGCGATGAATCTATGGGTCCGCGTGCAGCAGGCGCGTCCGGACGACGAGGAGGCCCAGCACGAGATCGGCCGGCTCACGGTTGAGAAGACCATCGCCCGCGGCGGCTATGAAGATAAGGATCACGCCAAGAAGACAGCGAAGAAGGCGGCCGTTGGCGCAGAGGAGGGGCAGACCGAGGAGGAGCGATTGCTCCGCGAGATTAAGCGGCATCCGGACAACATGCCGACGTATGTCGAATTGGCCAATCTTTACCTTGGCGAAAAGCAGTACCAGCAGGCCGAAGAAACGCTCCGCAAAGCCCACGAGGTTTCCGGGGGGAATGCCGACATCCTCGAGAAGCTCGAAGATGCCCAGGTCACCGGGATGCGCTATCAGTTGACCGTGTTGCGGAAACAGGCCGAAGAAACCAAAGACAAGCAAATTGCCACACAGCACAACAAACTCCGCGGTCAGATCAAGACCAAGGAGTTGGAGATCTACCAGCATCGCTGCGAGCGGTATCCGAACAATCTGACCTTTCGCTATGAATTAGGTCGACGATATCAGCAATTGGGTCGTTACAAAGAAGCGATTGTCGAATTCCAGCAGGCGAAAAACGATCCCCGCCTCAAAGGCGTCTGCAACCTCTACCTGGGCCAGTCGTTTCAGGAAATCAACCAGAACCGGCTGGCGCTGAGCCACTACGAATCGGCGGTCGACGACATTACCGATCACCATTCCGATGACCGCAAGGCAGCCCTCTACTTGGCGGGAAAACTGGCGGTGACGATGGACAACCTCGACGCGGCGAGCCGATACCTCACTACCCTGGCCGAAATGGACTTCGCGTACAAGGACGTGTCCGATCTACTAGACGAAATTGACCGGAAACGCAATGATTAGAGAGAAGCGTTTTCCGAATCCAAGACGAAGGACTTCCTACCGACTATGCCCAACATTAAAAGTGCCAAGAAACGGCTGCGGCAGAGCATCGTGCGACGAGCACGCAACCGCTCCACGAAAAGTGAGTTGCGGACTTTGTGCCGCAAGGTTCGCGAGGCTGTTGCGGCCGGCAACGTCGGCGAGGCCGAAACCCTCTTCCGCACGACCACGAAGAAGCTCGATCGAGCCAGCGCCCATAATGTCATCCATGCCAACGCCGCTGCACGTGTCAAGTCGAGACTTTCTGCGGCCATTAAAGCGGTAAAGCAGGGCAAGGTCGAGGCTTCCTAAGCCGTTACCCCGCGGGAAATTCGACTGCCTCGGCGTCGAAGACCGGCCCTTCTACGCAGGTGCGGCGATAGTCCCATGCGCCGTCGGCATCGCGAACTTTCGCAACGCAACTGAAGCAAATCCCAATTCCGCAGGCCATCGGCGTCTCCAGCGATACCTGACACGGCACACCCAGGTTTTTGGCAAGCTTCGCCGTGCCCGCCATCATCGCTTCCGGGCCACAGCAGACGATCCGCGGCGCAACCTCGCAGCGCGCTAAGACCGGCCGGATCAGATCGGTCACAAACCCCGGACGTCCCGCGGAACCATCGTCGGTAGTCACATGGACTTCGACACCGATCCGCTCGAAATCGGCGACCCCGGCGAGATAGTCTTTGCTCCGAACGCCATAACATAACGAAACTTTGGCGGCTCTGCTAACCTCGCGGGGCGGATCGCCGTAAGTTTTTTGCCCCAAATACTCCTTGGCCAGTGCCAGAAACGGCGTCTGACCGATGCCTCCAGCCACCAGGATCAGGTGCTCGGCGGGCACGGGCGGGAACCCGTTTCCCAGCGGGCCCCAGACCTCCAGAGGCTGTCCCTGACCGAACAGAGCGAGCCGGCGCGTCATTTTGCCGATCGCCAGGTAGACGATGTCGAGGCCCGCAGAGGCATCGCTGGTTCCGTCTACGGTATCGTATACGGCCAAGGGGCGACCCAGGAGGGGGTCGTCGCTGCCGGGCAGTCGGATCATGATAAACTGCCCCGGGAGCATCGGCCCGGCGATCTCCGGGCACCGAAAACGGAGCCGGTACGTATCGCGTGCCACGACAATGTTTTCCTCGACCGTTACGGTGCCGTGCCAGGCCCGGTCGGCATAGCTGACGTGATGTTCCGACGCGTTCATCGTTCGACCCGGTCCGTTTGCCGTACCAGTTGCTTTAGCCGTTGGATTTCTTCGCGGTTGAGCCGACGATACTCTCCGGACGCAAGCTGTCCCAGTCGCACCGGTCCGACTGCAATCCTCGTCAGTTGCAACACTTTGTGCCCCAAGCGAGCCAGCACGCGGCGAATCTCGCGATTCTTCCCCTCATCCAGCACCATTTCCAGCACTGCGCTCTGTTTCTGTTGCCTCTTGATACGAATCTCGGCAACCCTCGCCACTCCCTCGGCCAAATGCACGCCCTGCCGGAGTTGGCTGAGCACCTCCCGGCTCGGTTGTCCGGCAACCAGAACGCGATACGTCTTCCGCACCCGGTAGCGCGGATGGGTGAGCCGGTTGGCCAGTTCGCCGTCGTTGGTTACCAGAATAAGCCCCTCGCTGGCCATGTCGAGCCGCCCGACCGGGAACAGCCGCTCCTTGGTCTCGCCCAGCAGATCGACCACTCGCGGCCGACCGGAGGGATCACGGTTCGTCGATACAATCCCCGCCGGCTTGTTGACGGCATAGTAGACAAGCCGTGGACGGCGGAGAGCTACACCGTCCACTCGAATCTCCTGTCGCGATAGATCGGCCTTTGTCCCCAGCTCGGTGACGACTTGCCTGTCGACTTCCACGCGACCGCTCTGGATCAGCTCTTCGGCCTGCCGGCGACTCCCGAACCCCGCCAATGCCAAGATCTTCTGAATCCGTTCGCCGGCGGATTCCGCGGCAGCCTTTCGTGGGGGACGTGTGCCAGTCGCCCGTTTCGGTTGTGGGCGCTTTACCATTCGTATAGCCTTGCAGGCAGCGGGTGCGATCGAGGTAATTACCCCTAATCATACCTGATCGCAACAGCATCGACACCTGCTTTCCCGTCCGTATCGGCGGGGCACTCACGCAGTAACCCGCCGTTTGCCTCGAGAACCCTTGCAATCCCACCTTTATCCGGCCACTGAGTGTCCGGACTTCACTTTCTTGCCGCTTGCCTTACGGCAAATACGCATCGAGAAGCGTCGCCGGAGCGTTGTTCAACGGAGTGATCTCGATCGTCCCTGCCGCGGCCGGCAGCAAGGCCGTATCGCCCAAAACGAGCGGCTTGCGGCTCGGATCGTGCTCCAACGCTATCGTCCCGTCCAGAACGGTGACGAGATGGCAACGCCGGTCGCCACCGGCCGGTTGCGGGGCCTGAAACTGCCAGCGATCCAAGATAAATTTCTCGCACTCGACGAGGCGTTCGACATGGGGCCGTGGCGTCGGCTGCGGGCGATGGGGCTCAATTCTGCCCTGGCGGTAGTCGATCGCTTCCAGCCCTTCTTCAATGTGCAGCCTGCGTGGCTTGCCATCCGCCCCCACCCGATTCCAATCGTAGAGCCGGAACGTGAGGTCGCTGGACTGCTGAATTTCCACCACCAACAGTCCCTCCCCCAAGGCATGGACAGTCCGGGCGGGAAGAAAGACGCATTGGCCGACCCGCGGTTGGAAGTGGTGAAGCAAAGCCTCTAACTCGCCCGCGGCAATCGCCTGGCGGAGCATGTCGCGATCGACCGGTCTTCCAAAGCCTGCCCAAATGGAGCTTCCGGCATCAACCTGAAGAACCACCCATGCTTCCGTCTTCCCGGCATCGCTTCGTTGCATTCGAGTCGCCGTGGCATCGTCCGGATGCACCTGAACCGAAAGCCGGCGCCGCGCATCAAGATACTTCAACAAGAGGGGAAATCGCGTTCGTGGGTGGTGACGTCCCAAGAGATCGCCGCCCTCACGGATGACCAACTGCTGAAGCGTGGCCCCAGCCATCGGACCGTAGAGGACGGTGCTCTGATCCTCGCCGTGATCACAGATCTCCCACGACTCGGCAAAATCGTCGCCCGGCTCGAGATTTCGACGCAACAGGCTTTCAAACCGCCTCCCCCCCCACACAGAGTGCTTGTAAAGCGGTTGAAATCGCAGAGGGTACAGGGCCATTGTCGCTCCTTCATCCTTGCCGTTCATTGCGGCGGGACCGTGGCAGAAGTATTATAGAGAGTTCATTCCCCGCTGCGGCGAGTATACTAGAGACATTGCTTGTCCTCGAAGTCCGCAGCCCGCCTTCATCCGCCCAACACTCATGCCGAGACGTGAATACAACGAAGACCTGTTCAAAAACTCCACGATGACTTTCGGGGAACACCTCGAAGAGTTGCGGACATGCCTTTTCAATTCTCTGACTGGGCTGGTGATTGGCTTTCTGGTGGGGCTGTTTCTGGGCCGTGCGGTGGTCGGAATGATCCAGGCGCCGCTGGTCAGCGCCATGACGGATTACTACGAGACCGAGTCGGCGAAAAAGGTGGCCGAGATCGCCGCCGGGATCGAAGCGCGTGGCGGGTCCGGGGCGGCCGACTTGCAGGAAACGGCTGAATTCATCGAACGGGAAAATCTGCTGCTCGACCAGGCCTACATTTCCCCGCACTATCTTCTCGAACAACTCAAAGCCGCCTATCCCGATGAGTTGGCGGCCGTGAAGGTTCCGAAGGCGGACAACTCCGCGGAGATGACTCGTGATAAGATGATCCGCCTCCTCATGTGGCGGCCGGCGGAGGACGATCAGCGGACGAAAGTGACGTCACTGAACGCCCAAGAGCCGTTTGCGATTTACGTCAAAGCCGCTCTTTTGGTGGGCGTTGTAATCGCCAGCCCGTGGATCTTCTATCAGATCTGGTCGTTCGTCGCCGCCGGTCTGTACCCGCACGAGAAATACTACGTTCACGTATTTCTTCCGTTCAGTCTCGGGTTGTTTCTGCTGGGGGCCTCGCTGGCGTTCTTCTTCGTGTTCGAGCCCGTCCTCGATTTCCTCTTGGGCTTCAACGCTTGGCTCAAGATCGATCCGGAACCCCGCATTACCGAGTGGCTCAGTTTTGTGCTGATTTTGCCGATCGGCTTCGGGATCGCCTTTCAGTTGCCCCTGGTCATGCTGTTCTTGGAGAGGATCGGCATCTTCGACGTCGAGGCGTACTTGTCGAAGTGGCGGATCGCCATTCTGGTGATTTTCACCCTCTCGATGTTCCTGACGCCGGCCGATCCGTACAGCATGTTGCTGATGGCCGTCCCATTGACGGTGCTCTATTTCGGCGGGGTGCTGCTGTGCCAGTTGATGCCCAAGCGGCAAAGCCCGTACGACAACAAAGACTAGATCGCCTCGCCACCACGTTCGCCGGTGCGAATCCGAATGCAGTCTTCCAGCGGCAGCACGAAGATCTTGCCGTCGCCGACCTCTCCGGCCGCGCCGGTGCGGCCGCCTTGGATAATCGCGTCGATCGTCGGCTGGAGGAAATTGTCGTTGACGGCGATCATCAACTGCACCTTGCGGACGAGGTTCACTGTGAACTCGTGGCCGCGGTACACCTCCGAGTGGCCTCGCTGACGTCCGAATCCCTGCACATCCATCACGGTGAGCCGAAAGACCTCCACATCGGCCAACGCCGTCTTGACGGCTTCCAGACGGCTGGGTTGAATGATGGCGATGATGAGCTTCATGATCGGGTACTCCGAAGGCGGTTACGCCTTGATCCTAGCGTCCCGACCGGTTCCTCTCAAGAGCCTGCTGACTCAGTGTCACGGGCCGGTCGGGTGGTGCGGAGCTTTGGGGGGAGCCTGTGAACTCCTCCAAAGAATCCCGAACACGGCCCGTGACACGTCTGCAACGACGGTGGTCGCCTAACTGCTTACGCGTGCCCCATTCGCCGGAGCCAACTCAGGCTCGTTGGCAGCAATCGGCGTGCCGCCACCGCTCTTCCAACCAGCCTCGCAATTTCGCCACTTCAACGACCCGAATTAAGAACCATGTGAGCAGGCAGACCTCGGAATAGTCGCCGGCTAGGCCCTCCACAGTGCTCAAGCTCAGGGCAAGCGGCGATGCGCAAGTGAGCATTTCCACTGTTTGCGGAGATCTCGGGCGTCCGCCGGCACCTTCCCCCATCGGTGGCGGTTTATTCCTGCCCGTTTGCCTTCTAGCCCGGATTATTCACAGACCGCGGCGAGTGCGACGCAGACTGCGCCATCGCAACCCGAAGCGTAAGCTAGGTTAAGTCCTTCGGCAGTCATCGCTTACGCTTCGGGTTACGATGGGATTGTGAATAATCCGGGCTAGTTCGCCCGGGGAACGAACTGCAACGTGCGCCAGTAGGCCTGATCGGTCGCGTAGGGATCGACGGCTGCATCGTCCGCTAGGTCTTTTGGGAGGATTCCGAATAGCTGCATTTCGCGGATGTAATAGCGATTGGGGCGGAATCCGGGCATGTCGAACCGTCTCTGCCGGTGCAGTTGGCCGGAGGCATCCTCGATGCGAGCAAGGATCGCCAGGTAATCCTTGTCCTCCCTTTCCTTGAAGACCGGTTGCCCGCAGCGCTGAAGCCCCCCGGCGGACTTGGCCAACGGGGCACGCAGAAAGAGCGAATCGGCCGGGCGGTCGAGATTGCACATTGCCTGGTAAAGCGGCGCTTCGCCGAGCTGATAATAGGCCAGGTGCCGGATCAGGATGATGTCGTCGATGCGTTTCAGCAACGGTTGCGGCGGCTCCTGCTCGCCGAACTGGAAGTAGAACGCGTCCTTCTTGACGTTGCGGTACGACGGCTTCGTCGCCTTGTGGCATCCGGCACAGCGGTTGACGATGATCTCCTCGGGGAAGTCGACCGGAAACATCCCGCTTCCCAGACAACCGTAGGTTCCGCTGTAGGTCGCGCCGGAGTCGATCCAGGTGCGGATCGTGCAGCGATCTTGTTCGGAAACCTCGACGTCGTAATGACTCGCGTCAAGGTATGTCATCAGTCGGCTCGCCGAGGTTCCGATCCCGCGGGGCGGCCGGTTGCCGTACTGGTTGCGGCCGTCGACGACCAGAGACCTGCTGAACATCGTCCAGTAGGCCGTCGAGTAATAGGGGGTGCGGTCGCCGGAGAAATTGACACCGCCGTCGCAACGATCGTGCTGGTGGCACTTCACGCAATGCCGGTCGAGGATCGGCTGGACATCGCGAGGGAAATCGAGCACGTCGGGGAGATTCTCGTACGGCTCGATCCGGCTCGGGGGCCGCCGCAGCGCGTCGAGCAGGCTGATCGCACGCAGATGGGGCGCTTGGGTCCGCCGCTCGTGACAGCCGACGCACGACGTTGTTTCGCCCGGTTGGACAGTCACGAAACTTTGCATCCGCTTCACCGACATCTCGTCCTTGTCCAGTGCGACGAAGAAGATCGATCGCAGGGCCGGAACCTCAAGATGGGCGGAGCCGTCGGCCTCGACCGGCACGGTGCCCAGGACGCGTTGTAGGGTGAAAGTACCGCCGACCGTCAACGGTTCCGATCCGCCGGAGAAATTGGCTGGCTTGGGAAGCTGTTCCAGCACGAGCAGCTTCTTGATTTCTCCCCGCCGGACGCCCGCCATGTTGCGCCCTTCGTAAATGTCGGAGAGAACCAGTCGCCCGATTGGCTGCTCAGGAGCAAAACGGCTGGGGATGATCGCCTCCCGCCGGCGAGCGCGCAACGGCCGCGGTTCGTGGCACTGCCAACGGGCGCCGGCTTCTTGCGGGCGGTAGATCGATTCCTCACGGCCTGCTCCGGTCAAGAAGTGGACCCCCTTGGTGTCGGCGACGAGAAAGAGATTCTCGGCCAGCGGATAGGGATCGCGGTATTTGGTCTGGCTGACTCGTTGGGCCATGTCCATGTCGTCCGGGCCGCGGCTGGGATCGACGATCGTGACATAACCCATGTGTTCCGCCAGTCCGTGCCCCGGCGAGAACGACGCGACGATCTTGTCCGAGTTGGGGATCGGCTTGGCGTCGATCATCACGTAGCCCGGATACTGATTGCCGAAATAGACCATCACGCCCGTCCCATCGGGATTGATCGACCAGAGGTGATGGTAGAGGAGTTGATTGCGGTCGACGTACTCCCATCGCGTGTAGAGCGCGCGGCCGTCGGGCAGCATCCAGGGCGTATTCTCCTGTTCCGCGTTGTTGGAGAGCATGCGCACGTCGGTTCCGTCCGCGTTACATCGATAGAGCGTGGCAACCTGGGTCTTCCAGCAGGGCACGAATCGGTGGCACCGGCTCGAACAGAAGAGGATCGACCCGTCGGGGGCGTAGATCGGCTCGATATCGTTGTCGGGGCCGTCGGTCAGTTGCCGGAGATTCGTGCCGTCGAGGTTGATCTCGTAGAGGTGATAGGCCGTGGTTCCGCCTTTGCGATAGGAAAAGAGGATTCTCCGGCCGTCGTAGTAGACGTTTGGGTCGCGGATCCCGCCTTCCGGATCGTCCAGCAGCACTGTCAGCTCGCGCGTCCGCAGGTTGAACCGGCAGAGCCGTCCGCCGTCGCCGAAGGCGTATTTGAAGTAGTCGACGGAGCCTGGCGTCGAGAGGGGCGCGTAGTGGCCCGCGTGGCCGTCGCAATAATGCCCGAAATTGCCGTACCAATGGTCGTTTCCCGACACGCGCTGGCAAAAAATGATTTCCTCGCAACCGTTCATCGGCCCGGCCAGCGCCCGGTCGCGCAACTCGAAAGGCCCCGCGGCACGTGCAGTTTCCACGATTGAAAACAGACAAGCGGCGAGACAAAAGGCAAAAGCGGCCTTCCGATCCACCATGGCCAAAGGAATCTCCTCTCTGCGATGTCCTGCCAGTTATTCTTTCACCGATCCCATCCACAGTATAGTCCGCGATGAATGCCGTCGCCAGCGACTTGCTTAGCACGGCCCCGGCCGTTACTCTGTTGGATGACCAAACCCCTTGCCGCACGGATCGAACGAATTCAGAGCGACGATCCCCGGGGGGCGGACCGACGCCTTTCAGTTTGCCCCACCGAGGAGATTTGGATTATGTTCGTTTCTCGCTTTGCCTGCCCGATAGCAGCAGTGATCCTCGCGGCTTGGCTCTCGGCTGCTGCAGTCTACGGCCAAACGCTGTTGATCGAGGCAGAGCGGTTCGAACGTCTCGGTGGCTGGGTGAACGACGCGCAGTTTATGGACCAGATGGGGTCACCGTTCCTCCTCGCGCATGGCCTGGGAGCGCCTGTCGAAGATGCTACCACCACGATCGAACTGCCGGCGGCCGGTCGCATCCGAAATGTCGTTGCCGAGCACACCTCAACCGGCCGTCGCGTCCGGCTCGGCGGCCGATGGTTCGCCGACTGCATCGGTGACGGCTGTCTGGGAATGCTCGCCGGCGCGGATCACGACATGACGCTCCCTGGGCACATGGGTCGCTGTAACCTATGGAACGTCGTTGATACCGGCGAGCCGCAACCGTTTCCGCGCTGTCATTGGGCGCTCGATCTGTCGGACAAACCGTTTCCCGGCCGCGACAAGGCCATCGCGGGAGTCGGGCCGGATCGGCGGGGGATCGAAGCGCTGGTTGGTTGGTACTGGGAGAGCGGCTTCGACCACGATCCGTTTGCCAAGAGCGAGGCGATTCGCGACTGGAACTTCCGCGCCATGTACGGCGCTTGGGATGCGCTGAAGAATATCGACGGCCGCTATGAAACCTACCGGCTGAATTGGGCGGCCTACGTGTCGGGGAAGCGGGAGTCGCGGCGACTGTTGGGCGACGTTGTCCTCACGAAAGAAGATGTGCTGCAAGGCAAGGTGTATCCGGACGGTTGCGTTCCGACCGGCTGGCCGATCGACCTCCACCTGCCCGATCCGCGCGATGAGAAAGGATTTGAAGGCGATGCGTTCATCGCCCGCGCCAGTTACGATCGCTACCCGCCACCGTACTGGATCCCCTATCGCTGCCTCTACAGCCGCAACGTGCCGAACCTGTTCATGGCGGGTCGCGATATCAGTGTGACCCACGAAGCCCTCGGCACCGTGCGGGTGATGCGAACCGGTGGCTGCATGGGCGAGGTCGTGGGGATGGCCGCCGCGATCTGCAAGCGACACGACGCGGATCCTCGCGCGGTTTACCACGAGCATCTCGAAAAACTGAGAGGGCTCCTGCGCCAGGGAGTAGGCAAGGCTCCTGCGCCAGGGAGTAGGCAAGGCTCCGGCGCCGGTTGCCGGCCGGAAGCCGCCCGCCTGGCTCGACGCGGCCGGACCGAACCTCGCGCGCACGGCCGAGATCAGTGTCTCCGGCAGCCGCGATGCCGAGGCATCTCCGCCCGGTCTTCTGGCCGACGGTCGCGCCGACCTCGGCGACAACGGCTCGCGCTGGCTCGGTGGCGGAGAACTGCCGCATTGGATGGAATTCCGCTGGGACAAGCCGCAATCGGTCGGCGCCGCGAGAATCGTCTCCGGCTACCGCACCGGCGACGGGGCATTAACCGGAGCGTTGCGAGCTTTTTGCTTCGAGTGGCACGATGGTCAGCAATGGCAGGCGATTTCTCAGACAAACGCCGTCGACAATTCCGCCGCCGACTGGCATTGCCGTTTCCCGGTCGTTGTCGCGGATCGTCTTCGTTTGTTGGTGACGGAGACCCAGATCGATATCTCGCGGATTTGGGAAATTGAGCTATACGGCAAAGTTGCGGATTGAGCGGAGGCCCAAAGAACATGTTTACGTCTCTTGTCGCTGCATTGTCGGTCGCATTGTGTGCGGACGACGGCGGTTCTGCCGCCGCCCCGGCCGGTGCGATCGCGCTGGATGCGATTCCTTCGCCGGTTATTTTTCGCGGCGACGCCGTTACGGCCTATCGCGATCCGGCCGCCGTGTATCACAACGGCGTATTCCATCTCTTCTTCACGTTGGTCCGCACGGAGCCGGACGGGAAAGTCTTTTCCTATGCGGCGTCGAGCAAGAGCCGCGATCTTGTCCACTGGACCGCACCGCGAGCGTTTACCCCGCGCGACCGAAGCTTGAACTTCTCCAGCCCGGGGAATATCGTTCGCTTCGACGGTCGCTGGGTGCTCTGCCTTCAAACCTATCCTCGACCCAAGGGCGAGAAGTACGGCAACGAGAACTCCCGCCTGTGGATCATGCGAAGCGACGACCTGGAACATTGGAGTCGGCCGGAAATGCTGCGTGTCAAGGGCGATGTGGCGACGGAAAGCATGGGCCGGATGATCGATCCTTACCTGCTCGAAGACAAGGACGAGCCGGGCAAGTGGTGGTGCTTCTACAAGCAGAACGGCGTGAGCCGGTCGTGGTCGCGCGACCTCGAGCATTGGACATTCACCGGCTCGGCCGACGCTGGAGAAAACGTCTGTGTGATCGTCGATCGCGACGAGTATGTGCTGTTTCATTCGCCGCACAACGGCATCGGCATGAAGCGATCCGCGGATCTGAACGCATGGCGCGATTGCGGCGTGACGGTGCTGGGGCAGCCCGATTGGCCGTGGGCACGCCACGGTCGGTTGACCGCCGGCTGTGTTCTCGATCTTCGCCGGACCCCAGCGGTTGGAAAAGCGATCATGTTCTTTCATGCCAGCGAGAAATCGGAAGATATCACTTTCGACACGCACTGCCACCTCGGTCTGGCATGGAGCGACGACCTCCAGGAATGGCAGTGGCCGGAAGAAAAACGATAATCAGGCGTTTGATATGCGACCGCACGTTTGCCCCTGGTGGGGAGGCTATTTTATCGACAACCGGCTGCGCCATTTGTTGCATCGACCGGAGCGGATCTTGGCGCCCTACGTCAAGGCCGGAATGACCGTGATGGATGTCGGCTGCGGCATGGGGTTTTTTGCCATTCCGGCGGCGCGCCTGGTCGGGGCTGAGGGCCGCGTGATTGCCGTCGATCTACAGCAGCAGATGCTCGACGTTCTGATGCGGCGGGCGGCCAAGGCCGATGTGGCCGACCGCATCACGCCCCATCGCTGCCGGTCCGACGCCCTTGGGTTGAGCGAACCGGTCGACTTCGCCTTGGCCTTCTATTCCGCTCACGAAGTCCCCGATCAGCGGCGGTTGTTGCGGGAAATTCACGCAGTGCTGGGCCAATCCGGCAGGCTCCTCGTTGTCGAGCCGATCGGCCACGTCACCCAGAGAGATTTCGATGAGATGATTTCCCTGGCAGCGGAAGTCGGATTGGATGTGCGAGAGCGGCCTCGCATCCGCATGAGCCGGGCGGCGGTTCTGGATGTACGTCAGGCTTTCCAGCCTGACCGCGAGGCAGACGCGGTCGGATAACTCAAGGCAGCCTCAAAGACCTGATCCGATCATTTCCAGATCGTCGGATCACACTCGCGAAATGCGAGGACGAATCCCTTTTCATACCGGCATTGACATCATCACATCACGCGCTATGATGTCGATATGAAAACTTCACTCGACATCGACCCATTGATTCTCAGTGCCGCGAAGGACGTTGCTCACCTGAGCCGGCGGAGCTTGGGCGCGGTGATTTCGGAATGGGCACGAAAGGGCCTGGAGGCTTCTCGTACACCCACGTCCGCGATAGAAAGGGACGGCTTCCCGCTCTTCTGCGTTCCGGCGGGCACGCCCCCGGTCACAACGGAGATCGTCAGCAAAATCCTTGCTGATGAAGACTTGCCTGCTTGACGTGGATGTCCTGTTGGCGCTGGCGTGGCCTTACCATGCGCATCACAACATTGTGCATCAGTGGTGGCGGTCGGTCGGGGTGACCTCGTGGGCAACCACCACCCAGACGCAACTCGGTTTCGTCCGCGTGAGCTGTCACTCGCAATTCATTCCGACCCCCGCGAATCCGCCGCAAGCGCTCCGGTTGCTCCTTCAGATGACGTCGCGAAGCGACCACACGTTTTGGGGCGAAACGCCGAATGGAACTCGTGATGCCGAAGTCGCGAGCCGACTCTCGGCCTGTCTCACGCACAGCCAGATCACCGACGCGTACCTTGCCGCGACGGCCCATCACCACCGCGGCCAACTGGCAACATTGGATCGATCCCTGGCAGAGCGGCACCCCGATGTCGCATTGCTTGTCTCGTAGCGGCCGGACTCGCCGGAATCCGTGATGTCCCGTTTCACGGCCCGCGAAACGTTTGCATCCTCTTTCGTTGACTCAAGCATCTCGATGTCTGATAATTCGCCTATGAGCGCAAACCTTGCTTCAGACGTGCTGGTGGACATGCAAGCTGTGGTGGATGCCCTGGCGACGGGTCGGCGTGTCGATGAGGAGACCTACCGGCGAATCCGGAAGCGTGGCGAGAGCAGCCGCGAGGAGTTGCAGCGGAAGTGCGGGGAGACAGACATCGCGGTCGATCTGATCCGGGAAACTAGAGACGAATGAAGTACATCCTGGATTCCAACGTCGGACTCAAGTAGGTGTTGTCCGAAACGGATTCCGAGGGGGCGCGTCGGTTGCGGGACGATTTTCATGCTGCGAGCCATGAACTGATCGCCCCCGACATTTTTCCCGTCGAGTGCCTGCACGCTCTGCTGAAGGCTGAGAGGCAGAAGAGGGTCATCGGCGGGTTGCCGCTCTGGCAGGCGATCATGGTGGACGCGCCCGTGCTTGTTCCCCACATCCCTCTGCTGGCGCGGGCGGCTGAAATCGCCTCCGCCGCGCGGATCGGGGTGTACGACTGTGTCTACGTTGCCCTGGCGGAGCAGGATGGCTGCGAACTCGTGACGGCGGACGCCAAGCTTGTGGCAAGCCTTCGGGCGACGTTTCCGTTTATCCGCGCACTCTCGTCGATGCCGTAGCCGTCAAGGCGTGCGACATCCTGAATCCTCATTGGGGGCGAGGGGAGTAGGGTGCCCGTGTTTCCTGGGCATGAAAACCGTCGGCGCATGTATTGGGATCATTGCGGAAGATAACCTGGCAAACGTCACCCTAAGCTACCCAGTATATGCGTCCGTCCCCTTTCGGTCCTTCGGAGCATACCGTGGACCACGTGGCATGCCCTACTTTTACCCATGCCTCCCATCCTTGTCAATCTTGGTGGCTGTCACCCTTGCCCGGTCCTCACCTTTGCCCGGTACTCATGCCCCTGGCATTTGGAAGTGTTCCGTGTTTTAGACGGTATTCGTAGGTTTGCTCTTTCGTGCATCGGTTCACGATGGTTGTTTCCCCAATTGGTGCTCCCATCGTCCAGTAGACTATTCCGTCTTCATCAAAGTATGTGATCGCTTTCCGGTAAAACCTGCCTTTGTATCCATGTTCGCGAATATGTCTGACAAGCGAGAGGAAGAGACTCTCGTCTACACGATCCCGCACGATATACTCGTGTGGCCATGTGTGTGCATAGGTCTTCGCGAACGTCCAATCGCTCTCTTCTACGAATGCCTTGAGCTTAGGAGGCAGTTTCATCATCTACCCCCTGCGTTGCGATTTGTATGCCCTGTGACGCCAGTGCTTCAAGCAGTGTCGTCAGAGCCTTAAGGTCGTTAACCAGAGAACGGATGACTCCGTCCCTCTCTTCTCCTACGGGAATTTCGAGAGCTATGGCAATGTCATGATCGCTGGTTGCTGTGAGAATGCCCTTTTGCGTAGCCCAAGGCTCGATGAGTGGACGGACTTCTTGTCCACGTCCGAAGTTTCCGTCACTAAGAATGAGCCAGAGCGGCGTCGTTCCATGAGTCTTCCATAGGTCAAAATGAACACCGAACCAAGCCCCAGCCCCCCCAGTGGGCCCACTGGACAGCATTACATATCGCCCGATTCTGTCCCAGGAAGCTTGTGGACGGAGACCGCGAATGGAGATAGCCTTCTCTGTTACAGCAAGATCGACAGATGACTGCACAATCGAGGAGAGTTGAAGAACAAAAGCCGGTGTTCGCTGGTCTGACATATCGCTGTGAGTAACAGGCGTGAACGCGTCAGCGTCCGCCGAGTCGCAAAGAGCACGAAGCTGGACAAGATCGCCTCTCGCACTAGGGTCATCTACCGCTTCGTGTTCCAGAACTGACAGGATGTTTGTCCATGATGTGAGAGCCAGAACTGGTCCGAGCTGAGTTGCAACAGCGTAAGCAACGCCTGCTGGAGCGTTTTGCGGAAAAACAGAAATGCCAGAATCGAGAAGCCTACTGCTCAACTCGCGCCAAAGTGTGTGCTGTCGGGCTGCGGGTGCGACGATAAGAAGTACAGTCGACTTGGAATAGGCAGCAAGTTGTTTCAGATATGATACCGGTTGATTGTCTGTGAGACCCGCCCAGAACTTGTTCTCAACAAATACTCGCGGTTCCGCACCCGCAAATCCCCACATGTCTGGACGGATTGTGCCTTCGCTTTGTTGTGTTTTGAAGCGAAGCGGAGGCAGGTCTGGCAAGATTCCACGCAGCAACTTTGTCATACCGCTCCTAGCGGCTTCACTAGATTCGAGCACGTAGGCAAGTGCATCTGTTGCAACATCTTCGTTCACCTGCGAGAATCGCTTCTGAATAATGTGGCTGAATACGGTGCTCATAATTCCCTTCCGTTGCCGAACGACTAAAGCCAAGTTAAGGTGGCCAAGTTAGGGGGACATTCTGGTTTTTCATCGCGGCTCACACCTCCGTCGGCATTCGGTACGGATCGCGGTAGTCGAGCTGCTGCAAGGCGTTCGCCTTTTCGTTGTTGGTGAATCGTTCCGTCTGGCCGTCGAAGACGAGCTTCTCGTTGCCGGCTCGCAATGCCGTGTTGGCCAGATGCTCCAGCGAAGCACTGTAATGGCAGACCGCCACGTCGCCGTTGGGCTTGTTGCGTGTGCGAACGCAGTCGATGAAGTTGGCGAAATGGGGCTCGTCCGGAAAACGCCCGTACTCCTGCTTCTCCACTTTCGGTCCGGGACCGCCCAACTCAGTTCCGCCCAATGTGACGGCTTGCCAGCCGCCGCCATGGCGGCCCAGGTACATCATCTGCTTGGTGCCGTAGATCTCGATCCGCGACGAGTTCTGCGGCCAGTAGGGAAACTTGTCAGCGTTGCGAATATCAAAGGGGGTCTTGAATAGATAGGGGGTGAAGCCGCTGTTCTCAAACGTCATCGCCAGCTTGTCGAACTCGAAGGTGACGATCTGAACGTCGGGCATGTCTCCGCCGTCGTCAAACTGCCAGCGTCCGCCGACGCAGTGGACCGCTTTCGGGTGCGGCGGGTCGCCGACTACCAGTCGCGCCACGTCGAGGGTGTGAATGGCGTCGGACGCATTGCCGCCCGAGAAACGCCAGTACCCGTACCACTGCCGGTGCAGCCTTTTGTTGTACGGCCGCTCGGCGACCGGGCCGAGCCAACGGTCCCAGTCGAGCCCTGCCGGCGGATCGCCATCGGGCTCGTCTTTCAGCGGATAACCGCCGTAAACGAAGGGCAGCATCCCGAAGGCCTTCACATAAAGCACCTTGCCGAGGTTCCCCGCGGCGATGTAGTCGCGCGCGTGCAGCACGTATTCGGCGCTGCGGCATTGGAATCCTGCATCGACCAGGCGGTTGTATTTTCGGGCCGCCTCGATCATTTTTCGCCCTTCGGGGATCGACGCCGAGATGTTCTTCTCGACGAAGACGTCTTTGCCCGCCTGGCACGCCCAGACGGTGGCCAGTGCATGCCAGTGCTCAGGGGTGCCAACGATCACGGCATCGACGTCTCGGTCGTCGAAGACCTGGCGCATATCGCGCGTGATTTGAGGAGCTTTGCCTTGGATCTTCTCCAACTCCCCTGCGCCCGCCGCGGCGCGAGCGTCCTCGACATCGCATACATATTTCACTTCCACATTCGGCAGACCGGCCATGCCGCGGGTGACCAGCCGGCCTCGTCCGCCGGATCCGATCAGCCCCAGCACCACCTTCTCACTGGGCGACTCGGCACGGCCGGTTTTCGTCGCCAGGATCGTCGCGCCGGCTGCCATCGCCGCGGCGCCGCCAACAAATGCTCTACGATTGATCTTCGTCATGACAAGAATCCTCACTCCCACCGCGTGACGTAGGGTATGCCGTATTTATCCGCCAAATAAGCTTCCACACCCGCGCGCTCGCGATCCGTCAGTTTGCGGTCGAAGACAACGACTTCGGCCAGATCGCCCGCGCAGTTCTGATTGCCGCTCCAGAATGGGATGGCAAGGTTGCCGCCGCCGAACTTCTCGACGACCGGAATGCCGGCAACCGGCTCGCTGAGAATGCCGTTGACGGCAGCGGTGATCGTTTCCTTGCCGTCGTGCATGAAAACGGAAATGGCTGGCCCGCCGCTGGCCGGCTGGAGTTCCACCGCCTTAGTCAGTTTGTCGTAACAGAAAGCGCTCCGCTGCATGTAGAGCCGAGGTTCGCCGCCGGTGCCCCAGATGCCGTTGCCGCACATGCCAAAGCCGTCGCTTTCCGATTGAGTCACCATGAAGACGGTCAATGGCCGGCCGGCCAGATAGCGGTTGGCGAAGCCTTCAATCGCGATGGAATCGTCGACCCCGTCGAATCGAACAGCCGGGCGGCCGTGCATGGCATCGGTTGCGAACGTGGGCGGCTGCGTCAACGTGCCGTCGAACGTCTTGTGCGGCTTGGCTGCGGCGTCTTCTCCGGCGCTGGCGGTCCAGACGTTGACCGTCGCGCCGTCGGGGAGTGTTAGCGCGTCGGCCTTCAACCACAGTTTCAGGTTCGCCTGGAGTGGTTCGCTATCGGGCGGCGAAGGTTCCGGCCCGCCCGGGATGCGCTGGAAACGGACTGATGCGGTGCGGCTGGCCCGACCGTCGGGAAGAACGGCGATGGCTTGTACGGTGGCTGTGTCGGTCAGGGCGATCGGTTTCGTGTAGCGGGGCGAGGCGGTGGTCGGGCGGCTGCCGTCGCTGGTGTAGTGCAGGCTCGCGCCCGCTGTGGCGGACGCCAGCGAAACGCGAAGCGTTTCGCGGTAGCGGTCGCCCGTCGCTGGCAGGATGGTCGGTTGCCAGACGCCACCGCGGTCCGCCTTGCACGGTTCGATGAGAAGCAGCCCCCAAGGCTTCAGTGCCGGGATGTCGACCGAAGTCACATAACCGCCTTCGATCGAGATGGTCTTGCTCAACGCGGCGTAGGAATGAGCCTCTTCCGCGGCCTGGTGGCTCTTTTTGTCATAGGCTGCCGGCACGAGCAGTTTCATTTCCAGCGGCCGATCACCGAAAAGGGCCGCCGGATCGAGTGTCAGCTTCAACGGCCGAGGATCGTCGGACCAGTCGACCAGGTGGATGACGACGGGGGCGTCCTGCCGCCCTGGAATCGCTCGGACGACGGCGCGCACCTGGGCCTCGTCGGGCAACCGCAAGGGTGGACGATCGCCGTAGAGGGTGCAGTCGATTTCCCGGCCCAGCGCGCCGGCGTATTCGTAACCGTCGAGGTAGCGGCTGTTGGCGCGGATGAATCCATAAAGATCGGCGTAGTGCTCCGGCGCGCCGAAATAGCGCGGGGCATCGCCCGGCATGTAGACGTCCCAGGGGACCATCGTATGGCCGCCGCAGGCGTAGGCCATGGCGATCGTCTGCCGCGTGAGGCGGCGCCACGCTTCCGACTCCTCCCAGTCAGCCCGCTTCGGCATGGTGATGACCTGGCAGCGACCCAGCGACGCGGCCTCGCGGATGGCGTCGTGAATCATGCCGGGTTGGGCGTGGCGATACGAGAGTTCGCCGAAGGCCCAATCGAACGCCATTTCGATCGGAGTCCATCGCCGGCAGCCGTTGTTGCAGGAGAAGGGGACGCGGCGGCGGGCGTATTCATCCAGCGCCCGGCGAGTTCGCTCATGGAAAGCGGCGGTCGCCCGAGTTTGAAACTCGATGAAATGTTGTTTCAGCGCGCCGCCGTCCCAGCGGCGAAAGTCGTCACCCACCGCGGCGCCCTGCCGCTTGAGGAGATCGCGGTAGTCGAAGCGTTCGAGATCCTCGATTCCCAGCGACTTGCGCTGCGAGGGGGATGTGTTTTGCGAAAGGTATTGGCGGAATTGGCGCATGCAGTGGTCGCAGAAGCATCCGCCCCAGGCCAACGCGTTTTCATTGCCTCCCGGCTCGTCGCGCTGCATGATTTCTGCACCGGCGGCGAGATAGGCCTTCAGGTAATCCAGGTACGCCCGTTCGACTGCCGGGTTGTTGATGCAAATCCAGAGATTGCCCGGCGGTCGCCAGGCACGTTTCCAGGTGGGGATCACCGGCACACCGTTCAAGTCCACGCAGGCTAACTCGGTGTAGTCCATCCCCTCCGGCTTCAGGATATGCGGCATTGCCGACGAGGCGGCGCCGCCGAACTGCCGCCCCGACGCACGCACCCGCTCGATGAACCGCGGATCGCAAATGTAGGCCCATTCCAGCCGCGTGACGTGGAAGCTCGCCAAGGCACGAAACGTGTCTCGCCCGTCCTCGTTTTTCGCCTCGCGGAGCGTCAGGGACCGCATGACAACATCGCTCGCCCTCGGAGCGCCGTCGGGCCGGCTCCCCGGCTGAGCCACCTGGCAGGGCCGTTTCGCCGGGCCGGTTTCCGCGCTGCAAAGCGCCGGGGAGACCACAACGACGGAGAATATCAAGAGTCGGTGCATGGCAAGAATCTTCACTGGGCCTGCTCCTGTTGATCCGCTGGAGCCATCATAAACGACCACCCGGCTGTAGGGAACCGGGTTCCCGCGGGTTGGCTTGGCAACCGGGGGTGAGCGAGGCTCTCGGCGGGTGGTTGAAAGTTTTCCGCCGGCGCGTCGACACGGGCCTTCCGCCGCTTTATACTAGACCCGGCTTTCATCCCCCTCCGCGGCGGATGCCGTCGGCGAAATCGCCGCACTTCCCCGCTCACACCTAGCGCAACTTCAGTAAAGAATCACTCGACCCTCAGGAGCTTCTTTATGACGCGTACGTGGCGCCAATTCGTTGTCGTTTTCCTCATGGCACTCGCGGTCGCCGCCGCGGAAGCGGCCGAGCCGGGGAAGTATTTAGGCCCTTTGCAGGTCGTCGCGGCGAAAGACGGGGCGAACCTCTATGTGTTGAACATCGACGGCAATCAGATTTCCGTCGTGGAAACGGCGGGCGGCAAGGTCGCTCGCACGATTCCCGTGCCGCCGAAACCGACCGGCATGGCTCTCAGCCCGGATGGAACGAAGCTCTACGTCACCTGCATATCCCCGGAAGGCACGGTGTGCATCGTCGACGTCGCTTCCGGCGCGTCGGCGGCAAAGATCGCCGCGGGGCACGGCGCCGAGGCCCCGGTGGCCAGCCCCGACGGCAAGCGGCTCTACGTCTGCAATCGTTTTAACGACAATGTTTCGGTGATTGATCTCGCCTCGAGTAAAGAGATCACACGGGTGCCGGTCGTGCGGGAGCCGAATGCCTCGGCGGTCACGCCCGACGGCAAGCTCGTTGTGATCGCCAATCTGATACCGATCGACCGGTCGGATTCTTACGACGTGGCATCGGCAGTGACGCTGATCGACACGGCCAACAATCAACCGACCAATATCCGCCTACTCAACGGAAGCGGCAGCCTGCGGGGAGTGTGCGTGTCGCCCGACGGCAAGTACGCCTATATCGCCCACATCCTTTCCCGTTACCAGATGCCCACCACGCAACTGGAACGAGGCTGGATGAACACTAATGCGTTGTCGATCATCGATCTGGCGGCCAAGAAGCTCCACAACACGGTGCTCCTGGACGACGTCGATCTGGGCGCGGCGAATCCGTGGGGAGTGACCACGACGGCCGACGGCGCGACGATCTGCGTCGCGCAGGCCGGCACGCAAGAGCTGAGCGTGATCGATTCCAAGGGGCTGTTCGACAAGCTTTCCAGAATACCAGCGGACGAGGAGACGGCCCGCAAGGCAGGCCGCTACGATCCGACCGGGAACTATTCCTCGCCGACGACGGCTGACGTGCCGAACGATCTGGCGTTTCTGGTCGACCTCCGCGAGCGGATCAAGCTGGAGGGAAACGGGCCGCGCGGCGTGGCTGTGGTCGGCAACAAGGTGTACGTGACGATGTATTTCACGGACAACTTGAGCGTGGTCGATTTGGCGGAGAAGTCGCGCTATCGCCGGGTGTCGTCGATCGCGTTGGGACCGCCGCCGCAATTGACCGTCCAGCGCCGCGGAGAGATGTTCTTCCACGATGCCGACCTCTGCTTCCAGCATTGGCAGAGTTGCTCCAGTTGCCATCCGGACGCTCGGGTCGACGCGCTGAATTGGGATCTGATGAACGACGGCATGGGCAACCCGAAAAACACAAAGAACATGCTCTTGTCGCATCAGACGCCGCCCTCGATGGCCTCGGGGGTGCGGGGCGGCGGAGAGGCGGCGGTGCGGGCGGGCATCACCCATATCCAGTTTGCCGTGCGGCCCGACGAAGACGCGGTGGCCATCGACGAATACCTCAGAGCTCTCCAACCGGTCCCCAGCCCTCACCTGGTCAACGGCAAATTGAGCGAGGCGGCCGAGCGGGGGAAGAAGCTGTTCTTCGACAAAACAATCGGCTGTGCGACGTGCCATCCGGAGCCGCTCTATACGGACCTCAAGATGCATGACGTTGGCTCGCGCGGTCAGTACGACCGCCGCGACGACTTCGACACGTCCACACTGATCGAGTGCTGGCGAACCGCCCCCTATATGCATGACGGCCACTGGGTCACGATCAAGGAATTGCTCATCGAGGGCAAACACGGGGCCAAGGGGGGCGACCTCAGCGGCCTTAACGAGCAACAGATCAACGACCTGGTCGAGTTTGTGCTCTCGCTGTAGATGACCATGTCCGACTCACCCGGCAAAGTCACGCTCGCGGTAGTGCAGCCGCGCGCCAGCCAATCGAAGCAGTCCAACGTCGAACGAGCGGTTGCCCGCATCGACGAGGCGGCGGCGGCTGGCGCGCACATCATCTGCCTGTCGGAACTCTTCCACGGCTTGTATCCCTGCCAGAGCGAGGACCACCGGCAGTTCGATGAAGCGGAGCCGATTCCCGGCCCCACGAGCAATGCGTTGGCCGAGGCCGCGCGGCGCTGCCAGGTTGTCGTGATCGGCTCGCTCTTCGAGCGGCGCGACGCGGGGCTCTATCACAATACGGCGGTCGTCTACGACGCCGACGGCCGCATCGCCGGCCGCTACCGCAAAATGCACATCCCGGACGATCCGCTCTACTACGAGAAGTTCTACTTCACTCCGGGCGATACGGGATTCTGCAGCTTTCCGACGCGATACGGTCGCCTGGGCGTCTGCGTTTGCTGGGACCAGTGGTTTCCGGAAGCCGCCAGGCTGACCGCCATGACCGGCGCCCAGATCCTGTTTTACCCGACCGCCATCGGCTGGTTGCCGGACGAGAAAGACGAGTACGGCGCCGCCCAGCATTCGGCCTGGGAGACGATGATGCGGAGCCACGCCATCGCCAACGGGGTCTTTGTGGCCGCGGCCAATCGGACGGGCCGAGAGGGCGGATTGGAGTTCTGGGGAGCGTCGTTCGTGAGCGATCCGAACGGCAACGTGCTGGCCCGCGCCAGCCACGACCATGAAGAGACGCTGCTGGTCGAGTGCGATTTGAGCCGGATCGACGTGGTGCGGACGCACTGGCCGTTTCTTCGGGATCGGCGCATCGACGCTTACGGCGACTTGACCAAACGTTATCTAAGAGACTGAGCAGCTGAAACTGTGAACCGAGTTGAAAAGGGGACTGGCTCCGAGCGTGATTTTGCGCCGGAATTGTTGAGAAGACGACTGCCGCTCGGTGCCTGTCCCCTTTTCAACGGGCGCCCCTTAAAACGTTACCGACTGAGGGCCTTGGCGAACGATGCAGCAAACACCCGCACGACTCGGCTACCGCATGCCGGCCGAATGGGAGCCGCACGCGGCAACCTGGCTCTCTTGGCCCCGCAACCGCGATACCTGGCCCGGCAAGTTCGAGCCAATCCCAGCGGTCTGGGAGGAGATGGCGCGGACGATCGCCGCCGTGGAACCGGTCCATATCCTGGCAGGCGGCGAAGAGGTGTTGCGGCAGGCGGAAAGCATGGTCGGCGACGTGCCCAACATCACCATCCACGACATCCCGACCAACGACGTCTGGATCCGCGATCATGGGCCGACCTTCCTCGTCGGCCGGCCCGATGCGCCGCCGGCGCTGGTCAACTGGACCTATAACGCCTGGGGCGGGAAGTATCCGCCTTTCGATCTGGACAATCTCGTTCCCAAGCAGATTGCAAAGCTCCAGGGGCGGCTGGAATTCGAGCCGCAAGTCGTCTTTGAAGGGGGCGCGATCGACGTCAACGGCCAGGGCACCGTGCTGGCCGCCGAGCAGTGCCTGCTGGATCCAAATCGCAATCCCAACCTGACGCGCAGCCAGGTCGAGTGGTACCTGGCGGAGTACCTCGGCGCGTCGAAGATCGTCTGGCTGCGGGCGGATATCGCCGGTGACGACACCGACGGGCACGTCGACCAGTCGGCTCGATTCGTCGGCCCCCGCACGGTGGTCGCGGCCTGGGAGGAAAACCCGGACGACGCCAACTTCGATTCGCTTCAGGCCAATTTCGGACGGCTTCGGGAAACAACCGATCACGACGGCCGGCCCCTCGATGTGGTTCCGCTGCCGATGCCGCAGCCGATGTATTACCAAGAGCAGCGACTACCGGCCAGCTACGCCAACTTCTACATCGCCAACGGATTGGTGGTCGTGCCGCAGTACGGCGATCCGGCGGACCATCGAGCCGTTCGCATCCTTAGCGAGTTGTTTCCGGATCGCGAGATCCGTGGGCTCAATGCGGTCGATCTGGTTTGGGGGCTGGGCGCCTATCACTGCGCCACGCAGCAGGAACCGGCATAGCGTCTCTTGTCAAGTGCCAATTGGTATAACCCGCTCGTGAAAGAATCATCATGAAACGATTCATTTGTCTGACGCTGCTTCTCTCCGCCGGACTAGTCGGCGGCTCCCTCGCCGCCGAGCGGCCGAACATCGTCTTGATGATGAGCGACGATCAGGGCTACGGGGATTTCGGCGCCACGGGCAACCCCGTCATTGAAACGCCCCATATCGATCGGATGGCACGCGAGAGCGTCTCCATGCGGACGTTTTACGTGAGCCCGGTCTGCTCGCCGACGCGAGCCAACCTGATGACGGGCCGCTATAATTACCGCACACGCGTCATCGATACGTATCTCGGCCGCTCGATGATGGACCCCGAAGAGGTGACCATCGCCGAGGTGCTCCACGGCGCCGGCTATGCCACCGGGATTTTCGGCAAGTGGCACCTGGGCGACTGCTACCCGATGCGTCCGATCGACCAGGGATTCGAGCAGGCGCTGGTGCATCGCGGCGGCGGACTTGCGCAGCCCTCCGAACCGTTGGAAAACCAGAATCGCTATACGGATCCGATCCTCTTTCGCAACGGCGAAAAAGTCCGGACCAAGGGCTATTGCACCGACGTCTACTTCGACGCCGCGATCGAGTTCATCGAGCAGGCGCGGCGGAATCAGCGTAGCTTCTTCGTCTACCTGCCCACCAACGCCCCGCACGATCCTTTTCACGACGTGCCCGAGGATCTCCGCCGTCACTACATGACCAAAACGGATCAACTGGCGGAATTGCTCATTGGCCGATTGCCCGAGAAGCGGCAGGCGGAACAGGTCGATCGGCTGGCGCGGATCGCGGCGATGATCACGAACATCGACCGCAATGTGGGGCGTCTGCTGGCGAAACTCGACGCCCTGGGCCTTGCCGAGAATACGATCGTGCTGTATCTCGTCGACAACGGCCCCGCCGGCCGCCGCTACGTGGGGCCGTTTCGCGGCAGCAAGTCCGACGTTCATGAGGGGGGAATTCGCTCGCCGCTCTGGATCCGTTGGCCCGCGAAGCTCACGCCGGAAATGTCTCGCGACGAGGCAGTCGCGCATATCGATGTGATGCCGACGCTTCTCGACGCCTGCGGCGTCCGGCCGCCGGACGGTCCAAAACTGGACGGCCGCAGCTTTTTGCCGCTGCTGCTGGACAGCGGCGCAACATGGCCGGAGCGGCCGATCGTGATCCAATCGCACCGTGGCGACGAACCGATGCGCTATCATCACTTCATGGTCCGGCAAGGGCCGTGGAAACTCCTCAACGCCAGCGGCTTCGGACGCGAGACGCTCGTGGGCGAGCCGAAATTCGAGTTGTACAACGTCGTCGACGACGCGGGCGAAACCCGCAACTTGATCGACGATGAGCCCCAAATTGCGGCCCGTCTGAAGGCGGCGTACGACGCCTGGTTCGACAACGTTTCCAGCACGCGGCCCGACAACTACGCGCCGCCGCGGATCCCGGTCGGCACACCGCACGAGAATCCCACCGTGTTGACCCGCCAGGACTGGCGTGGGGGGACTTGGGCCCGCGATTCGATCGGCCATTGGAAGCTGCGCGTGGCCACGGCCGGGAAGTACGATATTCGGCTCGTGTCTGAGGCTGCCGATACCGCGGAGACGGCTGAACTGACGATCCGCGGCAACACCAAAGTGGCTGACGTGCCAGGTGGTTCGACGGCGTACACATTCGAGGATGTGGAACTGACAGCCGGCGATGCCGAACTCGAGGCGGCCCTTTGCCGCCAAGGAAAGCGGCGCGGCGTTTACCAGGTGGAAGTGCTGCGAGATGACCGTTAGCCAATGTACGTCACTTGGAGCCTATCCCAAAACCTCGCGAGGAGAAGGGGACAGGCACATTTTGCTCCGAAGACTCAGCAAAATGAGCCAGTCCCCGACGGTTTTGGGATAGGCTCTTAAGCAGACGGCCGCGTGGGCAGTGTGAAGAGTTGTTCGAGCGAGAGGCGAAAGCCGGGAAGCACATCGCCACCGTCGAGCATTGCATCCCTACCGAGGCGGGTACACTGCTGCGGTGAATGGTAGACGCGCACGGACTCTTCCGCCGGGTCGATGTACCAGACCAGCCGCACCCCCGCCTCAAAGTAGTCGTGAAGCTTGCGATCCATTTCCTCGGCCGTGCTCCCTTCGCTAAGGAATTCCACGGCCAGATCGGGCGCCCAAGAGGCAACACGAACGCGTGGTCGCTCGCCCCCGGGCAGCCGTTGCCAGGAAATGAATGAAATGTCGGGAATGCGAATCAGGCCGGGAACAAGGCGGATCAGGCCATCAGGCCCTGCCACAACGCCCAGGCCGTTGGTGCGGACGTGGCGCTGAAGAAACTCGATCAGGACGACAGCCAAGCACGACTCGTTCCATCCCATTACCTTCTCCAACAACACGCCGTCCACGAGTTCGTAAAGCCGCTCTTCGCGCTCGCAGATCGCCAAAAGATCCCGCTCCGTGGCCTTGCCGGGCGGCGGGTCGAAGCGAACGCGATTCAATGGAATCGGCCCGAACCGGTTGGCCAGATCGACGGCAGTCCACGGGTTGGCAACGAATTCAGTGGTCTGAGCCATGACTGCGGCTACCGAGTTGGATACTGCTGTATCGGGGACGCAACATTTTTCATTGTACCGTGTCGAGCGGAGGCGACGCCAGCCTACCCCGCATGAAAAAGGGCGGCAGGAAGCCTAACCTCCTGCCGCCCCTGGATATTTCGCAGATCCGCGTGAAAACGGTTTTCTGATCGCCCCTTCTCAGACGTACTGAGAAAGCTTCTTCACCACTTCGCCCTGCGGGTCGCGAATCGTCACCTCCAGCGGCATCTGGCCGGGGAGGTTGTGCGTCGCGCAGCCGAAACAGGGGTCGTAGGCACGAAAAGCCATTTCCACTTTGTTCAGAAGACCTTCGCGAACTTCGCCCTTCTTGATCAAGCCTTGTGCGGCTTGCTTCACCGACATGCAGATCGGGGCGTTGTTGTTGGTCGTGCCGACGACGAGGTTTACCTTGGTGAGGATGCCGCGCTCGTCGGTGGTGTAGTGGTGCGTGAGCGTACCCCGCGGGGCCTCCACGCAACCGACGCCCTCGGTGGGCGTTTCCGTCGGCAACACCCGGTATTCCTTGCCGGTGATTTCCGGGTCGGTGGCCAATTCGACCCAACGCTCCGCCGCGTAGAGCAGCTCGATCAGGCGAGCCCAGTGGGTGGCCAGCGTGTGGTGGACCGGCTTGCCGCCCAGGGTTTCGAAGAATCGTTCGTACTCTTTCTGGGCCAGCGGCGTGGCCATGCCGTCGGCGGCGTTGATGCGCGACAACGGTGTCGCCTTGTAAACGCCGGAATCCGGGCCGTCGACGAATCCCTTCCAACCGACCTTCTTCAAGTACGGGAACTTCAGATACGACCAGGGTTCGACGCGCTCGGCGACGTACTGCTGGTAATCCTTGGCGTCGTACTTGGCATGTTCTTTGCCGTCCGGCCCGGTGACGCGGATCTTGCCTTCGTAGAAATTCGACTTGTTGTTGGCATCGACCATGCCCATGTTGTAGGTCTTATGGGTATAGATGCCGCCGGTGATCAGGTTGACATAGTCCGAGTTTTTCAGGACCACGTCGCCGAAGAGTTGCAGAGAGAACTTGGCGAACTCGATCGCGTGGCGGCCGAGTTCCTCGATCTCCTTGCGCTGCTCTTCGGTGATGCCGCGGCTGACGCCGCCGGGCAGGCCCCAGTTGGGATGCACCGGCCGGCCGCCGATCGTCTTGATCAGGTGGTGGCCGTCGCGGCGCATCTTGAGCACCTTGCCGGCGATGTCCATGCCGACCTTGGCGACCACGCCGAGGATGTTCCGCTCGGCCGGCGGGGCCTCGGGACCGACGACAAAGTCCGGCCCGCCAAGGGCGTAGAAGTGGGTCGTATGGTCCGTGGCGAAGAAGATGCTGTAGAACAGCTCGCGGAGCTTCTTGGCCGTCGGCGGCGGATCGACGTGGAACACGCCGTCCAACGCCTTGGTAGCCGCCATGTGGTGCGCTTCCGGGCAGACGCCGCAGATGCGTGCGGTGAGATTCGGCATGTCCTCGGCGGGCCGGCCCACGCAGAATCGCTCGAATCCACGCAGCTCCGGGATTTGGAGATAGGCGTTGGCTACGTCGCCTTCCTCATTGAGGAAGATGTCGATCTTGCCGTGGCCTTCCAGCCGCGTGATCGGATCGATCGAGATGCGTTTCGGTTTGGTCGCTGTACTCATCGTTCTTATGCTCCTCCTGCTCACGACGACGCTTTGGCCGGGGTGGCCGCCGCGGCGCCGTTGCCGTTTTTCTTGGCCAGTTTGTTACGACGCAACAGGCTCTGGGCGAGGCTGAACCGGTAGAAGCTGCCCACCGGATCCGGGATGCCCTCCTGGATGATGCGGTCGATTTCCCCCGGATCGTCCGAGTCGATCACCGAGGCCAGCGCGCTCATCAACCGCGCCCCGTAGTCCGCTACGCCGTCGTTAGCGCCGTAGCAGCCGATGCAGGGCGAATTGACCTGCGGGCAGAGGGCGCCGCAGCCGGCGCGGGTGGCAATGCCGCAACAGAGAAGGCCCTGCTCCAACAGGCACGTCTCCTCGTCGGGAATGATCTCCCAAGTCCGGTAGAACTTCTTGATCTTCTTTTCTGACCGCTTTCGTGAACAGGTGTCGCAGACCGTTGTGTTGCTGCCGATCACCGAGCCCGCTGCGGGCAGATTGCCCGTGAGGATCGCAGTGATGGCGTCCCAGATGCGATCGGCTTCGGGTGGACATCCGGGAAGAGAATAATCGACCGGCACGGTCTGACCGAGCGTCTTCACCGTATCGTAGAGGAGCGGCAGGTGGAGTGTCCCCTCCGGCACCTCCGTCTCCACCTGCGGCCGAATACCCTTGGGGTTCTCGGTCGACACGGTGTCACGGTAGGAGGTATCGAGGATCTCTTCCTTCGTATTGAGGTTGGCCAGGCCCGGGATGCAACCTTCGCTGGCACACGAGCCGAAGGCCACGAGCACCTTCGACTTGCGGCGCAGCAGTTGCGCCATGTATTCCTGCTCGCTGGTGCGGATGCTGCCGTTGAACAGGCAGACATCGATCTCCCCGTCGGCCATCCTCTCGACGTCGCGGACCTTGCCGTCGGTGGCGCAGGGCCAGAGGACAATGTCGAATGCCTCAGCCACTTTGAGGATCTTGTCGTCGATCCCCAGGACGGCGATTTCACAGCCGCCGCAGGACGCTGCCCAGTACAGGGCCAGCTTGCCTTTCGGCGCGGTTGCGGGTTGGGTGGTTTCGCTCATCGCAGCACCTCCATCGCCTCTTCGTGTTCGTGGACAATCTTCTCCAGGGCTTCCAGCCGTTCGCCGTTTTCCGCCCAATTCTCGGGCCACTTCAAGGGACCGAGACGCCGGACGTTGTCGACGAACTTGTCGATCGCCTCGGCGAGTTGCACGCCCTCGGCGGCCGAAGCCCATACGAGATGGACCCGCTCGTCTTCGACGCCCATCTGCCGCAGGGTGTGCTTGACCATGGCGAAGCGGCGCATCGCCTTGTAGTTCTGTTCGACGTAGTGGCATTCGCCGGGATGGCAACCGGCGATCATCACGCCGTCGGCCCCCATCGAGAGGGCCTTCATGACAAACGTGGGGTCGACTCGTCCGCTGCACATCACGCGGATGATGCGGACGTTCGACGCGTACTTGATACGCGCCGAACCGGCGAGGTCCGCCGCCCGGTATGAACACCAGTTGCAGAGGAAACCGACAATCTTTGGTTCAAAGGTAGCACTCATGTTTATATCCTTGACTCCCTATCAGGAGGTTACGGGCTCGGGTTCGGGAGAAACCGTTTTGGATGCGCCGTTGCCGCCGTTGGGCTTCGCGTCCCAAAGGATCCCTTCGATCTCGGCGAAGATCTGTCCGTTGTTGAAATGTGCCCCGGTAATCACGCCGGCCGGGCAGGCCGCCACGCAGGTGCCGCAACCCTTGCAGAGGGCGGTGATCACGCGGCTCACCTCCAGCTTCTCGTCGAATTCGATGGCGTTGTAGGGGCACATGTTGTTGCAGATGCGGCAACCCGAACAGGCCTCTTCGTTGATCGAGGCGACAATCGGCTCGATCATCACTTCGCCCTTGGTAATCATGCCCATCACGCGAGCGGCGGCCGCCGCCCCTTGGGCGACCGAGGCGGGGATGTCCTTCGGCCCCTGGCAGGAGCCGGCCACGAAGATGCCGTCGGTCATGGTGGCCACCGGGTCGAGCTTGGGATGCCGCTCGGTGTACCAGCCGGCCATGCTGCAGGAGATGCCGCATTTTAGTCCCAGTTCCTTGGCGTCGGCCTGCGGTTCCAGTCCGCCCATCAAGATTACCATGTCGACTGGGATCCGCCGCTGGCGGCCGACGAGCGTGTCTTCCACCTGGACGATGAGCTTGCCCTTTTCGGAAGGCAGGCGAGCAGCGTCGGTCACTTCGGCCACCTTGCCACGGACGAAGACCATGCCTTCCTCCATGAGCCGCTGGTAGAACTCCTCGTAGCCCTTGGAGTTGGCGCGGATGTCGATGTAGAAACTATGCACCTTGGCCTTGGTTTTCTCGAGAACCAGGTGGCCGAACTTCATGGCCGCCATGCAGCAGATGGCCGAGCAGTTCTCGTTATGGTTCGAGTCGCGGCTACCCACGCAGTGGACGATCGCCACGCTCTCCGGTTCGGTCTTGCCGTCGCGCAAGACGATCTTGCCACCGGTGGGGCCGGCCGCATTGCAGAGCCGCTCGAACTCCATGCTCGTATAGACGTTGGCCAGCCGCCCGTAACCATACTGCGGCAGCTTATGACAATCAAAGAGCTTCCAACCGGTGGCCATGATGATGTTGCCCACCTCGACCTCGATCAGTTCGTCCTGCTGCTCGAAGCGGATGGCATTGGTCGCGCAGACCTTTTCGCAGACGCGGCACTTGCCGCGCTCGAAGTAGGTGCAGTTGGCGGTGTCGATCACCGGGATCCGCGGCACGGCCTGCGGGAAGGGACTGTAGATCGCCTTGCGGTAGCCCATGCCGACCTCGAAATCGGTGTCGAGCACCTTGCGGGGGCACTTTTCGGTGCAAATGCCGCAGCCGGTGCAGGCGTCGTAGTCGACGTAGCGGGCCTTCTTGCGAATCTTCACTTTGAAGTTACCGACCGACCCGCTCACCTCTTCCAATTCCGAGTAGGTCAACAAGGTGATGTTCTCGTGCTGGCCGGCCTCGGACATCTTCGGGGTGAGGATGCATGCCGAGCAGTCGAGCGTGGGGAACGTCTTGTCAAACTGCGCCATGTGGCCGCCGATCGACGGGCTGCGCTCGACGAGATAGACGTGGTAGCCGGCGTCGGCCAACTCGATCGCCGCCTGCAGGCCGGCGATGCCGCCGCCGACGACCATCGTCGCCGGGTTCACCCGCACGAACATCGGTTCCAACGGCTGCTGGAGCTTGACGCGTTCGGCCGCCGCGGAGACCAGCGCCTTGGTCTTTTCGGTGCCCGCGGCTTTATCTTTGGTCACCCAGGAGACGTGCTCGCGGACGTTGGCCATCTCGAACAGGTAGGGATTCATGCCGGCGTTCTGGCACGCGCGGCGGAACGTCTTTTCGTGCAACTGCGGCGAGCAGGCCGCCACGACGACGCGAGTGAGCTTCTCATTCTTGATGTCCTCTTCGATCATCTGCTGACCGAGCGAAGAGCACATGAACTTGTAGTCTTTGGCAACGACGACGTCTTTGACATTCTTGCCGGCCCACTTGGCCACTTCTTCGACGTCGACCATATTCGCGATATTGCTGCCGCAGTGGCAGACATAAACGCCGACTCTCTCGGCCATGGTCGTTCTCCAGTGTAAACGGATACGGTGTTGGCTTTTTCCTGTTTCGGACTTCTCGGCCGCCGTCTCAGGTGGCGGCGGCGACTTTGGCGCCGTTGAGCTTCGCCTTGACGACCGGCGCGGCGGGAACCAGTTCCTTGCCGAATCCCAACTTCGACATCTCGATGCCGAACGCCACGCCCAGCATCTGGGTGAAGTAGATGATCGGCACGTGGTAGTCGGTGCCGAACATGCCGTTGACGCGGCTCTGGTAGGCGTCGAGATTCAACTGGCACATCGGGCACATGCAGAGGATCATGTCGGCGTTGTACTCGACGGCGCTTTGCAGCAGACGCCGCTGCATTTCGAACGCCTGCGGCTCGCTGATCTGGGTCATGTGGCCGCCGCAGCAATGGGCTTTCACGGGATAGTCAACCACCTCGGCGCCGACCCACGCGAACAGCTCGTCCATCTGCATGGGATACTCGGTGCTGTCGCTCCCTTTGAGCGGACGAACCACCTGGCAGCCGTAGTAGGGGGCGATCCGCAATCCGGCCAGCGGTTTGACGACTTTGTCGCGGACGGCCGTTTCGCCGATGTCGTGATAGATCACGTCGAGAAGATGGCGGATCTTGACACGGCCGGGCTGGTACTTCAGGCCGCCGGCGGCCAGCGACTCGTTGATCTTCTTGTTCATCGCCGGATCGTCGGCCATGAGCTTGTCGGTCTTCGCCAGGTTGCAGTAGCAGGCGGCACAGGGCGCCACAACTTGATCGAGTTGCGGGTCGACCAGGGCGAGGTTGCGGGCGATGACGGAGCATGCGACCAGTTCGTCCTGCGAAAAGTACTCGGTGGCGCCGCAGCAGTTCCAGTCGTCGATTTCCAGCAGCTTGATGCCCAACAGATCGGCCACCGCCCGCATCGAGACGTCGTAGGCAGCGGCGTTGCAATCCATCGAACAGCCAGGATAGTACGCGTATTTCACGATTTCTCCCCTATCTCGCGAGCTTTCTTAATAATGGCCGTGAGTTGATCGAGCTTTTTGATCTTGTGCGGCCTCAGCGCCATCCGCCCCTTGGTGAACATCGACAGGCCCATCGGCGCCATCTTCACCATCGCGAACGGCTTATTGAGCAGGTAGAAGCGGCTGGCCAGCCCCAGTTCGAAACTGCGGCCATACTTCTCCACGTAGTCGGTGAAGGTTTTCGCCAGGGCGGGGGCGTCGGTGTCGCGGGCCAGTCCGTCGCGAATTGCCAGGCGCTTCAGCGAGTACATGATGTCGGTGATGGGAATCTGCTGGGGGCAGCGGGTGGTGCAGAAATAGCACGACACGCAGCACCACATCGTGTTGGACGTCAGCACGTCTTCTCGCTTGTCGGCGTTGATCATCGCGAAGATCGTGCGGGGGGTGTACTGCATGTCGGCGCCGTTGGGGCAGGATCCGCCACAACTGCCGCACTGGAGGCAATGCACGATCCGCTCCCCTCCCGGGGTCGCTTCGATCACCTCATCAAGGAACGCTGACCCGCGCATCTCTGCGTGTTGCGTTATCATCGATCTCCTCCGGCGCCTTCGGCGCGCCTCATCAAGTCCTTGGAAATCAGGCCAGAATGACCGAGCAGGTTCTCTTAGCAAGTGGTGCGCCGGAATGAAATTGCGAGCAGGTTTTCACGCAAGTTACTGCTTCACAAGGTCTTGCGGACGATGTTCTTTTGAGGGGTAAGTCACAGCCACAATGATTCACCCACGGAATTCCGCGGCGGACAACGAGAATCCGCGCGGTCTCGGCGGGGCGCTCCGAGACCCGCTCTGTTCGGCCGCGGGACATTCCAGTTGCCCTTCCGCGGCACGATACAATCTGCTCACACCGCCTCTCAGCGGCATCTCACCGCATCAACACCTCGGTGCCGCGGCCCTGTTGGATCAGGGGAACGTAGTTCTCCAGCAACTCGGCGGTGGCGGGATCGGTCAGGTCGACGACAGCATTCCGCTCGGCGGACAGATAGGCGGCCATCGTCAGTCGCACGATCTCCAGCCCGTATTGCCAGTCCAACAGCGCTGGCCGGCCCTGGCGGATCGCGGCGACGGCATCGACATTCTCGTCGGTGTAGCCGTAGAGATCGGCTTCGTTGGGCTGCACGGTCAACAGCCCGCGACTGGCCTGGAGTTTCTCGACGGCCGCTTCGGAGTCGGCGACTCCGGCGACGGCGGCATCGCTGATAAAGACCTCCAGGGGCGAGCGAAGGCTGTTCATCTCGAAGGCGTAGCCCGGTCCCAGCCCGTCCATGAGCAGGCGTAGGCCCAGCTTGTCGAACATCCACGACACCGTGAACTGGCTCTTCACCTTCTGGCCGCTTTCGGGGTTTTCGTAGGTGACCATGCCCGTGGCGAAGTCTTCGGCGGGAATCTTGGCGTAGTCGATGCCGAAGCGGTCGATCAACTGCCGGCGATAGGAGGGCTGTCCCCATTTGAGCAGTGAGAGGTCGGCCATCACAGACGTCGGTTTGAGGAATCGTACCGGCTTGCCGGGCGGCGTGAGGACGTACCAGCCCACAGCCAGGCAGTGGCAGCCCATGTCGCTCATCACGCCGCCGCCTTGCTGCGTCGGATCCCAGAACCAGGCGGTGTGCGGGCCGGCATGTTCCTCGCTGGAGCGAACCAGCACCATCGGCCCCATCGCTTCGATCACCGGCCGCAACTGGGCGCGGTGGGCCGCCACGGTCTTCATATGGACCTGGTTCTCGAAATAGATCAGCGGCACGTTGAACGGCCGCATCAGGTCGAGCATCTGCCGCGCCTCGGGAAGGTTGCGGGCCAGCGGCTTGTCGCAAATGACCGCCTTCAATTCGGCCCCGGCCTGCAGCGCTTCGGCAATTTCTCCGACGACTGGAAGTCGGGTGTAGTTCGGGGCGAAGATAGCGATCACATCGACGTTCGCCGCCATTTCGCGAACCGAGGGAATAATCCGGCCATTGCCCAGGCCGCGCTCGCGAACGTAGGCCGCCAACTTTTCCGGTGGCCGGCGCGAGACAAGCCCCGCCACCTCCACGCCGCGCACTTGCTCCAGTGCGCGAAGTTGAAACGTCGTCTGAAATCCTCCGCCAACGATTCCGTAACGCAGTGGCTGCACGGGGCTGCTCCTTTCACGCAGAGGGGGAACCTTGCCATGTCGCCCTCGTTTTTAGCCGACTTGGCGCCGGGAAGCAACTGGATGCGAACTGTCCTTTTCCTGCCTTTTCACGCAACGCACGGCATTTGGGTAGGCTGAAATGGCGAAAATGCCCGGAAGTACCGTAAAACAAGGCACTTTTCGCGTTTTTCGACCCTCTGGCCCTTGGCCGAAAAGACCCTGAAAAACATCGTTTGAAATCGTTTTCGGGAGTAGGCTACTCCCGATTCTAACGCCCCGATCCCCGAGGAGAAACAGGGGATCGGCCCCAGGGCAGGGACAGGCCAGAATAGGCCCTCAGACCGCATAGAATCGCCCCTGTTGCGTTCCTGGGGTTTCTGCGCCAAAACATAGGTTGGATGTACACACGAAAGGCGAAGTGACGTATGAACGTAGAGCAACGCGAGGCCCTGCTGGGGGCCGTACATGGAATCGTCAGAGCCTTGGGGGCCGACTTCGGGCCCGACTTGAAGCACGGGGGGCAGCAAGACCTGCTGGGCTTGTCGTTTATCCTGGCCCAACTGGTGGACTCTAGATACATACGCGGCGAAGGCCGCGATGGACATCCCTGGACAGCGCACGACAAACTGAACCTTCTGTACAGGCTGACCTTGGACCACCTACCCGAGGACGATTGAATCGCGCCGGTGTGAGCACACCTGAACGGTACTTTCGGCGATTCTAGGCAAGGGCAGGGAGAAACCTCAGAGCGCCCGAGGCTGCCCAAACCGTGCCAGCAGTTGGCACCGTAGACAGGGCATCTTTACCATCGCCCTACATGCTTCGCACCATTGGAACGGACCCGACGGCGGTTCGATCCCTTCCCATTGCTCGGGATCGGTTTCAGGATCGACAACAGGCTTAGGCTTCCGCTCGCGTCGTTTCATGGTGGAGAAAGAAAACGGGGGGAACCGGCTGCAAGGTGGAGCGACCTTGCATCATGGACCCGGTTCCCCCCAGGTATCGAAAAGGGGACCAGCAAGCGCGGTGAAGAAAGACGAAAACCGCGCTTGCTGGGAGACTCGCCCCGAAGCCTCCGCATGGAAGGAGGGCCATGCGCCCCGTCGCGTTAATTCGCTAGGCGAACCTTGATTGGCTGGGTGGCCCTGCTTGCGTTACGCTTCGGTCGGCGTGTTCGGGGGCGATTCGTGTGCCACTGCTTGGGATTGAATGCGTTCTCCTATACGGAAGGATCGTCCCACAATCCCAAGCAGTGCCCAGCGTCGGACCGATCCGCCTACTGCCGAGCTACCCGAACGACGCGCCCGAATGGGAAGATCGCCTGATGCCTGCACGAACACTGCTTGGAGTTGTGGTAAGCCCGGTCCCCATGGCACGTCCGTACAACTCCAAACAGTGCCACACCGATCGCAGCCGAACGTGCTGGCGCAAGCAGTGCCACCCGCCCAAGTCTTCTTCTGCCTCTTTTTGATTTCGCGGGGTCAACAGCCGGCGTGGGCTGGCCCACGCCTGACGATGACTGCCGAACGCCGCTTGGTTATGATTCGCGCGACCGCAGACGCTCTTGCAGGTCCGCCACCATTGTGGACAGCTCGCTGATGGTTCGCTCGCGCAAACTGTCCGTGGAACTCGACTCTTCGCCGAGAAGCTGTTGGAGTATTTGAATTTTCCCTACCAATTCGCCTTTTTCCAGGCATTCTTCCCGCGCGCTGTCCAATCCCCACTGATAGTCGCGCTGTGCCTTCAAACGCTGGTCGTACATTCTCCGGTCCTCCGTTTTGGCCGCGATCGCTTCGACCGCGGAAACCGCTTGCTGAAACTCGACTCCCGGCAACAATTCCCGCAACCGCTTCGGCTCGTACCGGTCTGCCAACAAGAAGAAGAACGCCCATTGCTCGATCGCTGGAGCGGAAGAGATCGTTCCCTCCTGCAAATCATACTTCGCCAATTCCACCGTGTTTACTTCGATGGAATCGGAAACCTCCATGTCGTGTTCCGGATCTGCTCGACGGACACTACAACGTCCGCCAGTATTCCGGTCGAAATACCGACGGCCCCTGAGAGAGTGCCTCGTCGAGCACTTCGAGCAGACGTGGCTTGTCGCGCGAGAGCGTTCCGGAAAGGGGAACATAATTGGAGGCGTGGTTGGTGCGGAAGACGCAACGGGACAGCCCATCGAGGTGAACGAGCACCTCACGCAACTCGACGAGCAGGGCTTCGGGTTCCGGAAGTTGAAAGGTTCCGGCCCGCCATTGGCCGTGGAGTGCCGTGCCCGGCACGAGCATCAGGGTGAGCATGGAGAGATAGTGCGGATCCATCGCGTTGACCGCGCGGGCGGTCTGCTCGGCGTGCTCGCGGGAGAGTTCGACGCCGCCGATTCCCAGCAGGGCGATCACCGAAACTCGCATCCCGGCCTGACTGGCCTTGCGGACGGCTTCGATCATCTCGGCCGCCGTGGCCCCCTTGTCGATGCGGCGAAGAACCTCGTCGCTGCCGCTCTCCAAACCGAGGTAGAGGATCTCCAGCTTGTTGGCGCGAAGTTGGGCAAGTTCGGCATCGCTCTTGGCGAGGATGTCGCGGGCGTTGGCGTAGGCGCCCACGCGACGCAGCAACGGAAAGGCCGTGGCCAGCGCATCGAGCGTTCGGACAAGCCGGTCGGTACACAGCACCAGGGCGTTGCCGTCGCAGAGGAAGACTCGCCTGGTTTGGGGAAATCGTTGCCGGGCGAGCGCGACGTCTTCCAAGACCTCATGGATCGGGCGGATGCGGAAAAGCTTGTCGGGATAGGTTCCGCAGAAGGTGCAGCGGTTGTGCGAACAGCCCAGCGTGACCTGCAAGAGATAACTGTCGGCCTCGCTGGGCGGACGGATGATAGTTCCGGAGTATCGCATGGAAGAATTGCACCAAGGGAAACCCCGCTACTGCTTCGCGGCCGCTTCGGCAATCTCCTTGATCTCTTCCGGCTTCAGCTTGCGGACGCGCACGTCGCGGACGGCCCCCTTGGTACACCAACTGGCGACGCCGAGCGGCTTGGAGAGATCGACCTCCCAGCGGATGGAAAACTTATGGCCCTCGGTGGGCAAATCGACCATTTGATCGTCGCCGATCCAGGCTTCGATTTTCGAGTCGCTGACCCGGATGCGAATGCGATACCAGGTATTGCTCTTCAGGTCGTGGAAATTGGTGGTCACGTTGTCGGAAGCGTCGTAGAAGTCGACGTTCGACAGTCCGACGACCGTTCCACCCCAGCCGCCCACGACAAAGGAGCAGTGGGCGTCGCCGACGGGAAAGGTCGTCGTGCAGAAGAAATCGTTGCCATCCAGCCGCTTGCCTTCGAGTACCAGCTCGTAGTTGTTCTTCGGCAATTCGCCGGTATAGGTCGCCCCGGTGACGCCGTCGCCCATTCCGAGGATGATCTGCCCGTCCTCAACGCTCACCTCTCCCTCGCCGCCGAACTTCGGCGCTTTCCAGCCGGTGAGCGTCTTGCCGTCGAAGAGCGATTTCCAGGCGTACGGATCCTTGGTTTCCTTGGCAGCGGCTTTTTCGCCGCCCACGGCGGCCTTGGGCGGATCGGCGACGGAAATCGACGGGAGCGATACGAGCAACGCCAGCAGGGACAGAATGCCGGGCAGACGGTTCATCAAACGGAAGGTCATCTCACTTCTCCTCTTTTTGTTGGGCTCTTCTCGATTCGGTAATTTCTCGGAGTTTTGACATGGTTCAAAAATGTTTGATTCTACTGGTTGTCTCCGTCGAGCAGTCGCCCCAGTCCGCCCAGCAGCGAGCCTTCGCCTTTGCTGCCGCCGGATTGCGGCGCGTTGGCCAGGATCCGCCCGGCAAGACGCGAGAAGGGCAACGATTGACACCAGATCTCTCCGGGGCCGGTCAACGTGGCGAAAAACAGCCCTTCTCCGCCAAACAACGTGTTTTTGATGCCGCCGACCAGTTGAATGTCGTACCGCACGCTCGGCGTCAGCGCGACAAGGCAGCCGGTGTCGAGCTTGAGCATTTCGCCCCTTTGCAGGGTGCGCCGCATGAGGGTGCCGCCGGCGTGGATCAGGGCGATGCCGTCGCCGGTGAGCCGCTGCATGATGAACCCTTCTCCGCCAAACAGCCCGACGCCAATCCGCTTCTGGAACGCGATACCGATCTGCGTTCCCCTCGCGGCGCAGAGGAAAGCGTCTTTCTGGCAGATGATTTCGCCGCCGAGTTGATCGAGATGCATCGGCACGACCTTTCCCGGATAGGGCGAGGCGAAGGCCACTTTCTCCCGCCCGGCGCCGATGTTGGTAAAGGTCGTCATGAAGAGCGATTCTCCCGTCAGCGCCCGCTTTCCGGCGGAGAGAACCTTACCGAGCATGCCCGTGTTCTTTGCCGAAGGATCGCCGAAGACGGTTTCCATCTTGATTTGCGGGCTCATGTACATCATGCCACCCGCCTCGGCGAGAACCATCTCGTTGGGATCGAGCGTCACCTCCACGTACTGCATTTCCTCGCCGAAGATTTCATAATCGATTTCGTCCGATCGGCGACTGGACGGGGGCGGCGGGGGCGAGTCGGCGCCGGCGGAACGTTCGGCGATCGCTGCCACGTGGCGGGCTTCGGTCCAATCGGTCAAGCCCGGTCCATAGACCAGCGTGTCCGGCCCGGCGGCAGTCGGAAGCCTTCTGACCAGTTGCTCCAAGGAAAGCGGCCCCACCGATTTCGATCCATCCGCATAGTACCAGTCCGACTTTCCATTCATGATGATCTGCTCCTTTGAGCAACAAAACAACTTGTCGAATCCGATTGTCTCACTTCTCGGGCAAAAACTGTACGGCGTCGAGGATCACGTAGCCGTCCGCTGCTTCATTGGAAATCACCACTGCGGCCGGCTGGTCGGCCGCGAAGCGAAACGTCCCGATCGACACGAAGGCTTTGTCTTCGGTCGGCTGCTTGCGCTGGTTGACGACAACGGTCTTGGTTCCGTCGACGGCATGAACCTTGACCAAAACATTCGTCGCGCGGTTTGCCGAGGGCGAGTAAGCCAGCCGAACGGTGTAGCGTCCCGATTCAGGCAGGCGCGCCTCGAAGCGCGCCGATTTCGCCCCTTTGTCTTCATCAATGTCGTGCCGGTAACCGGTGCCGACGTACGGTCCGATCGCCTGGGACGTGCCCCACGCGCCGGTAAGCACCGCCTGCTGATCGTCGACGGTCACACCGGCGAGCTTCTTCGGGTCGAGCATCAGGGCCGCCTGGGAGGCCGGAGCGGTCCACTCGAGAACCTGTCGGTCCGCCAACAGCCGTTCGCGCAGTCCGGCGTAGTCGATCGCCTGGATGGCCTTGCCGGCATCGATCGCCTGCGACGCGGCCGTGGCCGCCGACTGCCCCAGGATCATGAACACCGGCTCCATGCGAATCGATCCGTAGGCGATATGCGAGGCCGACAGGCACACCGGCACGAGCAGATTGCTGCACTCGCCGGCCCGCGGCACGATCGAGCGGAAACTGATCGGGTAGGGCCCGGCCACGCCGACCTCCACGTCCCCTTCGTTGCGCGCATGGCCGGTCTCGTCGACGTAGCGCTGGACGTGGTGCGAATCCATTCCATAAGCGCCCAGGCCGATCGGATCCTCCGCAGTCTTCTGCCAGCGGCAATTGTGCTCGGTCATCACGTACTCTCCGATCATCCGCCGGGCCTCGCGGACGTAGAGTTGATGCGGCCAGTTGCCGTTGTCGGTGAACTCGTTTTTCGCCAGGCCCCACGTCTGGAACTCCTTCCGCACTTTCTCCGGCACGCGAGGGCTGTTGGCCAGCGTCCACATCAAGCCTTTTTGATACGACTCGTGCTCGTCGAGGATCCGCCGGCGGGTCGCGTAGTCGCCGTCCGGATAGTCGTAGTTCATGCCGATGTTGTCGGTGGAGATGGCGAAGTTGTTGTTTGTGTCGGTCTTGCGATTGGGCATCGCCGAGGGCGCCCAGGGGATGCGTTCGTCGCCGGCCTCGAAATTCCGCAGCAAGAGTTCGTAGCGCGACGGGTCGTAGCCGGCGGGCTTGGGCCAGTCGACGCGGTTCTCCGGCACGTCCGTGGTACACATGCGATAGCAGTACGCCTGCACGCGGCGGTCGCCGGCCCCCTCCTCGCCCGGACTTCCCGCGTGGACCCCGGGCAGCATTCCGCTCGACGGATCGCCGGGCCGGACATAGGGATCGACCGGCTTGACGAACTGGTGAAAGATCGCCCGGACGGTCTGCACGCCGTTGAGTGTCTCGCCGTACTGGTCGTTGGATTCGCGGCCGACGGCGTACGACACGCCGGCGGCGGCCATCAGGTCGCCTTCGTAACCGGCGTCGATGAACATCTTGCCGCGGTACGTCTTGCCCGACTCCATGACGATGGCGGCAATCTTCGATCCCTCTTTTTTCACGCCCCCGCTGCGGTCGAGGCGCTCGTCGCGGACCACCGGCACGGCGGCCTCGCGGATCATCGCCTCGAACACCTGCTCGGCGACATGCGGCTCGAATCCCCACATCGTGTCGCCATCGATGGAGCGGCCCTTCTTGCGGGTGGCGTACTCCTCGCGTGTTTCCTGCTCCCAGGCGGAGGGCTGCTGGTAGTGCCGGAAAATCCGCTGATAGAATTCTCTTGAGATTCCCCCGATGGCCGCCTTATTACCGATGTCCGTTGCGCCCAACCCACCGGAACTAAGCCCGCCGAGATGGCGCCCCGGTTCGATCAGCACGACGCTCTTCCCCATCCGCGCGGCCTGGACGGCCGCGGCGACGCCGCCGGAAGTGCCGCCGTAAACCACGACGTCGTACGTCGGCTCGGCCGCTTGACCGGCCGCCGAGAATAGAAAAACCACGAGAAGCGAGACCGCGCGCATCGAAAGTCCCTCCCAATTGCCAGCATCATTCCATGCCAGTCAGGATAGCGGAGGAACACGGCAAGATCAACTTCGTAGGTTCCGCTTGCCGAGCGGAAACCTGCCCTGCTCGGCGCTGCGGGGGGTGGTCGACACACAGCTTCGGCTTTGGAGTGTGCGTGACCTGTTACCGCTTTCTTTCCTTCCTTCTCTCTGGAACTGCAAGATCGGCAGCCCGGGAAAGGCGATCCTTCGAAAGAGTCGTGATTGGCGCACGACCCGCACCGAATCGCCGAAAACCGGGGAAGGCCGCGAGAAGAAGTATTAGGATCGGCGAATGAATAACTGTTGTGTTTACCGGCAGTGGCGGGGCCGAGGGGGTCGGGAGTCTTTTTTTCCTGTCGGCCGAAAAGCGTCTATCCATACGCGAAACCATCGCGCGGCCGACAGGAAAAAAAGACTCCCGACCCCTTTCTGCGTTCATCTCACGACAGTTATTCATTCGCCGATCCTTAGAAGGAAAGCGGCGACAAGTCGTGCGCACTCCAAAGCCCCAACCTACTCCGCTTTAGCCGGTTTCGGCGAGCTGGTTACCAGCACATGATCGCCGAGGTATTTCTTGGCCACACGGACGACGTCGTCCCGCGTTACGGCGCGAATTCGCTCGTCAAAGCCTTTGTCGTAGTCGTAGCCGAGGCCGTATAACTCGTCGAGCGCGGCCTGCTGGGCTTGCTCGCTGATCGTCGTGTTGTCCTGGGCGTGCAGCGCGATGACCATCTGCTGCGCCGTGAGGAATTCGTCTTCCGAGATCTCGCCGGCTTTAGCGCGGTCGATGAAGCCTTGGATCCGCTCGACCACCGAGCGGATCTTGTCTGGCTCGGTTTGCGCCATGACCGCGAAGAACCCGGGCGCGGGCCCGGTGATCTGGAAGGCATGGACGTAGTAGACCAGCCCTTCGCCGCGCAGGGCGTTGTGCAGCCATCCGCCGGGATAGTTGTAGCCGGACATGATGGCGTCCAACAGCGTCATTGCGGCTTGGTCCTTCTTATCGAAAATGCTCGTCCCCTCATAGCCGAGCACGACCATGCCCGTTTCCTTGGCGGTCTGTTTGTGCTTCGCGGTCGACTTGGGGATAACGTTATCGCGTTGGAAGTCGATCGGCTTGAAGTCCGGCGCCGGTTTGAGGTGGCCGAAACCCTTCTTGACGATTTCCAGGGCCTTTTCGGGCTCGATGTCGCCAAACACGGTCACCACCATGTTGTTCGGCACGAAGTACTTCTCGTGATAGGCCCTCAGATCCTCGGCGGTCAGCGCCTCGACCGTTTCGTGCTTGCCTCCCTGCAGGAGATGGTAGGGGGAGGTGGCCGGCAGACTGTCGTAGAACAGTTCCAGTGTTTCCTGTTGCGGGTCGTCGGCGCGACGGGCAATCGCCCCGAGGGCCAACTTCTTGACCTTCTGGAATTCGGACTGCGGAAACTCGGGTCGGGTAAAACAGCGGGCAAAGAGGTCGGCCGCCTTCGGAAAGTCCTCCTTCAAGGTAGTCGCGCTGCCGTAAACCGTGCTCCGGCCCGCTGTGGTAGAGATTTGGCCGCCGATCGAATCGAAGTAATCGGCGATCTGCTCGGCGGTGTAGCCCTCGGTTCCCTTATCCAGCATCGAGCCGACCAGCGCGGAACGCCCGGCCGTCTTCTCCGTGTCGACCAGTCCGCCCGCCAGGACATACGCCTGGATGTTCACCAGAGGGAGGTGAGAGTGCTGTTTCAGGAGAACCTTCAGCCCGTTGGGAAGCGCGACTTCGCGAATGTCTCCCTCTTTGCCCGCCGCGTTGACCTGCTCGGTTTTGGGCGATCCGCCCGGCGGCGCGATGACCACTCGATTGAGTTTCGCTGGAGTAAAGTACTTATTCGCCACCTGCCGGATCTGCTCGGCAGTGACCTTTTCGATATTCTCCACGTACTTGCGGTCGAAGAGGGGGTCGGCTGCGGAGAGAAAGCTTTGCCCCAGGCTTTCGGCCGCGTCCTGGACTTTTTGGCGGCCGAAGACCAACTCGGCCGCTTTCTGCTTCTTGGCCTTGGCGAGTTCGGCCTCGCTGACCGGTTCGTCGCGGAGCCGGTAGACCTCGCGGAGGATGGCGTCGTTGGCCTTCTGCCAGGTTTCCGGGCGGGCGACGGCGAAGACGCCGAACCAGCCGTTGACGAACGAAGGGGTGTAGCTGGCGGAACTGACGGAGAGGACCAATTGGTCGTCATATTTCAATTTACGCACCAGTCTCGAGCTGTCCCCCTCGCCGAGAATGTAGGCGGCAACGTCCAAAGCGTACAGGTCCGGATCGGACAACTCGACCGTGGGCCAGGCCAGGGCGAAATCGTAGGTCGTGCCGTCCATCTCGCTGACGGCTTCGCGCGGGGCGAGTTGCTCCGGTTCCTCGACCATCGCCACGTAGGTCTCGGCGGCGCGGGGCGTGCCCGTCCATTGTTTGGCCACCTGCTGGAGAACCGCCTCGGTGTCGACATCGCCGACGACGACAAAGACCTGGTTGTTCGGCACGTAGCGCTGGCGGTAAAAGTCGACAATCGTTTGATTCGTGGTGGAATTCAACACGTCGATATAGCCGATCACCGGGTGCCGCACGGGATGCTCCGTATACACCGTCTGGCTAAGCAACTTCCAAAGGACGCGATTGCGGCTCACCTCGCCGTCGGCGAGTTCCCGCCGCACGACGCGGAGTTCGCGCTCAAACTCCTCCGGCTCGAACGTGATTCGTTGCATCGAATCGGCCACCAACTCGATCGCCGTCATCGCGCGGTCGGCCGGACAGTCGATGAAGTAGGCGGTCATATCGGTGGTGGTATAGGCATTCGTCGCGCCGCCGAAGGTATCGATGATCCGCTCGATTTCCTTCTCGCCCCGTTTCGTATTGGTGCCGCCGGAGACCACGTGCTCCAGCACGTGGCTCAAGCCGGCCCCGAGATGTTTGCCTTCAAAGGCGCTTCCTGTGTTTTTCACGTAACAACGCACCGTGGCCACCGGGGCAACGTGGTTCTCCTGGACGAGAACCGTCAGCCCGTTGGCAAGCGTTGCCAGCGTGATGGAGTCAGGCAGTTTTTGAACACTGGTGTACTGCGGCTGCGAGGATTCGGCCGGCTTCGGCTGCGGCTTGCCACCCGAGGGGGGCGGCGAGTCCGCGCCTGAGGCCGTGGAACCCAGCACCAGTGCGAAAAGGGCGAATAGGCCACAGGCAAAGCGTGCAAACTTCATTGGGTGTTGTCCTCGTGACTTTCGGCAGAGTGAATTGGCAAAGGCTTTCCGGCAAATCATCTTACGCGGCGAGTCATCCGTTGGTTGTCGGCAGAACCTATCACACCCTCCCACGAGGGGAAAGGCGGGCTTTTCGCCGGGCTGTATTCTTCCAACCACCCGCCCGATCGACAGCAATGCGTCGTGGGGCAGGCTCGCAACCGGCCTTGGTCGCCCAAGGGGGTCGGGAGTCTTTTTCCGTATCGGCCTCACCGCCGCTCGGTAAACTCAACGCGGTCGACGGCCGATACGGAAAAAGACTCCCGACCCCTTCTTGGTTGCGACACCTATTTTCTTCGTGGCTTCTGGCCTGTTGGCTATTGTTTCCCGTGCGGCGGGACCGCTTTCTCTTTTCCGGGGCCGAGGGCGAAGGCGGGAGCGATCGACTCCAGCGTTCCCTTGCTGAGATTGAAAATCGTGAAGCCGGCAGCGCCCAGTTCACGACAGTGATGGACCTGGCCGGCGACACGGTCCGCCGGCAGCGTCGAATTGGACGACGTCGCGCCGATACCCGGGTAGAGCGGCACCTTTCCCTCCACCAACCGAAGCTGATTGCTCACCAGGTTGATGAACCGCTGGTCGCTGTCGGTGTAGTCCATCGGGCAAAGGAAATCGACGTACCCGGCCTTCGCCCATTGAACCCAGTCCTGGCCGATGGAGATACGGCAATCGGGATACGATCCGAAGACGGCGGCGGAGATCTGGATCGACGGCTCGATCTTCTTCGCTTCCGCGTAAACCGACGACACCAGCTTCGTGATTTGGTCGCATCGCCAATCGTGGTACTTGTCCTTGAGCGAACCGGAGTAGCAGTCCTGCGGCCAGTTGGCCACTTCCACTCCGGCGTCGGCCTGGAACCGTTGGCGGCAGCCATCGCAATAACAGAACTCGCGGCCGGGATAGCGGATGTAGTCGAAATGCAGGCCGTCCACATCGTACTTGCGGGCCACTTCGAGCATGCTTTCGCGTTCGAGCTTCTGGTTCTCGGGGTGCGAGGGGCAGATCCAGTCGTGCGGCTCGCCGCGGACGTTCACCTGGGTGCGGCCCTCTTTGCGGAGCCTGGCAATGAAATCCTTCGGCGCGTTGGAGAGATTATGGTTCACCTTCCAGACATGCACCTCGAGGCCGTGCTTCTTCGCCGCCTCGACGCACTGCTGAATCTGGTCGCCCAGTTCCCGGTACGTGGAGCTTTGCGGCAGGATCTCGCTGGGGTAGTGCGCCAGACCGCCCCAGAGCATGTTGGGCAGAATCATATTGAACCCGCCCGCGGCCAGCTCTTTGCAGGTGCGGTCCCAATCGCCCGGATAGGCGCCCGTGCCGGAATGGTTCCACCATGCCCGCCCTTCGATCGTCGGACTGGGAATCGAACGGAGATAGGCTTCCACCAGCAGTTCATGGGTCTTCCGCGCCGACTCGATCGATTGCGGATACTTGCCGGCAGAGTATTCCTGCCGCGCCGTTTGCATCGACTTCGCGGCAGCATCGAGCCGCTCCAGCGCGGCCGCGTCACCGGCCGACTTGACGAACTGATCGACCTCGGCCAGGTTGCTCAAGTGGCCGACCTGAACCACGCCCGCCAACGCATTTTTTGCCATCTCGTCCCACAGCGGCGAAGCCAGCTTGCCGAGCAAGGCGGCCAGCATCTGCTTCTTCGGGGCGTAGTCATCGGAGAGGATAATGTGAGTAAAGAAAGCGCCTTTGTCGCTCATCAATAGTGCCGGCTGCTCGGTCGGCTTGCCTTCTTCGTCATACCACCAGCCGATGACTTGGGCGTTTTCTCCGGCGGGCCGCGCCGTAGTGATGTTCCACGACGACTGTTTCACCGCCGACGGCATGCCGGGGATGCCCTCCTCAAAACGCACCTGAGAGAATGTGCCGGGCTTGTCCGGCCGGATGTACTCGGCTCGATCGAACCCCAGAGCCTTCCCTAACGCTGGGGGTAACTGGTAGCACGCCAGCACCTTGCCGCCTTTCTCGACGAAACGGACGAGGCCCTCGACGGCCTCGGAGTCGATGCCGGGATTGTAGGCGAGTATAGCGACCAGCCGATCGCCCAACGCGCCGCGGGCGATGGCCGTGTCTTCCACGGCGTCGGAGCCGAGCCCCAGTTCGGAGATCATGCCGGCGACGGTTTCGGCGGTGCTCAAGGCGGCGCGGATCTCGCCGCCCTCTTGTGAGCCGGCGGCGGGAATGACCAGGGCGACATCATGGTATTGGGCCGCCAACTTTGCCAATCGGATCCGCGAGTCTTTCGGCTGGCCTCGCCAGATGGAGATGCGGATACCGTCGATCTTGTTCCAGCCGGCCGGCTTGTCCTCGATGCGGAACGATGCCTTGGAATACCGCAACGTCTGCCAGCCCGCTTTCTGCACGCCGGCGCTGGCCGAGTACCACCCGCCGCCGCTGCGGAAATAGAGGTTCACCGACCCGATGGCCTCGGTGTTTTCGGCCGCCAGATCGAGGGAGAACTCGCCCGGGACGGAGAGATCCAGGCTCACGTCGCGATCGAGGATGGTCCGTGACAGGTCGGGCTGGCTGGCGAAGGGGGCCTCGAACTCCAACATCTTGCGACCTGAGTGCGTAACGGCGAGCGGCTGGGGTGTGCCGCCGGAAGCGACCCAGGCCTGCCGAGCGGCCTCGGGACTGGGGTACTCGAACGCGTCGATCACTTTTTCGTGGGCGGCGGCGCCCAGCGCTGTTAGCAGCATCAGGCAAGGCAATGTCATGGCGGGTCTCCTTGAGGCGGGATATCAAAACGGAATGGTTCTCAGGCTGCGGGCATTGTAACGCGCGGCGGGCGGGGACGCGACGGGGTGACCGCGAAGGGAATTCGTGATAAGGCGACAAAAGGTGCTCGGCAACGGTTATATCGCCGAATCGGAATCGAGTCGGTTACGGCCGAACGCTGAAACCCGCGACCGAAAAATGGGCATCAAACGTAAACGCTTCCGATATCCGATGCCGCCTCATGAGCACGAACGATAGACAATCCGTGAAACTGAACTCATGGTCGGCGTATCGTTCGAGAATGACGACGGCTGCCGTTTCGTCGGCCTCGTCTGGCCTCAAAACCTGCAAAGCCGCGGATGCGTAAATCTGTCGGGCGCGTTCCGTGGCAAAACGGCCAGTGGTACGTCTGGCCAGCAGCGTTATGGTCTCGTCAATCACGAAATTCGACGTAACACATGGGGTACTGCCGGACGCAAGCGTATCCCAGTACGCCGTGGCAGCATCGTGGAATTGGTCGTTTTCGATGTAGCGGGCAAGAAAGGCGGAAGTATCGACAAAAATCACGAGTCGCCTCCGTACAAGTAGCGGTCGTGGTCTATCGAAATGTCGGAAGGCACGTCTCCGGTGAAGACGGCGGAGTCGGAAAACAGGGCATCTTGCCCGCGGTCGACAGCAGACGATAGACAGAACTGGATGAACTCATCCAACGTAAGGCCACGCTGTCGAGCGGCCAGCACGGCCTTGTCGCGAAGCTCATCGGGAACCCGAACGGTGAGATCGACCATTCCGCACCTCCACTTGACGCTACTCAATCCACGTTTACCCGCACACGGTGCCCCCATCGGGGCGGTCCGCTTCGAGGAACCGACTCTATTCTACTACTCCTCGCACCCCTATACCACGCGAGTTCCCGAAGAACTACAGATTCAAAAGGAAGCCTTTGCATGAATTACAGAACTGTCTACGAACTCTTGTCCACTGCGTAAAGCATCCGGAATTCGTTCCGCGCAAAAACCGCGATGGCTGCAAAATAAACGAGAGTACACACACCCAATGGCAGCAGGACGCGAACGAACTCAGCAGTCAGTCCTCCGGCGGTCGGCAGCCAAGCGAGCGTAGCCCAACCGGCGGCGGTCATCAAGAAGGTGGCCAGGGAGGTGCGCAGGGCGGTCGCGATCAGCGGGCGCCAGCCAAGATGACTCTGGCGGCGGGAAAACACCGTCATCAGCAGGAGAACCTGGAGCCCCGCGGTCAACGCGGTTGCCAGGGCCAGCCCGGCCTCGGCAAACGGCCAGACCAAAAGCATATTCAGCGCGAAGTTCAGAACCACGATCGCCGCGCCGATCTTCATCGGTGTGATCCGGTCGCCCAGTGCATAGTAGCCGCGGACGAGCACATGCAACGCGCAGTAGGCCCAAACCCCGGAGCCATAAACCGCGATCATCGTCGCCGCGCGCACGGAATCGTCCGCAGTGAACTCTCCTCGCTCGAAGAGGAGTTGTGTGATCGGCCCGGCCAAAAGCACCAGGCCGGCGCTGGCCGGCAGCCCGAGAAACAACACCAGACGGCAGCCCAGCGTCAGATCTTCGCCAAACCGGCGGCGGTCGCCGCGGGCGGCATGGCGGCTCAGCAACGGAAAGATCGCCGTGGCGACGGCCAGGCCGAGCAGCCCCAGCGGAAACTGGTACAGCCGTTCGCCGAAGTAGATGGCGGCCACGGCCCCCTGTTGCATCGGGTAATGCAGTTGGCCCGGCAGCCATGCGATCTGCTCCGGTCCGGCCGCACCGGACGAGAATCCCCAGGCAATCAGGCTATCCAGCAGAGTATTGATCTGCGTAATCGTCAATCCCAATACCATCGGCCCCATGGCGCGGAGGATCCGGACCAAAGCGTCGCGGGCGTTGGCCCAGGCGTAGTCGAACCGGAACCCGGCCGCAACCAGATCGGGCCATTGCGCCAGAAGTTGCAGAACCCCGCCGATGGTCACCGCCAGGGCCAACACGTGCGCCTGTGCCTGCTGATTGGGAGCGAAGAAGGGGGCGATGCCCCAAACCGCCAGCAGCCAGACGATGTTCAACACCGCCGGCGAAAGGGCCGCCACCCCGAATCGCCCCAGGGCATGCAACGTGGCCGATACCTGCGCAGCCAGGCAGATGAAGATCACGTAGGGCATCATTACCGCCGTCAGCGTGGTTACCAGCCGCACTCGCGGCACGTCGCCCCAGGCGAGCCAGATCGCTGCCAGTCCAAGCTCCAGAACAACCACCAGCAGTCCAAGAATAACGGCAAGCCAGACCAGCCCGACGCTCACCAATTGCCAGGCCGCTCGCCGATCGCGTTGGAGTTCTCCCGTCAACACGGGCAGGTAGCTGGCGGCCAAGGCGCCCTCGCCGAAAAGCCGCCGGAAGAGGTTAGGAATGCGAAAAGCGAGTACAAAGGCATCCATAACCCCCCCACCTGACATGCCAAATAGAGCCGCTGTGGCCATATCGCGGAGCATCCCCAGCCCCCGGCTTGCCAGGGTGCCCAGGCTGGTGACGCTCGCCCCGCGAATGAGTGGATGTCGGTTCGTAATGGGCATTGGGGAATGGTAGAGGACCGGCGGGGAAGACGGAAGGGCTGGAGGGGAGCGCGCGCCGGCAATGCCGTGTTTCCACGATGGCGGCTGGCGGAGAGCGCCGAAAACTCTATCATGAGTTGTTCGACCAGGTAGTGTCCGAACCGAATTCAATCGCAGTCTTCGCAGGAGTTGTCGCCGACGCATGGCCAAGAAATCCTCTTACCAAGACCGTATCATCCGAAACTATTATCAGAACCGCGATGCGATCGGCGTCCAACGGCTGAGTGAGTTGGTGACCGATCTCTATCTGGCCGAGGGAAAAGCTCGCCAACGGGTGTGGAAGCAAATTGTTCCCGCTCTGGAGAAAGCCGGCGTGCCACAAAGCCGAATCGATCACCTCGTCGAGAGCGACAACCCGACGCTCTTAGCCAATCTCGTCCAAGAACTGCAGGCAAAGTAGCCGGATATTCCGCCAAGAAAGTGCCAAGGATGCCCAGCAATACCGCCGTTCTCGAACCGTTGCGATGGAAGAAATTTCCGGTCCTCGACGACGGGTTCGTTTGTCTGGTCGACGCGATGGGTGACGATGAGTCGATCGTCGAGGCCGCCCGCGTCAGCTACGGCGAGGGGACGCGCCGCGTGTCGGACGATCGGACCCTGATTCGATACCTCATGCGGCACCAGCACACCACGCCGTTCGAGATGGTCGAGGTGAAGTTGTTGGTCCGCGTGCCGATGGACTGCTGGCGGCAGTGGATCCGGCACCGCATGGCCTCGACGAACGAGTACAGCACCCGCTACTCGGTGGCCATCGAGGCCGCGCAGACGACGCCGCCCGACGGCTGGCGCGTGCAGGCGAGCGGCAATCGCCAGGGGAGCGAGGGCGCGCTCGACGACCAACTGGGCGCCGATTTAACCGCCGAGGAAGTTCAGTTCCAAAAGCAGGCGCGGGCGATGTACCAGCGGCGCCTGGCGCTGGGGGTGGCGCGGGAGCAGGCCCGCAAGGATCTGCCCCTTTCCACGTATACGGAAGCCTACTGGAAGATCGATCTGCACAATCTGCTGCACTTCCTGGCGCTGAGGATGAATGTGCATGCCCAGCAGGAAATCCGGGCGTATGCGCAGACGATCGGAGAGAAAATCGTCCAGCCGTTGTTTCCGACCGTCTGGGAAGCGTTTGTCGATTACCGCCTGGAGGCAATGTCGTTGACGCGGCTGGATCGCGGGGTGATCGCACGGCTGGCGCAGAAGAGCCTCGCCGGCACCACCGAAGACGATTTCTTGGCGGCGCAGGATCCGAGTTGGGCGGAACTGACCCGCTGCCGCGAACGCGATGAATGCCGGGCGAAGCTGGTGCAGTTGGGAATCCTGGAAACGGAAGGCTAGTCACAACATTTTACAGATTGACAGGAGCGGTTATGGAAACTTCGGCCGTCGAACTGATCGAACTCAACCAGCGGCTCTTGAACAGCATCGCGGCAGGCGACTGGGAGACCTATACCGAGCTTTGCGATCCGACGCTCTCCGCCTTCGAGCCGGAAGCGCGGGGCCATCTCGTGGAAGGGATGGACTTTCACAAATTCTACTTTGACCTCGGCGCCGGCACGGGGCCGGTCAACAATACCCTGTCTTCACCGCATGTCCGCATCATGGGCGACGTCGCCGTCGTCTGCTATGTGCGATTGGTGCAGCGATTGGACTCGATGGGCTGCCCCGTCACGACGCGCGGCGAGGAAACCCGCGTTTGGCAGCGGCAAAACGGCGCGTGGCGGCACGTGCATTTCCACCGTTCGGCGGGCGCGTGAGTCGTGATACGAACGGCTTGGTTCGCCGAGCGACCTCGTCCGACCGCATCCGGCGTTCACCCAATCCCGTATTTGTGGTGCCGTAATCCGTGCCAGACTCCAACCGCCTCTTATCGTTCTTCCGACGCTGGGATGCCCGTGAAGTGGCGCCGCTGGTGAGCCTGGCGCTTCTGGTGGCATTTTTCATGCTCGCCGCCCCCAACTTCGTCAAGATCGCCACCGCCACGGCAATCCTCAAGCAGGGATCCGTCCTGGCCATCGTAGCCGCCGGCCTGACGTTCGTGCTCTTATGCGCGGAGATCGACCTGTCGGTCGGCATGATCGCGCTGTGGTGTGCGGCCTCCTGCGGCTGGCTCTACCAGCGGTGGATGGGAGGTGATGGCGGCGAGCCGTTCTGGACGGTATCGGCCGTGCTGCTGCTGCCGCTGGCCAGTTGCCTGCTGCTGGGACTGGTCTCAGGCTTGCTGACCGTCTGGTCGGCGCTGCCGAGTTTCATCATCACGCTGGCAATGATGTTCATCGCCGAAGGGTCGTCGCGGTATCTGACGCAAAGCAAACTGCTGAAGATTCCCTCGCTTCTGGCAACGGTCGGCAACGACGGGCTGCGATGGGACGGGCGTGTCATCGTGCCCTATAGCGCCCTGTTGGCTGCCGGGGTGCTCGTGGCGGGGCACGTCGTGTTGCAGCATACGCGGTTCGGCCGCTATGTCTACATGACCGGCGGCAACCGCGAGGCGGCCCGTCTGGCCGGAGTCCGCACCGGGCGGATTGTCCTGGCTTGCCTGGCGATCTCCGCCGTGACCGCCGGGTTGGGTGGATTGGTCAACGCCGGACGAATGACGAACGTCACCCTCGACCAGAACAAAGATTTGCTTCTCAGCGCGGTGGCTTGTGTCGTGCTCGGCGGTACGAGCCTGTTCGGCGGCGAAGGCGGGATGGGCAAGACAACCATCGGCGTGCTCACTTTCACGGTGCTCAACGCCGGGCTGATCCAGATTACCTGGATCAACGACCTGGCGAGACAATTGCTGACCGGTGTGGTGCTTATGATCGCCTTGGTCATCAACGGCGTACTCGCAAAAAGGAACTGAGCCATGGATGTCACCAACAATCTCCCCGCATCCGTCGAAGAAGCGGCCGGTAGCCTGCCGGACAATCTGTCGACTTGGATCATCGTCGCAGCGGTTGCGGTTGCGGTGCTCTATGTCGTTCGCAAGGCGATGCGGCGACGCAAGCCGAAGATCGAACTTCCGGACTTGGAGCAGTCGATCGATGTGCCGGCGCTGGGAGAGGCCGGCCCCCCGCGTGGCGGACCGGCGCTGGAGTTCACCCATGTTCCGGTGCGACTGGCGGCGGTGGTGCTGGCTCCGGCGGGAGTTGCCCGTGAACTGCCTTCGGAGAGTCGCCTCAATGACCTGTTTGAGGCCGTCTCGCCGGGACTGGCGTCGGTCGTGGCCGCACACCGGCCTCTCGTGCGGCGATGGCCCAGCCAGATCAGCACGGCCGGATTCCCGCACAAGTTTTTCGCCAAAGCGAAATTGTTCGGCGACGCAGGCAAGGCGACCCCCTGGTGCTCGGCCGCCGGAGTGTGTGCCTATCAAAACCAGCCGTTTCTCGTGGGGCTGGTAATGTGTGCCGCCGGCAACAACAACCACGGCGCGTACACGATTGAACACGCGGCGAAATGGCTCGATCTGCTGCGGATCAAGAATGGGTGAGCGAGTGAAATGCAACGATCCGGCGAACAACTCCGCGGCGACGGTATGACGATCTGGCGGGCTGGGGTCGAGGCGGTCGATCCGCGGCGCCTGGTTCGCCAGGCGCTTTGCGTGGAAGGCGGCGACGTGATCGTCGGGGAGGAGCGAATCCGGCTGGACCAGATCGGCCGCATCGCCGTGGTGGGCGCCGGGAAGGCCGGCGCCGGCATGGCCGCGGCCGTGGAAGAAGTTCTTGGCCCGGAAAGGATGGAGCGGAAACGGCTTGCCGGTTGGGTCAATGTTCCCGAGGATACCCTCCGGCCCCTCTCGCACATTCGGCTTCACGGCGCCCGGCCCGCCGCGGTCAACGAACCGACGGCCGCCGGCGTCGCGGGCACGGTGGAGATTCTCAAGATCGTTGCATCTCTCCAGCCGCAAGATCTCTGTTTATGCCTGATCTCGGGCGGCGGATCGGCGTTGATGCCGTCTCCGGCCGAAGGGATCACGCTGGCGGACAAGCTCGCCGTCACCCGGCACTTGAGCGGCGCCGGGGCCAATATCGAAGAGCTGAACGTCGTCCGCAAACAGCTCAGCCGCGTCAAGGGCGGCGGACTGGCCCGCGCCTGCCGCGCCGGCCGGCTGATCTCGTTGATTATCTCCGACGTGCTCGGCGATCCGCTGGAGGTCATCGCTTCGGGACCGACCGTCGCGGATTCGTCGACTCCGCGGCAAGCGCTCTCCGTGCTCGAGCAATACCACGCGCGGGAGGCAGGCATCGCGGACCGCGTGTTCGATTTCCTCCGCAACAAGGGCGACCAGGCAGCCTCGAAACCCACCGCGCGCGTCAGCAATCTCATCATCGGCAACAACGCCACGGCCGTCGATGCGGCGGGCGAAGAAGCGGTACGGCTGGGCTACTCGCCGGCAATGATCAGCGCCCGCCGATCCGAGGGGCCTGCCGAAGAGGTCGGACGCCATCTCGCCGCCATGGCGCTGGCCATGCGCAGCCAACCCGGCCCCGATTGCCTGATCAGCGGGGGTGAGCCGGTCGTGCGGTTGGTCGGCGAAGAGCGTCGCGGCCGCGGCGGCCGTAACCAGCAACTCGCGCTGGCTGCCCTAGCGGATTTGCAGGACGACGGCGCGGCGGGCATCGCACTGATTGCCGGGGGAACCGACGGCGAAGACGGCCCGACCGACGCCGCCGGCGCAAGGTTCGACGGCGAAATCGTTTCCGATGCAAGAGCCCGCGGCCTTCAGCCCGGCGACCACCTCTCCCGTAACGATGCTTACCATTTTTTCGAGCCGTTGAACGCCCTGATCAAGACCGGCCCGACGGGAACCAACGTCTGCGATTTGCGGATTGTATTGGTCGATCGCGTCGAGCATCCGATCTAACCAACCATGCCTGGTATCCGAGCACGGCGCGCCGACGTTACAATCGAGCCCCTACCGGGCCGCCTCACTCGCCACGCCCGCGGCGACCTTCTGCCAATCCGCCGGCACGGCTTCGAACGGGGCCGTGACAATTCGGTAGTGAAACTCCCGCCCCGCGGGAACGGTCTTCTTCAGGAACGTAGCGAGGTAGTGCTTGCGATATCCGTCGGGCACGTCCCAATAGCGGGTCCGCCAATCGTCATCCTCCGGCGTCTTGAGCACGCAGGTCACGGCCCCTTTGCCGGAGGGCTCGTCGTAGATGGCCGACCAGCGGGTGGGCTGATCGATCTTCTGGGTCTTGTCGCCGGTGAATTCACCGTCGATGCGGGAGCCGTCCGGCAACTCGGCACAGTAGGCCGTGGCGGTGTCGGTCCAGGGATGCATGAAGTGGTAGATCAACTCGACCGGAGTGGGCTTGCCGGCCGCCATCCGCACGTCTTCCGTAATGCGGTTGTCGCGAACGTCGATCGTCGTGTCGAGAACGAGGTCGCGAATCGTCGACCGTTTCTCCAGGCGGAGGCTTTCGCACTCCAGCGAGGCCGCCGGCTTTTCGACCGCCTGCCCGTCGACGAAAATCGCCAGATCGAGAACCTGCTCGTCTTCGTTTTCACGATGGCCCGTTCCGATGAATCCGACCTCCGGAAACCTCGCCACGGTGCCGTAGTGGCTACCCCAGCGGTCCAAGCAGAGCCGCGTCGATCGGTAATCGATGCGGTAGAGCGTCCAGAAGGAGCGGCTTTCGAACCGCAAGCCGAGATCGCCCACCTCGGCGACGATCTCACTGGGCCAACCGGCATAGACCGGTGGCTCGAAAGGCCGGAGAACGACATCGTCGATGGCAATCTTGCCACGACAATCGCCGCTGCCTTCATAGAACGAGAATCGAATCGCCACGGTCTGCGTGCCTTCGGGAAGCGGGTCGGCCGTGCCGGGGCCGAACTCACCGCGGACCGCCCGCCAGTCGTGCGGGCGCGAGTTGGCGTTCAACCCGTAGAAGACGAGTTGTTTGAGCGACTTGTTCTGGGCGTCGAAACAGTACATCGAAAACGCAAAGACGCCCTTCTCGATCCCTTCGTTGTTTAATTGGACCTCAATCCGGTACGCCTGCTGCGGTTGCAGATCCGTGCCAATCCGCAAGCGATCGAGTTCGACCCCGAGGATGCGACCGTCCGGGTGCAGTTGGAGCACTTTGCCGCGATCGGGGCTCTCGACGAGCGAAACCTGCGACTCGTCCCCCGGGCGAAACAGCCACCCCTCCAGCCCGGACTCGAAGCCGGGGTTGGGAAGTTCCGGCTGCTGGGCGAGGCTGACGTTGGCCAAACCAGCCAGAAGAACAAGAACGACGCAAAAGCGTATCCGAGACATGCGATGCCTTCCTTCCTTTTTTTCCTTCGCGGTTCAGAACAGCAACCGCCTCCGACCGTTATCACGCCCCGGAGGGCTTCGTGCAAGTGTGCTTACGCTCGCGGGAGTTTCTGTGAAATTCGATTACCCCTCTGTAGCGTGCCATTGGCCGAGAGCTGTTTCTTTCGCGAAACTTCTCTGCGGCTGAAGGGTTTCTTATAAGGCGAGCGGCAGAAAAAAAGCCTACCCGCTCGGATGTAGCCTGACTCTCCGAGTCGGGGCTGGCTTCCTAGACCCGACTCGGAGAGTCAGGCTACGAATTTCACCCGGTCGGCTTAGGCCCACGGTCAAGCACGGCATAACCGGTGCGATCGTTGACCCGCGAGCCCAGCCCGTTGGGCTTGGGGTTGGACGAGGAGACGTCGTATTCGGCCGGGGTGGAATAAAGACAGAAACCGTAAGGGGGGGATTTACTTCAGTCCAGCGCGGCGTTCTAGTGATCGCTCCGCGAGTGCCCCTGTAGTTCGATCATGCCGGAGTGTCTTGCCCGTACTTGCGTTAGGTTCGGGTTTTTGGGTTCCAGTTCGTTTGTTGAGGAGAATCGTATGTCCAGAATTTGCTCGCTGTGGTTGGTTGCTCTGGTTGCCTGCCTGGTCGTTGTTGGCAACGCGTGGGCGCAGGCGGATGCCGCCAAGGCCAAAGAGGCGAAGGAGAAGCAGGCGAAGGCGGCCGAGGAGCGGTTCAACAAGATGGACAAGGATGCCGACGGCAAGTTGTCGCTCGACGAGTTCAAAGGCAAGCGCGGCGGCGAGAAGGCGGAGGCCATTTTCAAGCTCGTCGACAAGGACGGCAACGGCAGCGTCTGCATCGTCGAATTCACGAAGCAGCCGGCCGAGGCCCGCTTCAAGGCCATGGACAAGGACGACGACGGAAACGTGACCCTCGAGGAATTCAAGGGCACACGCAAGGATCCGGCGCAGATCGAAAAAGCCACGGAGATGTTCGCAAAGATGGACAAGAACGGCGACAAGCAGATCTGCCTCGACGAATTCAAGGCCATGCAGCAGAAACCGGCGAAGCCGGGCAAGAAAGCCGGCCAGAAGAAGGCCAAGGCCGAAAAGCAGGAGTAGGCGGATCAACGCCACCGGAAGTCGTACTTGCCGCGGATGTCGGCAAGAGGGGATCGTTCTTTCGCACGCCGCCGGGGTTGCAAGCGGCGGCGTGCGATGCTTTGTTTTGGGGCCTGTGGTTGCTAGAATTCATGCCAACACCCTGCAGAAGCGGCCGGGTGGTGGATAACGCTTACCCTTCGGGAAACCACAGACGATCCGATGGCGGAATCTCGCAAAAAGAAATCCTTGCGGCCTTCGGCGCTGGGCGCCGCCGGCCTGGGCGAAGAAAAGCCGCCCGAGCCCGACCTGCGGCAGGCGCAGAAGTTGGTGCTCGAATTGCTGGCCCTCCCCGGACGAAGTGGGCGGGAAGGACAGGTTGTCCGGTTCATCCGCGAGCGGTTGCTCGAAGCCGGCGCACCACGCGACGCCTTGCGTGACGATCAATCGCATCGCCATACGCCTCTGGGCGGCGAGGTGGGAAATCTCGCCTTAAAACTGGCGGGCACCCACCGCGGACCGCGTCGACTCTTGATGGCTCATACAGATACCGTTCCGCTTTGCGAAGGCGCTCGCCCGCTGGTGCGAGGCAATTACGTGGTGCCGGCCGATAAGGCAACTGCGTTAGGAGCGGACGACCGAGCCGGCGCCGCGGTCGTTCTTCACGCCGCGATGGAAATCCTTCGCCGTGGGTTGCCGCACCCACCCCTCACCTTTCTCTGGACGGTTCAGGAGGAGGTGGGACTGTACGGCGCTCGGTTTCTGCACCTCGCCAATCTGGGCAGGCCGCGGCTGGCGTTCAATTTCGACGGCGGTTCGCCCGAGAAGATCACCGTCGGCGCCACGGGCGGTTACCGGATGGAGATTCGCATCCAGGGAGTGGCCAGCCACGCGGGCAGCGCGCCGGAGAAGGGCGTCAGTGCCGTTGTCATCGCTTCCTTGGCCATCGCTCGGCTCCACGAGGAGGGCTGGCACGGACTGGTCGAGAAAGATGGTCGACAAGGCACCAGCAATGTGGGGGTGATCCGTGGCGGCGAGGCGACCAACGTGGTCACTCCCTACGTCGAGATTCGTGCCGAGGCGCGGAGCCACGATCCGCAATTTCGGCAGAAAATCGTCCGATCGATCGAAAACGCGTTTCGCGATGCCGCCCGCGCCGTCCGCTGCAGCGACGGTTCCGCAGGCCGTGTGGAGATTGAGGGCCGGTTGGACTACGAGGCGTTTCGGTTGGCCGGCGATGAACCCGGCGCCGCGGCGGCGGAGGCTGCCGTGCGAGACGTCGGCGGAGAACCGATGCGGGCGATCTCCAACGGCGGGCTCGACGCCAACTGGCTGACCGCGCGTGGGATCCCCACGGTCAGCCTCGGCTGCGGCCAACAAAACCCGCACACAACGGCCGAGCGACTGAGCCTGCCGGACTTTCGGCAGGCGTGCCGGATCGCTCTGCGGTTGGCAACCGGCACGGAATCGAGCGGGTGATGGCTCCCGACGACGAAGTCTGCCTCTGTTTCCACGTCACGAAGCGGAAAATCACCAATTTCATCCGCGTCGAGAAAGTCCGCCGTGCCGGGCAATTGGCCGACTGTTATGGCGCTGGCACCGGCTGCGGTTGGTGCCGGCCCTACCTCCAGCAGATCTTTGCGGAGACGGTCCGCGGTGAGACAGCGAAGCACGACGATCCCAGCCCCGAGCACTACGCCGAACTGCGACAGCGGTATCTCGACAGCGGTTGATCCCGCTTGCCCGGCGGGCTCCAGGGGCAAGGTTCCGCTCGGCAAGCGGAACCTACTTTGCATCTACTGGCAGGGGCCACCTGTTTCCGTTATGATTAGCTGTTTCAGGGCCGAAAGCCCACGCCCGGGCACAGATTTCCGCTTGGTAGCCCGGAAGCAGTAAGTTGCCCAGTTCTTCCGAGGGAGAGATATGGCTCGAAAAATACTGAATCGTCGGGAGTTACGCGAGGCAAGCGATGCCGCCGAACGAAGTGAAGTCGACGAAAAGGCGCCGAAGAAGCCCGCGAAGAAGGCGGCGACGAAGCGGAAGAGCCGCGCCAAGGTGGCGAAGGAGGTTCGCCTTAAGGCGTTTTGGGGCGTGTTCAGCCAATCTCTCAACCAGGTCGTCGCTTTCGAGTATGGTGAGCGAGAGCTTGCCGACAAGAAGGCGGCGGAATTGAGTGAGTCGAAGAAGAGCCCTCACTTCGTTCAATTGGTTAAAAAGGTGATCGAAGAATAGGCCGATCGAGTCGGCGAGACTTCGCTCCTCCAGCTACCCTGTGGAAGCGGCAACATGCAATTCGACGAAGGCCAGACGGTAGGCATCGACCTGGGCACGACCTACTCCACGCTCGCCCAGTTGGACAGAGACGGCAATCCGGTAGCCATTCCGAACGAGGACGACGAAGTTGAAACCGCCAGCCTGATCCTGCTCACGGCGACGAAGCACGTGATCGTCGGCCCCAATCGCACCCGCGCGGCGATGGAGGATCCCGACAACGTCGTCGAGCGGATCAAGCGGCACATGGGCGAGAGCGAGTTCAAGCGGACGTTCGACGGCCGCCCGATCACGCCCGAATTCCTCTCCGCGCTGATCCTCAAAAAGCTCCGGCAGGACGCCGAGAAGCGGATCGGCAAGATCGGCAACGCCGTGATCACCGTTCCGTACTACTTCAATGACGCGCGTCGCAAGGCAACGCAAGACGCCGGACGGATCGCCGGCTTGAATGTGATCGACATCATCAACGAGCCGACCGCCGCCACGCTCACCTACGCGTGGCGCCGCGGTGAATTGGGGGCCGGCTCGACGACCGCCCGCCCGCGCAAAGCATTGATCTACGATTTGGGAGGCGGCACGTTCGATGTGACCGTGGTGCAGTACACGCCCACCCATTTCCAGGTTCTCGCCACCGACGGCGACGTGCAACTCGGCGGCGTCGACTGGAACGATCGTCTCTTGGATCACGTCGCGGACGAGTTCAAGTCCCGCCACGGCGTCGACCCGCGCGAATCGGCGGCGACGGTGCAGATTCTCCGCAACGATTGCGACCTCGCGAAGGTGGATCTTTCCGAGAAGCAGAAAGCGACAATCACCTGCCGCCACGCGGGCAAGGCGATCGCGATTACGATCACGCGCAGCCAGTTCGAAACGATGACGGCCGACCTGCTGCAGCGGACGGCCGACACCACCGAACTGGTTCTTCAACAGGCCGATACACGCGTCAAGGATCTCGATGCCGTGGTGTTGGTCGGCGGATCGACGCTGATGCCGGCCGTTCCCGCGATGTTAGAAAAGCTGCTGGGGATCAAGCCCTATCTGGAACTATCCCCCTTTTCGGCGGTTGCGCAGGGGGCGGCGATCCATGCGGCGATCTTGGAGGCGAAATATCGCGGCGGCGCCGAGGTCTCCGAAAAGCTCCGCAAGTTGCTCGCCGCCGTGAAGCAGGAGAACGTCAACTCGCACGGCCTGGGGATCGTGGCAACGAATCCGAAGTCGGGCAAGGCGCTCAACCATGTGATGATACCGCGCAACACCCGCTTGCCGGTCGAGGTGTCGCAGATCTTCAAGACCAACCGCGACGGCCAGGAACGCGTGGCCGTGCAGGTTCTCGAAGGGGATGCCCCCGATCCGACGGCGTGCTCGCTTTTGGGAAAGTGCCGCATCACCGATCTACCGACCGATCTGCCCAAGGGAGCGCCGGTCGAGGTGACCTATGCCTTCGACGCGTCCGGCCGCATCGCCGTAACCGCGCGCGACAAGACCGGCGGGAAGGAGGCCGCCATTTCCATTCAACGCCGCGGGGGGTTGAACGAAGACCAGGTCGACGTCTACTCCCAGCTTGCTACCGAGTACCAGGTGGATTAGCCATGCCCGAAACCCTTGACGTCTACCGCGACTGGCTGAAGATTACCGAAACGGCTCGACCGCTGAGCTACTATCAGCTATTGCGTGTGAAGACATTTGAAGACGATGCGCAGGTGATCCGCGAGCGCTACCGGCGGATGAATGCCCACGTCCGCAAGTTCGGCACGGGCGAGTACGCCAAGCAGTCGCAGGATCTGCTCAACGAATTGGCCAAGGCCATGCTCTGCCTCACCGACGCGCAGCGGAAGCGGGAATACGACGCTTCGCTGGGCCGCGAGGACAAAGGCGAAGGGCGCCGCCGCAGTCTGGAAGAGATCCTCCTGGCCAATAAGACCATCGACCGGCAGCAACTCGAAAAGGCCCGTAACTTCGCCAATGCCGTGGGGCTGGAAGTCCGGGATGCGGTCGTTCAGCAGAAGCTGGCCCCGCCCGAAGTCGTGATGCAGGCCTATGCCGAGTCGCAAGGTCTGCCGTACATCGACCTGGGCGATATCCAGATCAGCCCGGAACTGATACCGTTGGTTCCGGCCCCGATGGCCCGCCAGCATTCGTGCGTGCCGGTGCTCATCGACGGCAGCCAACTGCTGATGGCCTCGCCGAACCCGATCGATCCGAACGTCGAAGAGGAGCTGCGCCTGCGGTTTGGGCTGCCGGTGCGGACGATCCTCTGCACGGCTGCGGCCGTCAACGCCGAGATTGCCAAGCACTATTCCCGCGACGGCGTTCAGAACAACGCCGTGGCCGCGGCGCTGGCCGCCGCCGCCGCTGCGAAACGGCCCGCCTCGGCATCCGACCCGCCCGTGGCCGCGGCAGCGCCGGATCAACCCGCCGCGGAAGCCGGCGCCGAACCCCGTTCGCCCGAGGAAATGGCCAAGCGCCGGAAACTGATGGCCATGGCAGGGTTTGCCGTGACCGTGTTCCTTTTCATGTTTTACAGAGTATTTTTCACGCGCGGGTTGGAATACAATCTCACGACCTTCGCCACCATGTTCGGCCTCGCGGCTGTCATGGCGGGGATTTCCTACGTAATCGCCTACGCGGCGAAACTGTAGCCCGTGGAATCGATGCTCACCAGACGACGCACCCGTGAACGTACACGTCGCCGTCAATCGCCTCGATGATCGGCTGTTCGAGCGATGGGGCTTTGGCGATTTCCTCGAAGCCGTCGCCGGCCATGGCGCTGCGGGCCGATGCGCCGCCGAGCAGCTTGGGGGCGATAAAAACGTGGGCCTCGTCGATCTGCCGCGCGTCAAGTAGGCTGCCCAGCAGACGGCTGCCCCCTTCGGCGAGCACGTTCGTCAAGCGGCGACGTCCCAGCTCTTCGAGCAATTGATCGAGCCGGGCGGCGTGGCGCGTGGCCGAACAGACGAAGATCTCGCAGCCGCCCTGGATCAAGCGATTACGGTCGGCTACCGACGCATGAGGTCCGACGGCGATCAGTACCGGCACGTCCTTCGACGTCGAGACCAGTTGGCTGGCCGGCGATAGCGAGGCGTGCGTGTCGACGACCACTCGAAGGGCTGTGCGTGGTCCGGGTGGCCGTGCCGTCAGCAGCGGGTTGTCCAACTGGGCCGTTTCGCGACCGATCAGGATGGCGTCCACACGGCCGCGAATCCCGTGTACGATCCGCCGCGATTCGGGATTGGAGATCCACTGGCTGGTTCCCGCGCGACTGGCGGTCTTGCCGTCGAGGGTCATCGCCCACTTTCCGATGATCCACGGCCGTCCGGTCCGAACGAGCTTCAAGTAGGGGGCATTCAGTCGCCGCGATTCCCCCTCCAGCAAACCCACTTCAACGTCGATACCCGCCGCCTGAAGCTCCGCCAATCCGCCTCCGGCTACCTTGGGAAAAGGATCGGACCCGGCTACCACGACCCGGCGAATGCCGGCTTCCAGGATCGCCTTGGTGCAGGGAGGGGTTTTGCCGTAATGGCAACACGGTTCCAGGGTAACGTAAAGCGTGGCGCCCGACGCATGCTGGCCAGCCAGCTTGAGGGCCTCGATTTCGGCGTGCGGACCTCCGAAGCTGCGGTGCCAGCCCTCACCAATAACCTCCGCCCCCAGCGCAATAACGCACCCGACCATAGGGTTTGGCTCGACGTGCCCCTGCCCCGCCGCGGCCAAGTCCAAGGCCCGCCGCATATGCCAAAGATCGAGTTCAGGCTGTTCCACCGGCTGCGTCCATTTGCTTAACCCACTGCGAGCGATCATGCTAATTGGTGGGTGGCACAAGTGTCAAGCAGCCCGGTGTTGGCCATCCTTTTTCCCGCAGCATTTGGCCGTTGCCCGATGGTAGTGGCCGGGCTGCCCGTGGCACCGGTCGCTTTGGGCCGGTCGTGCGGATTGAAGGACGCCTCAGGGGGATTCCGTTATCGTCGGGCGTTCGGTGGTAGGCCGTCGAGTGCGGCTGCGTCGTGGAGTCTTCAGCATCCCCCATTCTTTGGTGAGCGTCTCGAAAACCTCGGGAGTCTCATAACGGATCACGTCCTTGCCCTCCGGGATCGGTCCAATCAGGCCTCGGAAGACCGGCAGTCCACGCAGCCCGAGGTCCGTGCTGCAATCGTCGATGCCAATCTGAGTGTGACGCTTGAGCAGATCCTCATGGCTGTCGTAATCCCGAATCCGCAATTGGCCGTCGGCTGCACGCATGACAACCCGATATGTCGCTTTTTTCATGCTGGACTCTCTCGCATGGTTGAGGGAACTGCGTGTGGCCATGAGGCCCCGGTTGAGGATGTTCCTTGTAATCGGCTCGGCGAGCGTCGGCGGGCAAAGCAATTTCATCGCAGCCACACAGCAGTGGCATCCGGGAAAAGCCGCAGATTCGGCGCCGCGAGCCGGTTCGGGGAGCCCTCAGCCGTTCCCTACGCAAATCGGGCTGGAGGATTTTCCGAGGAATTCCCGGAAAAAGTCCAAATAGGCTTAGGACGGTGCCGCGGGTTGTGAGGTGGGCGTCGGCCTCATTCTGCGGAAAGCAGGGGGTATTTGCCGGTTTTTGGGAACAAGTTGCCGGATTATTCAAAAAAAAGGCTTTAACGTATCTTGACTGCCGTCCCCCCGCGAAGCAAAATTGGAGCCAGCGACAGCGATGCCGTCTGCCTAAAGCTTTTTGTGGGGCGGCAGACGAGATGCATTGCGGCTTACCCACCCGGTTTGTGCCAACAGCCGCCGATTCCTGTCGGCGGATGGCCTGCCACAATCCCGCCGAATGAGAACGAAGCCCACCAGAACGGTCATCCTGCAACTGTGTTTTTGCACCGACCTTCGCCGCGGAAGGTTGCGTGTGCGGCAGCCCCGGCCGAGGAGCGAATCATGAAACCGGCGAAGACAACTTCGGTTGAGCAACTCCAGTTGATTAGTCGTTTCGAGAGTGTGCGCCGTCTGCTGCTCAGCGCCCAGTACGCGCAGCACCTGGAGAAGCCGTTGGCTTATTGGGCGCTGCCGACCGACCGCCGCATGCCGCTGGCCTTGTTGGGCCGCACATTGAGCGATTTGTTGAACACTCCCTTCTCCGACCTGATTGCCACGCCTGGAATCGGACAGAAGAAGATCCGCTCTTTCATCGCACTGCTCGCCCGCGTTGCCAACTCGGATCCTACGGAGTTGCCAATCGAACTGGCACCATTGCGAGAAAATGGGAAGACCGCGATATCGGCCGGCCTGCCGTCCAACGGGTTTGATCCTGCCGGGGTATCGGAGGTGGTCTGGAGCCAGTGGCGGGCGTGCGTGATCCGCCACGGGCTGGGCAAAGAGGTTCTTGGCCGCTTTGCTCCCAGCCTGCAGAACATGACGCGGGTGATCTGGAATTCGCCGCTGGAGTCGTACACGGGATTGAGCCTCAGCGAGATTCGGTCCATGAAGACCCACGGCGAGAAACGCGTCCAGGCGATCCTGGAAGTCTTCCACGGTGTTCACACGCTTATGTCCTGCGTGGGCCGGATGGATCACCTGACGGTGCGGATTCTTCCGCGTCGGATCGACAAGGTCGACACGTGGACAAACCGAATGCTGCAGACGCCGGGGATTCCCAGCAATCAGGATCTCTACGATCATTTCGTGGCACCGCTCGTCGAGCAGGTCCGTGTCGATGCGACGCACCAGGTCTCCAGCCTTGCCGAGAACCGCTTGGGCATCCTCGGCCCGATTACCAGTGTCCGGCAGGCGGCTCGCACGATGGGCCTCACGCGGGCACGCGTCTATCAATTGCTCAACGAAATCAATGATATCATGAGCGTTCGCTGGCCGATGGGCCGGCATCTGGTCTACGAATTGCGAGACAAGTTCGAGTTGGAGGCGGCCGAGATGGTGCGGGCCCCCGACCTGTCGCAGTTCCTGGCCGCCGTCGAACTGTTCTATCCGGGCAGCCGCCGCGGCGCGGCCGGCCCCTTGGAGTTCGTGCGCGATGCAAGCGATGATCGCGAGGAAGAAGATGGAGTAGCCTGGCCGGCCGAGACGGAGGCCGTCGCGAGCGTCTGAGCCCAAAGCTCAGCCCGGCTGCTCGCAGCAGCCGGGCTGATGACCTGCTACGGTTCAAATGCCTCGCGAAGATACGCGATCAAGTCTACGACGTTCTGCGGACTGACCTGCCGATCGAGATCTTCGGGCATCATGGAAATCGACGAGGCTTCCATTTCGTCGATGTCTTTGCGAAGGATGGTCTGTTCGACGCCTTCTTCTTTGCGGAGCGTAACGCTGGTGGCCGTCTCCGCCGCCAACACGCCGGTAAAGATGCGGCCGGCTTCGGTCACGACCGTGTAGTTCTGATACCCGGCTGTGAGAAGATCGCTCGGATCGAGGACATCCGAGATCAGCATTTCGTCCGTCTTGCTCTTGATGACCGAAAGGTCCGGTCCGACCACGTATCCCGCCTCGCCCAACTTGTGGCACTTGGCGCACTGCTCTTGATACACGGACTTTCCCCGCCGCGAATCGCGAGGCAGAGCCCTCGCTGACAGGTAGCGTTCGAGCACCTGCTGCCGATCCGGTTGGGCGGCGCGGGCAAGCAGTTCTTCGGCTCGCCCACGGATGGAGGCATCGGGATCGCCCAGCAACTGCGATCTCCGATTGGCGTCTAACGCCGACGATGGCATTCGGCCCGCTTCGATCGAATCGAGCAGGCCGGACAACCGGTTCTTATGGCTGAAGACAGCTTCCAGGACGGCCGCTTGGACTTTGGGCGTGTAGACCGGCCATCGGGAAAGAAGGGTCTCGCTCGCACGCGGATGATCGGATGCCGCCATGGAAGCGACCGCCGCCACTTGAATCTCCAGCGGCCGCCGGGGATCGAGCAGTTCCTCGACGACCGTCGCCAGCACTTCGTGGGGGGCGATCGCGAGAAGTCCTATCGCCGCCTGCCGATCGGGGCTCGACCGGCTTTCGTCGAGGGCCGTATCCTTGGCAGCCGCTAGGGCGGCCTTCATCTCGAGCGAGTCCTGGAGCTTGAGCGAACCGGCTGCGAGGATCGCCAATTGTCGAACTCTCGCGGACGGATGGGCCAGCAAACTCTGCACGGCTTTTCGCCCCTCATCCGAGACAAGCATTTCCGCTTTCGAGGCCGCCAATCCTTGCGTGAGGCCGTCCAGACAGAGCGAGAGGGCATCGGCAAGCCGTTCGTCCCGGATCTCCGCCAGTGCGGCAAGCAGCAAAACGAGTTCCTGCCGGTCGTGGCGCGATCCGACGATCGATCCCAGGGACCGCAACAGGCTGTGCGACTCGCCCCCTCCCTCGCTCCGCTTGAGTATTTCTATCGCCAGTCTTCCCGCCGATTCGGCAACGGAGCTGAGGATGGCTGCCTGGACCCAGGGGTGGCCGCCATCGCTGGCGGCGAGTTGTGCGAGAGCCGCCGCGGCCTTTTCTTCCTTCATTTCGCCGAGAGTGAAGGCCACTTGCAGGCGAACGCGAGGGTGTTCGTCGGCGATCATCTCCAGCGCGCGAGCGGCCAACGCCGGACACTCGACGAGCCTCGGTTCGGCCAAAGCGAGGGCATGCATACGGACCGCGAAATGCGGATCGCGAAGTGCGCGTTCGAGCATCTCCGGCTCAATCGCGTTAACTCCGTCCAGCGTGCAAAGAGCGTGCAGGCGGGCCTGTGGCGTTGCGCCTTCGCGAACCAGCGCGGCGAGTGTCGATCCTATCGCTCGATCGCCTCGTTCGACCAGCAGCCGCTGGGCGGTCTGCCGCCGCCAGGAATTGCACGCGGAGAGTTCGTCAACGAGTTGGACCCCGGATCGCGCGGTCAGATCGAGTGGAACCTTGCCGGCTGAGTCGACGGTCGCCACACGCCAGATGCGCCCCCGGTCGCTGCCGGCGATGATCGATTCCACGTAACGCTGCTGTAGGAATCGCGGGATGGCTGAGTAGTCCTCGATAATGTCGCGGTACATATCGACGATATAGAGCGCTCCGTCGGGGCCGACCGTCAGATTGACCGGGCGGAACCACTGCTCGTCGGAGAGAAGAAACTCCGTTTTTTCGTCGTCGCGGGGTCGCCGGGCCTGGTAGCTCAGGCCATCCGATTCCAGCAGACAGCGGTGGACCAGGTTCTGGGCGTTGTCGACGCTGAAATGGTTGCCGTGGTACTGCGGGGGAAAGGTCTCCGCGTTGTAGATGACCGGACCGCTGGCCGCCGTGAAGAAGCCGTTTGCGGTCGCTTCCGCCGCACCGTAGAACTTCACCCACGCCGGATCCTGGCTCCGCGCGAACCGCCAGGGGTCGGGCCGGCTGATGGGAAATACGGGCGCGGGATGGCCGTACGTGGAGATGTTGACCATCGGACTGGGCGCGGCGTAGAAGGGGTTGCGGGCGAGATAGCGGTGCGGCAAAGGAGCGACGTACAACGCGTGCTGCTGATTGGTTACCAGAAAGCGGTCGCCCCAGTCGTTCAGCGCCTGGCCGAACCCGCTGGTGCTGCCCGAGCACGCTTCCAGACGGCTGCCGTCCGGCTTGAATCGGAAGCAGACCGCGGGCAAGCGCACATCCTGTGGCAGATGCGGTCCGCGGATCGTTCCGCCGCTCTGAATCGCGCCGACCGCATAGATCCAATTGTCGATGCCCCATTGAGGATTGTTGATCCGCGACCACATATCGTAAGCACCGAACCCCGAGAAGAGGGTCTCACGGAAGTCGGCCGATCCGTCGCCGTCGTGGTCGGCCAGATAGAGTATGTCCGGCGCGCAAAGGACAACGACGCCGTCGCGCGCCGGCACGACTCCATAGGCCGGCGGCAGTCGGTCGGCCCAGATCGTGGCGCGGTCGATGCGGCCGTCTCCGTCGGTATCCTCCAGAAGCTTGACCGTTCCGTATTGTTCCCGTTCCGCCATTTCAATCGCCCGTTGATTGGCGGGAATGCGGCGGACCGCCGTGTCGAGCTGGCCCGTCTTGTTCAGTTCCAGCACGTCCAGATATCCCTCGAGATTGTAGCCGTGGATCTCGCAGACGAAGATCCGGCCTTTCGCGTCGAACGCCATCGCCACGGGATCGGCGATATGCGGTTCCGCGGCGACCAGCTCGATGCGAAATCCCTCGGGAAGGCGGAAGTGAGCCAGGCTCTCCACGGGCGAAAGCGGCTTTGGAGCGTCGGTAGCCAGTTCGACCTGGGCTACCAGGCCGCGAGCCGGCGCCATCGCAACGGCGATGCCGGCGGATAGGACAAGGCACAGTCTGTTCATCGCGCTGCTCCGTCTGATCGCCAATAACCGCACGGTTCACTTCGGCAAAGCGACTCTTCTCGCCTTGCCGATTGTAGTTCCCCGGCAATCGCTTCTCCAGTCTCCAGGACCGCAGCCGCATGATCCGGCATCTCGTTGAGAGCCTATCCCAAAACCGCCGGGGACTGGCTCATTTTGCGGAGTCTTCGGAGCAAAATGTGCCTGTCCCCCTCTCCGCCAAGGTTTTGGGATAGGCTCTTAACCTCAACGGCCAACGGCCTGCGTGGGATGTGCCGTTGCGACAAAGATCAGCCCGGCTGCTGCAAGCAGCCGGGCTGATGTGGCATGCTTCCGCTCGATCGGGTAAACTCGGTACGGTCCTTGATCCACCCTTGCCGAGGTTATGCCATGATGCCCCTCCGACCGCTGTCGGCCGCCACAGCGTTTGTCTTGCTCGGTCTGTCCATCCCGCTGGACGCCGCCGAGAAGGCGGATTCTCCACGGTGGTCCGGCCGCGTCCAGACGGCGCTCGACGCCACCCTGCCGCTGAAATTTCCGCGCGGCGACCGGCTGCCGCTCTATCTCTGGCCCGCGGGCAATCCGGGCCGCCTCGACGACGCGGCCGCCGAAGAACTCGTCGGCCTTCTCGACCAGCGCGGCGTCGGACTGATCAGTTCCTGGTCGCCGTCGCGGCAGGAGGACAGTCTGGCGCAGGCGCTGGTGGTCGCCCGCGCGCAGGCGAAGCGAGGTCTTTCGGTCAACGTCAACGCAACGGCGTGCCTTCATCGCTTCTTCAACGGCGACGAAGGGACCGCACACGTCGACGCGCAAGGCCGTCCATTTTGGGACGAATCGTTCAATGTTCATTCCAAGCACTTCATGGGCTGTCCCTTCGCTTTGGAGCACCGCAAAGATCCGATTCGCCGGCAGGTGGAGTCCTTCGCCGAGGCGTATCGCGGCGCCGGGCTGCCGGTGGACTTCATCTTCGCCGACTGGGAGATCGACGGCCCGATCGAATTCAATCGGGCCCACGAAGCCTCGACGAAGTGCGAACGCTGCCGCAAGAAGTTCCAGGATATCGACAACTTCCTCGAGTTCCAGCAAGTGCTACGGACGATCCGCAGCGAGCTGCAGCGCTACGCCTTCACCGATCCGATCCTCGCGCGTTTCCCGAAAGCGCTGGTCGGCAACTACGCCGTCTATCCGAACAATGGGTTCCGCTATTGGTACGATTATTTCGAAACCTATGTCGACGGCCAGCCCCACCTGGCCGACCGGGGCGCGAAGTATCGGCACTGGGCCAACGAGTTTGCCGGAACGGGCTACACGTTCGCCATGCCGGTAGTCTACACCTGGTATCCGACCTACAACTGGTACGACTTCGACGACAGCGACTATCGCTGGTTCTACAACATGCTCCTCGTGGCCGGCAACGCCGGCCGCCATACCCCCGCCGGCACGCCGATCATCAGCTTCGTTCATTGGCATACCACCGCGCCGCCGAAGGAAGCGGATCCGAGCGTGAAGCAGATGAGCCCTCAAGCCTACCAGGAACTTCTCTGGCACATGCTGCTGCGGGGTACCGACACCTTCTTCCTCTGGTGCCCCAAGGATGAAGACGCGGAAGAATGCCGGTTGGTGCATGAAGTCTACGCAGCCGCCCAGCAGTACGGCGACTTCCTCGACAACGGCGTGCCGGTGACGTTCGAGGTGCCGAAGCAGCCGGCAGCCGTGGTCTCGGGCATCCTCCTGGGCGACCGAGTCCTTGTGCGGCGAACGGATTTCGGCGGTTCCACGGGAGCGGTCGAACTTCGCATCGGCAAGAACAAGCTTTCGATCGAGTCTCAGCCCGGGAAGTGTCAGGTGCTGAGCTTGCCGTAAGAACCTGTGGCAATGAGCAGCCCGGCTGCTCGCCTCCAGTCGATTGCTGCATCATCATCGTACTTGATGGTAGCAGCCGGGATGCGGAGAAACACATTCCCGCCGCTCGTTTTACTCCGCCTGCGGTGGAGTCTGTAGTCCGTTCGGCAATCACGTCAAGGATCGGCAAGGCTGTCGACCGTGAGCGACTGACGCCCGGCGAAACCGCTATCCAGTTCGTGCCAGTAGAGGACTTCCGGCTCGCCCAGTTTCCAGCACAAATAGACCTGCCGGCCGTCCAGGATCGCGGGGAAGTCGATCAGACCTTCGGTGGCGCTCTTGGGCTCGACGCCCAAGTCGCGAAGTTCCTGTACATACTCCTGCAAAACGCGGCTCTGCTTCTCCAGTTCATCTTCGATTTGCGCAAGCTCCTCGCGGTAAGGATCTTGCACGTCTCGACGGCGGCCACCAATCAGATACGCGAGGCGCTCCCGGCGGTCTACGGTTTCTCGGGAAGCCTCCACGAGATCGTGAACGATCGCCCGGATCAGTGGCAGTGCGGCATTCGCCTCCTGGACCGTGAATGTCTTGCGGCGTCGAGTATGAGCCATAATGGTCTGTTCCTCCCCTTTCCGTTCCGTGCGGCACTTCTTACTCCGCCAGTCCTTACTGATTAGGGCCGTCATGTACCGGCTTGGTGATGACTTTCGATTGCGAAACCGCTGTGGGATTCAAGGCAAAACGGCCCCAAGCGACTTCAAGCGGCAATCGCGCGAAATCGACAAGGCACCCGTCCCGGCTGTAGCAACTCAAGTCGTGCGTTGCTCCCATAAAAATGCAGTCCACGGGGCACGATTCGGTGCAAAGCGCACAGAACATGCATTTTGTGTAATCGATGACAAAGCCCGTCACACGGAAGCCCTTGCGGCCCTCCACGCGCGCCTTTCCTATGTAGATGCAATCCACCGGACAGTCGCGTGCGCAGCGCTCACACGCAATGCACGTCGTCAGATCGAACCGGTGAAACCCCCGATAGCGCGCTGCGACGGGGACGGGCAATTCGGGGTACTCATAATGCTCCGTATAGGTCTTCCTCTGCGGGTCATAGGTGCGAAACCAGTACCGCAGTGTTACCAGCATGGCGTTGGCTACGGTCAGCACCGCAACGAAAATATTGCGGAACCAACCGAATAAGCCACGCCGAAAATCGTCCATCCATCGAACCATGATGATTTCCTATCCGAACGGGCCATCGGGCAATCCTGGCGGGTACTTTCACTCCCGGCGCCGCTTGCACAGAATTATAGACATGTGGCCCGACCTCACAAGCGCCGAGCGAGGGTCGGGGCCGTTGACGACCGAGTTGCCTCGTTCATGATCGAAGGACTTGGCCGCCATGTCAAGCAAAGAGCTGGGCACGACTCACTCGGTGTTCCCGCTTATTCAGCTCGTATCAACGACCTCGCGGTTTGCCTTATGATGGATTGGCCCGATATGTTCGCGTGAACACCTGTCGATCGGGTGTGTCGCCTTCGACACTTGGGCGGGCTATTGCCGCGCGGAAAGGACTGACTACGAAGCGTCTCTGGGGATGAAACGGACTGCCGAAGAGTATCCTAAGCGATTGTCCACGCTTGCCTTGCAGTCGATCACCGCCGACGGCTGCCCGTGCTCCCAGCTAATTCCTTTGGGTGGCGTAGTCGGGATATAGCAGTTGTAGGTGCTGCGCTGGTCCGAGCCGACCACCAATTCTCTCAAGCGACCGGAGTTTGCTTGACGCCATACTTTCCCCAGCGTATGCTGAAACAAAGGCGGTTCCGGTGCGCACGCTCGCGCAGCGCTCCTTGTCGGCGGCGTTCGCCGATCGGAGTTCTGGCAGGAGGGCGAAGGAACATAGGATGTTGGTACTATCGCGTAAGAAGAACGAGAGTATTGTCATCAACGATGACATTACCATCGTGGTCGTCGAGATTCGCGGAGACAAGGTGCGCCTTGGGGTCGAGGCCCCAAAGGAGGTGCCGGTCCACCGGCGGGAGGTATTCGACGCAATCCGGCGAAACGAGGCTGAGAAAGCCCCCGATAAGTCCGACGCGGCCAATACCACCGGCGATTCTTGATCTTCGCTCGGTTGAAATCTGTCGCCCCCCTTGACGGCGCCCTGCTATTGCTTGTATAGATCCTATACTTCGCCGCCGTTCGGCTTAGCACCGGCCCCGTCGTCTAGCCAGGTTAGGACACAGGCCTTTCAAGCCTGCAACACGGGTTCAAATCCCGTCGGGGTCAGCTTTTGTCCAAGTAATGGCTTGGTTCGTTCAAGGGGCGGGTCATCCGAGTGGAGAATATCCCCTACGATGCTCTGTTGCTCCTTTCGTTCGGCGGCCCCGAAAAGCCGGACGATGTTCTCCCCTTTCTGGAAAACGTGCTTCGCGGCAAGAATGTGCCCCGACAGCGCATGTTGGAGGTCGCCGAGCACTATGATCTGTTCGGCGGGATCAGCCCGATCAACGCCCAAAACCGGGCTCTGCTGGCGGCCATCGTCCGCGAATTGAACCAGCACGGGCCCAATCTGCCCGTCTACTGGGGAAACCGTAATTGGCACCCCCTTTTGGAGGACACCGTTCGGCAGATGGCCGATGACGGCATTCGCCGGGCGCTGGCGCTGGTTACTTCCGCGTATTCCTCCTATTCCGGTTGTCGGCAATACCTGGAAGATATCGAGGCAGCCCGCGATGCCGTGGGGCCGGACGCTCCCCGCATCGACAAGCTGCGGATCTTCTATAACCATCCCGGCTTCGTCGAAACGATGGTCGATCGAGTGCTGTCGGCGCTCGGCGAGATTCCGGCCGATCGCCGCGATGCCGCCCGACTGATCTACACCGCCCACAGTCTGCCGATCGCCATGGCCCGGCGATGCGACTACGAGCAACAACTTCGTGAGACGTGCCGACTCGTTTCCGAGCGTCTCGGACGAGAGAATTGGTCTCTCGCTTGGCAAAGTCGCAGCGGCCCTCCCTCGCAGCCTTGGCTGGAACCGGACGTGGGGGATCTGATCAGTCAGTGGCATCGGACCGAGGCGATCCAAGATCTCGTGCTGGTTCCAATCGGCTTCCTGTCGGAACACATGGAAGTCGTTTTCGACCTGGACGTCGAAATCCGCGGGTTGTGCGAGCAATTGGGGATCAACATGGTCCGTTCCAGCCTGGTCGGATGCCATCCGCGGTTCGTCCGTTTGATTCGCGAGTTGATTCTTGAGCGGATAGACGCGCATCCGCAGCGCCTCGCGCTGGGCCAGTATGGCCCCGGCCACGACGTCTGCCCCCCCGGATGCTGCCCTCGCGGTGAGCGCGCGGCGGATTCCCCCCAGTAGATCCTGCTTGCCGAGCAGGATCTGGCCGTAGCGGACTGCTTGCGAGCCTCTTGACGCAATCATTCGAGCTGGGATTGACTCGACGGCATCGAAATGATATCATTGCGATATATTTATGAAATGCCGTCGATCGCTCAACGAATAACTAATTGAAAGCACCCGTATTGATGTCGCGGCGGGTAGGCTGCATTGAGATGAGGAGGCAAGGCAAGGGGGCAACCTGACGATTTTCCGGCGGGGCTGGCGCGTGTTGTGAGATCCGGTCATGCTCGAGGCGATCTAAAAGACCGCCGGGAGCCTTTTAGGGAGGCGATACGATGAACGTCGAACGTGAGGTCCGAGTGCCTGGTGGTTGGGCGATGTTGCCGGTGACGATTCTGATCTTCGCCGCCGGAATCGCGGTGTTTGCCTGGTTCGTGGTGTCGACCGTCGAGGCCGATTCATCGGGCGACCTACCGAACTTCTGGCTCCTGCTGGGCGCTCTACTGATATTCGGGCTGGGCGTTTTTACCTCTTTCGGCTACTTCACGCTCGAGCCGAACGAAGGCAGGGTTTTGATTCTCTTCGGCCGTTACTGTGGCACAGTCCGCACCAGCGGCTGGCATTGGACCAATCCGCTCAACACAAAGCACCGGATTTCACTTCGGTTGCGAAACCTCAACAGCGAGAAGCTCAAGGTGAACGATCGCCGAGGCAATCCGGTGGAAATCGCGGTCGTGGTGGTGTGGCAGGTCCGCGACACGGCGCAGGCCGTGTTCGACGTCGATCGTTACGAGCAGTATGTCGAGGTGCAGAGCGAATCGGCCATTCGGCACTTGGCGAACTGCTACGCGTACGATCACGGCGAGGAGAACGAAACGACGCTCCGCAGCGGCGTTGAGGAGGTGAGTGCCGCCCTGCAGAAGGAACTCCAGGAAAGAGTTACCAAGGCCGGTGTCGTGGTGGAAGAGGCGAGAATCACGCATCTGGCCTATGCGCCGGAGATCGCCGGCGCTATGCTCCGCCGCCAGCAGGCGGAGGCGATCATCGACGCCCGGCAGAAGATCGTCCACGGTGCCGTGAGCATGGTGCAAATGGCCCTGGAAGAACTGGCCGAGAAGAAGGTTCTTGAATTGGACGAAGACCGCAAGGCCAGCATGGTGAGCAATCTCCTCGTCATCCTCTGCGGCGAGGCGGAAGCGCAGCCGGTGATCAACACCGGCACGCTCTACGCATGATCCCCAGAAACGCGAGATGCAGCCGTTGATATGAAGTCCCGCAAGTCTTTCCTGCTGCGAATCAGCCCGGATCTCTATCGCGAGCTAGAGGCCTGGGCGCAGCAGGAACTACGCAGTGTGAACGGACAGATCGAGTATGTTCTGCACCAGGCGGTGCGGCGCCGCAAGGGCGATGCGCGCGAGGATCTTTCACCCCGCGGCCAGAACAAAAGCAAATCCGAGGAGATGCCGGAAGGCTGAGCCATGCGCTGGATGAATAAGTCGCTGACGGCCTTCGCGCTACTGATCGCCCTGCTTGTATTTGAAGTGGCCCACTCCGCCTATTATTACCCGAAATTGCCCGCCAGGATGGCATCCCACTTCGCCGGCGACGGGCATGCGAACGGCTGGTCCGGCAAGCCCGCTTTCTTCGTCGTGCATCTGGCGACCCTCGCGGGCACGGCGGCTCTCTTGAGCACGATCGGCTGGATCATGCCGTGGTTCCCGAAATCGACGGTCAACCTTCCCCACAAGGAGTACTGGCTGTCGGAGCAGCAGGCGGCGAAGACGTATGCCGTTCTGTCGGCGCAGATGATGTGGTTCGCCGCCGGAACCGTGGCGTTCTTCATCGGACTGGGCCATCTGGTGTTTCGGGCGAACCTGCTGCCCCAACCGCGGTTGAGCGACGGGGTATGGTGGCTGCTCGTTGGCTATCTGGCGTTCACTACCATCTGGTGCGCCGGGCTGCTCGTACGATTCGCGCGCCGTCCGAGGGACGCATGATCTCCTCGGTCGCCTGAATCGAAACACGCGAGGGGGTCGGGAGTCTTTTTCCGTATCGGCCGCTAACCGCACTCGATCTGTCGAGCGGCGGTGTGGCCGATACGGAAAAAAGACTCCCGACCCCTTCTTGGTTGTCCAACCCTTGTCGCCCGTATACCGAGCCCGTTATACTCGTTCTACGTCAATTCAAGCCCATCTGCAAATCGAAACATGGAATATCGTTCTCTCGGCAACACCGGCATGCGGGTTTCCACCGTCGCCCTGGGCTGTTGGCCCATCGCCGGCATGACCAGTCCCGGCGCGACCGAGGAAAACAGTCTTGCCACGATTGGGGCGTGTTTCGAGTTGGGAATCAATCACCTCGACACCGCCTACATGTACGGACGCGACGGCGAAAGCGAACGGCTCATTGCACGGGCGCTCGGTTCGCGGCGCGGCGCGATGGTCATCGCCACCAAGGGCGGACTCCACTGGGACGAAGAGGGCCGGCGCGTTCACGACGCGTCGCCCGCCACCCTCCGCCGCCAGTGCGAAGAAAGCCTGCGCCGGCTCAATACGGATCAAGTGGATCTGCTCTACTTGCACGCGCCCGACCCGAACGTGCCGGTGGCGGAGTCGGCCGGTGCATTGAAGCGGTTGATGGACGAAGGAAAGACGCGTGCGGTCGGCGCTTCCAACCTCGATGTCGCCGAACTCGAGTCGTTCATTGCCCACTGTCCGCTGGCCGCCTATCAGCCCCCCTACAACATGCTCCAGCGGGATATCGAGGCCGACACGCTCCCTTGGTGCCGCGACCGCGGCATCGCGGTGCTGGTCTATTGGCCGCTGATGAAAGGGCTTCTGGCGGGCAAGCTCAAGCGGACCGACACCTTCGCCGAGAGCGACAGTCGGCGAAAGTACCCCATGTTTCAGGGCGACCAGTGGCAGAAGAATCACGACTTGGTCGACAAGCTGCGGGAGATTGCCGAGGAAATCGGTTGCACCGTTGCCCAACTCGTCATCCACTGGACCGTCCGGCAGCCGGGGATCACCGCCGCGGTGTGCGGCGCCAAGCGACCGGATCAGATCCGGGAAGCTGCGGCGGCGGCGAACTTGCTCTTGTCGGAAGCCCAGATGGCGCGGATTGGGCAAGCCTTAGCCGAGCGCGGTAAGCCGTCCACGGTCTCTCCCGTGTAAAGCGAGCCTTCTCGGCGAAACACCGCCGGCCAAATGCGCCTCCAAGTTTACCTGACCCGCTTCCTTCATCCACTTCGGCCGCGGTCTTGCGACGATCTCCCGCTTTCCGCCTTGATCCCGCTTCCCTGCGCTGTATGGTTTCAGCGACAATGTACTTGAGGCGCCAGGAGGGATCAGGCCATGCCAAGGGTCGCGGCAGCGCTGGCTGTACTAATCGCGGTGACTTTTTCGATCGGGTTCAACATCTCCCACTATCCGGCGGTCTGGAGAATGCTGGAGCCGCCGACAACAGCGATGATTGCCCCGCGGGCGGCGGAACCAGTCGAGCCGGCTACGCCGCCTCCCGAGGTTCCTGCCATTGTTGAGACGGCGACGGCGGCCCCGCACGCCCCTTCCGAACCGACGCGGGCCGACGCGGGCCGAAAGCCCGAGCCCATCCCCATCTGCCAATCCGAGACGCCGCCCGCCCCGAAAGCCGAGGCGGAGGCCGAGGTCTCCAACGGGCCGGCAGGATACCATGTGGAGTGTACGGGCGATTCGTGTCGTCTGGTCGCCGCCGACGACGCTTCTCCGCCCGCCTCGCCGGAAGAAGTCGCTGCGGAAACCGCGCCAGCCAACAGCGGCGAGAAAGCCACCGTGGATCAATCCGAAGAAGTGGTCCCCGCGGCAAAGTACGCGGCCCAATCCTCGTTGCCCGAGGAGACGCCCGCAGAACAGACCGGCAAGCCGCTTGTGCCACTCGGCGCTTCCGAGACGGAGAACGCGGTCGCCTCCGAGCCGCAAGACAGCGAAGCTCCCAGCAAGCCTCCCCAGGCGCCGCCGGTTCGTCGGCTTCCCCCCATCGATCAAGAGTCGCCGCCTCCGACGCTGGCCTCTCCACCGGCCGAAAACCAGATTCCGCTCTACGCGACAACGCGGACATCGTGAACTCGGCACGACGGAGGAAAGTTGGGGCCGGAGCTTGAATAGTGAATAGTGGTCGCCGGCAACGCTCTCTCCAGCGGAGCTTCGCTATGCGATAGGCTTGAATCGACAGGAAGATACGAACGGACACGCGGGTATCACGAGGAGCCCGGAGAAGGTATCGGCTTACCCCATTTGCCAGACAGCCATGCGGAGCATATCGCGCAGTCCGCGTTGGGCCGCAAAGACGGCGGCGGGCTCGAATCCACAGTGCATCATGCAGTGCTCGCAACGGGGATCGTTGCCGGGGCCGAAACGATCCCATTCGGTCGCACGGATCAACTCCCGGTAGGTCGCGTAATGGCCGTCGGTGATCAGGTAGCAGGGGCCTTTCCAACCCTTCACGTTTCTGGTGGGATTCGCCCAGGCGGCACAGGTCAACTCGCGATCGCCGGCGAGGAACTCGAGGTAGAGCGGTGAAGTGACCAGGCGGTAGTTTTGCAGCAGTTCTCTTGCCTGTCCGAACTTGGTTCGAATCTCATCGCGCGTGAGGAAGATCCCGGCGGCCCGGTCGGGGTTGGCTGCTTGCACGGCCGCGTAGCCGTAGGCCGGCGCGATCATGAATCCGTCGACCCCCAACTCGGTGAGATAGTCGCATAAGACGGCGATCTCGTGGATGTCGGTTTCCCGGTAGACCGTCGTATTCGTGCAGACCTGGAAACCCGCCGCTTTGGCCGCCTTGATCCCGGCAACGGCCTTGGCAAACACCCCTTTCCGCTGGACGGCAAGGTCGTGCGTCGCCTCCATGCCGTCGAGATGGACATTGATGAACAGCCGCGAGCCGGGACGGAATCCCGAAAGCTTCTTCTCGAGCGAGGTTCCGTTGGTGCAGAGGTAGACGTGCTTCTTCCGCTCGACCGTCTTGGCGACCAACTCCTCGATGCCGCGATAGATCAGCGGTTCACCGCCGCAGATGCTCACGACCGGCGCGCCGCACTCGTCGATCGATTCGAGACACTCCTCAACCGAAAGCGTCTGCCGGATCGTACTGGCGTATTCGCGGATCCGCCCGCAGCCGGTGCAGGTGAGATTGCACGCGTGTAGCGGTTCGAGCATCAAGACCAGCGGGAATTTCGTCTCGCCGGAGAGCCGTTTCTTGACCAGATAGCTCGTCAAGGAGCGCGTGAGCGAAAGAGGAAATCGCATGGGTCGCCTGCTGGGGGTGTGCTTGCTTTGAGAGGAATTGCCGAAATCCAGAATCCGCTATGTTCAAAAATCGGCGCGAAAAAGTAACCCTAATAGCCAGCGGCGGTCGCAACGCACAGGCTGACTTCCCGAGCCATCGCACAGACCGGTTCTGCCACCCTTGCCGCGACGGGGACCGTGGCCGTCACCGCCCACTGCGACAGGGCCATGAGCGGGAAATAGATCGGATAGTAATGGTATCGAAGATAGAAAACGCGGGGAAAGCCGGTGCCGGTGAACTCGGTTTCGTCCCAGGCGCCGTCGCGCCGCTGATGCTCGACAAGGTACTCGATGCCCCTCGCAACCGCCGGGTGATGTTCCATTCCGGCGGCGAGCAATCCCAGCACGGCCCAAGCTGTTTGCGAAGCCGTCACGGTCCCCTGGCCGCGAAGCCGGGGATCGTCGTAGGTGTCGGGCGACTCTCCCCAACCCCCGCAAGGCTGCTGATGGGCGATTAGCCACTGCGCCCCGGCGACGACCGCGGGGTCGTCGGCCGGTACGCCTATACTCGCCAGCCCGACCAGCGCCTGCCATGTGCCGTAGACGTAGTTCACTCCCCAGCGGCCGAACCAACTGCCGTCGGCCTCCTGCGTGTCGCGAAGGTAGGCGACCGCCCGATCCACGACCGGATCGCCCAGCTTCCGTCCCAATTTCCCCAGCGACTCGACCACGCGGCCGGTCAGGTCGGGCGTGCTCGGGTCGATCATGGCGTTGTGATCGGCGAAGGGGACGTGGCAGAGGAACTGCCGGTTGTTGTTGCGGTCGAAGGCGCCCCAGCCCCCGTCGTCATTCTGCATGGCCAACAGCCAGGCCAACCCGCCGCGAATGGCGCCGGCGGTCCGCTCCAGCATCGCTTCGCGATCCTTCGACTCGCCGCACGTGTCGTCGACGACCCTCAGATCCGGCGGAATCGCAGCGCCGCTGCGCGCGTCGTCGAACTGTTCCGCCAACGCCATCAGCACCATGGCGGTGTCGTCGGAATCGGGATAGAAGTCGTTGTGGTATTCAAAGCACCACCCGCCCGCCTCGGCGGCGACGATCTCCGACCAGTCGCCCGGCCGCGAAATCTGCTTGTCCAACAGCCAGTTTGCAGCACGGTTGACCGCGGGATGTTCCGCATTCAATCCACCGGCCGCCAGTGCCCGTAAGGTGATCGCGGTGTCCCACACCGGCGATTTGCAGGGCTGGACGTGCGCGGACGAACGATCGTCATCCTCGACGATCAGCGCTTGCAGTTGCCGGCGGCATTCGCGGACTTCCTCGCTGGAGTCGTCGTAGCCGAGGCTCCGCAACGCCACGAGACTCCAGACAATCGGCGGATAGATCGCGCCCAGGCCGTCGCTTTGGTCGAACCGCTTGAGCATCCATGCCTGGGCCGCGCGAATCGCTCGGCCGCGGCAGGGGAGCAGGTTCTTACGCCGGCACCACTTCATCATCCCATCGATGGCGCGGAAGAAGCGGTCCCAACTCAACAAGCCGGTTCCTCCCGCCAGGCCCGGACATCGCAATGCGGGCCAATGCTCCGGATCCTGGAGAAACAACTCGCGAATCCCACGATGGGCGTCGACCTTGCGGACCGGTTGCATCGCCGAAACGATCGACAGGGGCACGATCATCGTCCGGGACCACGCGCTGACGGCGTAGAGATTAACCGGAAACCACTTCGGCAGCAGTACAACCTCGGGCGGAACGTCCGGACACTGGCTGTAAGGGATCTGACCGAGCAGGGCCAGGTAAAAGCGGGTAAAACTGTTGACCGCGTCCGCGCCGCCGTGGGCGAGGATTGCCCGGCGGGCCCGTTGCATCGCCTCGCTGCTCGGTTCATGCCCGGTGAGCTTCAGCGCGAAGTAGGCCTTCACACTGCCGCTGATTTCGAGCTTTCCGCCGGGATACATCGCCCAGCCCCCCTCAGGCATCTGCTGGTCGAGCAGACGGCTAGCGAGGCGGTGAGCAAGGTCGGATTGCTCCTCGCCCAAAAAGGCCAGAAGCATGATCGTTTCGCTCTGGAGGATCGTGTCGCCTTCGAGTTCGGCGACCCAGCAGCCGTCATCCTGCTGGTGATCGAGTAGCCATCGGCGGGTCCGCGTGATCGCGCGGCGGACCGAAGAGGCGATGCGGTGGGTGTCGGCAGCGTCGGCCGCCTCGGATCCGTCGAGCCCTTCCATGGGCCAAACGGACGGTTTCCATGAAAACGACATGGTAGCGCTCGTCCTGAATTGTGGCGGTCGTCCTTGACACGCTCTCCCGGCCCGAGCCAGGAGCCAACAATTTACGCCGCGGCGCGGCCCTGGGCAAGAGCAGTGCCCAACTCCGGCGAAAAAGGGGTGCGTTCCCCGCCACGGCGGCACCAAGTAGGTCCAGCCTGCCGGGCTGGACCTGTGCGCCGGCAGACCGCAGCCCGACGCAAGATCCCGCTCGGCAAGCGGGATCTACCAAAGCGGCGGCAGTCCGGTCAGGTCGAGCGTGACGCGGCGAATGAGCGTCGCTTTGTCCGCCTCCGAGCAGTGCTCAAGCCCTTCCGCCTGCAGCCGGTGGACAATGAAGGCGTCGATGGCGTTGTTAATCCGGGAAGAATCGGCAGCTTGTGGCGGCGACGGGCGATGAAGCGGGAGAAACGACCAGTGACCTTGCCACTCGGCCCCTTGCCGGATCCAGCGGCCAATCAACGCGACTTGGTCTGCCGACAGTTGGCGGCCTGAATCCGCGGGCGGCATCCGCATCGACTCGTCCGGTTCGGCAATCCGCACATAAGCCTCGCTCTCCTCCGGCTTGCCCGGGACAATCGCGCGATAGCCGCCTAGATCGGCCACGGCGCCTTCGGCAGTATCCAACCGAAGATCGGCTTGCCTCTGGCCCGCATCCGGTCCATGACAACGGTAACAGTTCTCCGAGAGAAGCGGACGGATATCCCGGTTGAAAACAATCGCCGGATCGGCGGCGGTTGCCGAGGGCGGAGATCCTGCCCAGCCGACAATGCCGGCCACGCTGATGAGAATCCGGAAAACGGACAGTTTCATGCCCAATTACCTCCGGCACGTCGGGAATATGGCCTGATTGCCTTGCCAGACAGACTAGGGGGTATCTCGGATTATTGCAAGCTTTTACCGGAACAATTCTTCGTGGTGCGCTGTCTTAGGGTAGAGGGTCTTGACAATTCGTAAAAATATTTGCAGAACCCACCAGGAATAGGTATATACTTCAATGCGTCTTAGAATATACTGGCACGTTTATCCCCCAGCGGGAGACGCGCAAGATTGGGGCAGTGAACTCCGCAAAGTCTTGCCGCGTAGCGGAAAAGGCACTGTTGTCGTTCTCGGACTTCCAGAGGGAATTGCTAGCGCGGCGGTGTGCCTACAGACGATACATCATCAACTACCTTCCGAAGTGTCTACTGCCTGGGAGGGGCTTTAGAGTAACTCCCGGTTAGACCGATACGCCTGTCTGCTTCGCTTTGGCTTGCCGGCTGCATGCCAAACCCCACCGGCTGAAACGGTTCCGCTCGGCACGACGTATCCGAAGCGTCCTCCCGCGGAGTCCAGACCGGACAACAGACCGGCAACGGCCTCCAGCGCGAGGGCGTGACCGGATCGTGCGAACAGACGAAGCTTCCATATTTTATTCGATCGAAGACGAGAGACCATGCGTGCCAAGACAGAGAGTGTAGGAACGATTGTGAGAGAACAAAAACTGGACTCCGTCCAGACGTACCTAACCCAGATTTCCCGGCTTGCCCTGATGAGCCGTGAAGAAGAGATTCGGGCTGCCGAACGAATCGTTCGCACGCGGACACGCTACCGTCGTGTCGTGCTGACGACCGACTTCGTGCTGCAAGCGGTCGTGCGGCGACTCGAAGACATCCGCGACGGCAAGGTCAACTTGAGCCGGATGTTGGAAGTCTCGATGGGCGACAACGACGAGAAACGCCGCGCGATGCGGCGGCTCAACAAGCACATTGGCCCCCTGGGGGACATTCTCCAGCAGAACCGGGAGGATTTCGAACTCGTGGCCGATGCGAGTTTGCCTGTCAGCCAGCGCCGGCAAGCGTGGCGGCGGATCCTTCGCCGCCGTCGCGAAGCGTTGGAGCTGGTCGAGCAGGTTCGGCCGCAGATCGGCCCGTTGCTGCCGTCTCTGGAGCAACTGCGGATGGTCTCTCGCCGGATGGAGGGCCTTCAATCGGCGATCTCGCAGTCCGATGAGTCGGCCCAGGAAAGACGCGAGGAACTTCGGCGACTGGCCCACGGTGTCATCGAAAACCCGGCCACGCTTCGCCGCCGACTGGCTCTGCTGGCGCGGCGTCAGAAGCTCTACGAGACCGCCCGTCAGCAGCTTTGCGCGGCGAATCTGCGGCTGGTGGTTTCCATCGCCAAAAAATACCGCAATCGGGGCCTGAGCTTCCTGGATCTGATTCAGGAGGGCAACACGGGCCTGATGCGCGCGGTCGACAAATTTGAGCACGAACGAGGGCACAAGTTCTGCACCTACGCCACCTGGTGGATTCGCCAGGCGATTACCCGCGCCATCAGTGATCAAAGCCGCACGATCCGCGTGCCGGCCGGCGTGGCCCAGAAGGTCGGCAAGGTCTGGGACGCCGCCGAGCAGTTCCTCCAGGACAACGACGGCGATCTGAACCTCGACGAAATGTCCGAAGCGGTCGGCCTCTCTTCCGATGAACTGAACCGCGCCATGAAGCTGAGGTATCAGCCCTATTCGCTCGATCAGCCGGTCAGCAATCGCGACGAGACCACTCGTGGCGAATGGCTCCCGGACCACCGCGAGGCGGACCCCGTTGAGGAGATCGATGATCACCTCCTCAAATCGCGGATGGAGGAGGCCCTGGAAGTGCTGAGTTGGCGGGAACGCGAAGTGCTCAAGCTCCGCTATGGGCTGGGCGACGGCCATTCCTACACGCTCGATGAGGTCGGAAAGATTTTCTGCGTCACACGGGAGCGGATCCGGCAGATCGAGGCCAAGGCCATCCAGAAGCTCAAGCAGTCCGAGCATTCGCAGAAATTGGTCAGCTTCCTTAGCGAGCGCGTGGCGGCTTCGCTGGAGGCGACCGCGGTTTAGGCTTTAGGCCGCCCGTGGCACTGGCAGATCCGTATTCGTACGTCAGGCTTTGCAGCCTGACGTACTTTTTTGACTACCCGCCAAGATATCAGGAAAGCGTCGTGGGGCAGGTTTGCTACCTGCCTTGTATGGCGAGCACAATTGGCAGGTTGCAGACCTGCCCCACGCTTGTCGCGTGCGGGGGAATTGGGCTGATGCTGTCTTCAATCGCCGTCATGCTCTTGGCCACAACGGCCGGCTTTGCCCAGCCGGACCGAGACGCACGACCGCTGCGATGGGCGGCCGACGCCGAAGGGGGCGCCCCGTACATTTTCAAGGACGACGCCAACCCCGAAGTTAATGTCGGTTTCGAGGTCGATCTCGCCCGGGCCCTTGCCGAAGCGCTCGGCCGTCCGATCGTCTTCGAGCAGTACGAGTACAAGAGCCTGATTCTGGGGCTGGAGCGGGGCGACTTCGACTTCGCCATGAACGGGCTGGAAATCACGCCTGATCGGCTCCAACGCGTACGCTTCAGCCGGCCGTACTACGTCTACCAACTCCAACTCGTCGTCCGCGCCGACGACGACCGCTTCACCTCGTTGGAAGCCTGCCGGAGCCGAAGCGCCGTGGTAGGCACTTTGGAGGAGACGGCGGCGGAAAAGCTTCTGGACCGCATGGGCATCGACAAACGGATCTACGACGGCCAGGTCGAACCCTACATGGACCTCGAATTGGGCCGCCTTGATGCCGTGCTGCTGGACCTGCCGATCGCCGCCTACTACGCCCGGCCCAACCGCAAGCTCAAGTTCGTCGGTAAGCCGTTGGCCGCCGGCTACTACGCGATCGCCTTCCGTAAAGACCGGGAAGCATTGGCTCGCCAGTTCGACGCCGCCCTGGACCGCCTGGCTGGCGATGGTCGGTTGCAGCGGATCTACGAGAAATGGCAGATCTGGAACGACGACCAGGACGACGTCCTCTCCACGGGCCGGACGGCCGCTTCAGCCGGGCCGACTCCCCGTTGGCGGCTTCACGACTACCTTCCGCTGCTGGCGCACGGGGCTTGGGTGACGATCCAGCTTTCCGTCCTGAGCATGGCCTTGGCCGTCGTCCTTGGGCTGCCGATTGCGGTGGCGCGGCTCTCGGGCACGCGGTGGCTGGCCTGGCCGGCCACCGTTTACGTCGAGTTCTTCCGCGGCATTCCGATGCTCCTGCTGCTCTATTTTCTCTACTTCGGCTTGGGACATACCCTGCGGTTGCCTGCCTTTTGGGCCGCGGTGCTCGGCTTCGGACTGAACTATGCGGCGTATGAAGCGGAGATCTATCGGGCCGGCATCGGCGCTATTCCCCGAGGCCAATGGGAAGCGGCGGCATCGCTGGGTATGTCGCCGGCACTCGCCTTCCGCCGCATCATTCTGCCTCAAGCCGTTCGCGTCATCCTGCCGCCGATGACCAGCGACTTCATCGCCTTGTTCAAGGATACGAGCCTGGTCAGCGCCATTGCCGTCGTCGAGTTGACCAAACAGTACCTGATCCTTACCAAATCGAGCGGAGGATTCCTCAAGATCGGCCTGGCCACGGCGGTGCTCTATCTGATGATGTCGGTCCCGCTGGGCTACCTCTCTCGGCAACTCGAAAAGCGATGGGGAAATGGATCGTGAGCCAGGCGGCCGAAGTGGTAATCGAAGGCGTAGTCAAACGGTTCGGCCGGCGCGCGGTCCTCGACGGTCTCGATCTGCGCGTCGCTTCCGGCGAAACGGTGGCGCTGGTCGGACCCAGCGGCGGCGGCAAGTCGACGCTGCTTCGCGTCATCAACGGGCTGACGCCGTTCGACGAAGGGCGAATCCGTGTCGGACCGCACATCCTCGAAGCTCACGACGGCCGCGCCCAGCGGGCGGCCGCCCGTCAAGTGCGGCAACGCTTCGGTATGGTCTTTCAGGACTTCCAACTCTTCCCCCATTTCACCGCGCTGGGCAATATCGTCGAAGCGCCGCGCCACGTGCTTGGGTTATCCGCCGAGGAATCGCGCCAGCGGGGCATGGCTCTGCTCGCACGCGTGGGGCTGGCCGACCGCGCCGAGGCCTACCCCAATGAACTCTCGGGCGGGCAGAAGCAACGGGTTGCCATCGCCCGCGCTCTGGCCATGCAGCCGGCGGGACTTCTTTGCGATGAGATCACCAGCGCGCTCGACCCCGAATTGAAAGGCGAGGTGCTCGCCGTCCTGGAAGATCTCCGCGGCGACGGCATGACGCTGATCGTCGTGACCCATGAAATGGGTTTCGCCCGTCATGCGGCTGACCGCATCGTCGTGCTGGACGAGGGGCGAGTCATCGAGGATGGGCCACCAGGGCAAGTGCTCGATTCTCCGCAGAAAGAGCGAACCCGGCGATTCTTGAGCCGGCTGTTGGTTTAGTTCGCTAAGATCAACCAGTCCCCTCCGCCCCGCCAGCGGTCACCGATCTCATTGGGCGCCGCCGATGGCCGGGGCAAAAACGAATCCACCCCTACGCGCCGTGCGGGCACGACTATTCTCACCAAGCAAAGACCTCGTCGATGTTCCGGATGTCGTCCGTCTTGCTGCCCGTGGCGCTGATCGACAGGAAGCCGATGACGGTATTGCTGTAACCGACGCCGCTCATCGTCGCCTTTTGGGGATCGCCCACCAGGGTGTCGTTCCATTGCGAGTCGGTCAGCTTGACCGTATCGGCGCTGTCTGGGCTGACTCCTTCAACCGACTCCCTCTCAATTTGCCGGATGGTTGTCGTACCAAATCCGTGGGCGAGGACCGTATACTCCGGCACCTTTACCCCGTCCAAGTTCTCCTCCAAATTCGCCTTCAAATCCGCTTCCATCCGCCCAAGTACGAAGGCGTCCAAGCCGGACGTATCGACGAGGATCAGCTTGTCGTCAAGCGCGCCGCCGCGGCCGTAGCCGACGATCGTATCGAAGCCCCAAGCATCGTGCCAGACGCCGCACGTGCCGCTGAGGAATCGCATTCCGGGCAACCGGCCTCTTGATCGACGCCAGGATCTTGTCGATGCGATAGCCGGGAAGCTTGGGATAGATCAACAGGTGGACGTGCTCGGGCATGACGACCCAAGCCCAGAGGTCGAAGCCATGTTTCTCGCGGGCGGCGGCCTCACTGGACACGGAGTGGCGGGGTGGCACGGCTTGCGTTGGATTCGATTCAGCGTGTTCGGCTGCGGTCCGTGTGCCACTGCTTGGCGTTGAACGGACTATCCATTCCAACCGAGCTTACCACAACGCCAAGCAGTGCTTGCGCACCGATGGATTGACCATCCCGCAGAATCAGACACAACCCGCGGCGGCGAAAACCGGAGGCAGCGCGCGAGCGACACTTCCGCACTTCGTGCGATTGTGGTAAGCGCTTCGCGCACGGAAAATCAATTCAATCGCAAGCGGAAGTGCCACACAGCACGCAACGGCCGGGGGCCAGTCCATGCTTCAACGAATCACCCCATTCCGGCGCCAAGGACGCCGGCTCAAAACATCGATCTGTCACCTTCCGCCGTGCCCCGTTTGCCGAGCGCGACCTCGGCGGAGACATGCCGGCCGCACAGTCGAAACTCGACGCAGAGATGCCGCTCAGACGGTCACTCCCGCTCGGCAACCTCGGCAACCGGCATCGACCTCGCCGCCGAACTCGAACCGCGCGAGCAATTCGCACCTGCCGCGCGCATCCTGCCCGGCAGCAACCAAGCTCAGACCGCAGCCCGTCCAACGCCCATCCCAATCCCGGCAGCCTTCGGCGTCGCATCGGCAATAGCCCCACTTGTGGGCACATCCGCTCCCGGCAGCGGTATAGCCCGGTGGTACCACGGATTCGAAGGGAGTCAAGCCACCCCCACTGCCGAAATTGGGATTTTGAAATAAGTCGATAGTGGCTGGCAAAACTGACGGGAAGAGTCGAGAGTGGAGGGGCCAGAGTCGAGAGCCAGAGTGGGACGGAGCACTGCGGGATTGACTTTCTGGGCAGAAAGTGCGAGAATTCGTTAAAGGGAGGGCGCAATAGTGGCCAATCACTCCGAGCTATTTGGCACTGACAAATCCGAGTCCACGCTTCTCGTGTTCTTCATCCCCAGCGTTGATCGATTGGGTGCGTCGATCGATCAGGATACGTGGGTGACAGGAGCCCTGGAATTCCGCTCGAGGAGGTCTGAAATGGCGAAGAACGTGCAAAAAGTGGCCGAAGCCATGGGAGCAAAGGTTGTGGGACGCGTGCCTGACGTGGGCGGGGGCGCCTTTGGGGCGGCCCGGCTGGCCACGTTGCTCCAACGCCGATTGGAGCCTGGCCGGGGACAACGGCCGGGACGGCCGACGGATTCCACGTGGACCAGGCATCCCAAGGTGCCTATGAGCGAGGACGTGGAGCGGAAGCTCATCGCGTTGGCCCGCGAAGTGAGTACTCCCCAGCGCCGTGTCAGTCCCATGCAGGTGGCTGCACAATTACTGGAAGATGCCGTCCTACATGTCGACGTGACGCAGTCCAGTTCGTGAACGCCGATCCGTAAGAGGAGGCAGTCCGGAGTCGAAGGCCAGAGCATGGCAATCTCACGCGCGCCGTCGAAGAGTGTCGCTCCGCATCCCGCGTGCCGCAATGCTTGGAGTTGCACGGGCGCACCACTGCAATCCGGCCTACCACAACTTCAAGCGGTATGTGTCTGCGGATCATCTTTCTGTCATCAATTCTTCTGTCCCAGTTCCTTCTTTCTTTTCACCCCGAGCGCCCCATCACGCAAGAACGGCCAGCCTTGGCCCGAAAAATCTCCCTAGCCAAATCGCGCCGCATCGGCCATGCTGCTACATGGACAAATGATCCCATTTGCCCACGCGGCCGGATCCCGCCGCTTTCGCTCACCCGGCTCCGCAGCTCATTGACAACTCGACTCCGACTGCAACTGCTCTGCGGCGCAACCGCGTCCAGCAGCAGTCGCATCCAGGCGGAAGCTCCGGTCTGCAACGCCCTGCTCCCTGCTCCCTGCTCCCTGCTCCCCGCTCCCCGCTCCCCGCTCCGTGCAACACACCCTCCAAAGGATGTGCAAAATCCAAAAGCTGGTTGCCATGCACAACCGACTTCCCACCAAAGGTTTCCATCCAGCCACACGATGATGCAACACCACCGCGATGCGTTGCGTAAAACACGGTTTCCGCGCGCCGCGAGGACGTGTGGCCCGACTCTCTTAACAAACGGTAGGCCTCGCTGCCGGGCTGCTGCGACACGACAGGCTTGCCGTGCGTCGCTCGTTCGCCCAGAATAGGAACGGCCCGAAGTCGCGGGGACGATCAACCCGCGGGGAGCTTGGCGACCACTCCTCTTGCACTCGATTGACATGGTATCCATCGGCGGAATCGACACGGCGATCCTCCTGGCTTACTTGCTCGGCGTGGTGGCATTGGGGCTCTGGCTGGGCCGCGGCCAACGCGACCTGGCCGACTATCTGCTCGGCGACCGCAACTTGCCTTGGTGGGCAGTTTTGCTGTCGATCGTGGCTACCGAGACGAGCACGGTCACCTTCCTGAGCGTTCCGGGGCTGGCGTTCAATCCGGAAGGCGGAAACTTCACCTTCCTGCAACTGGCCATCGGCCTGATCGTCGGCCGCTTCGCCGTCATCTTCTTGCTTCTGCCGCAGTATTTCCGCGGAGACCTCTTCACGGCCTACGAAGTGCTCCATCGCCGCTTCGGCGGCTCGACCAGGCAGGCCGCCTCGCTGCTCTTCTTGGTCACCCGCAATCTGGCCGACGGTTTGCGACTGTACCTCACCGCCATCGTGCTTCAGAAGTTGATGGGCATCGATCTGGCCGCGGCGATCCTGGTGATGGGGATGGCGACCGTTCTCTACACCGTGTTTGGCGGCATGCGGTCGGTGGTGTGGAACGACTGCATCCAGTTCGTCATCTACATCCTCGGCGCGATCCTGGCCGCCTGGGTCATTCTCGATCGACTGCCCGGCGGCTGGACGCAGCTTGCCGATTTCGCCCAGCAGCACGAGAAGTTTCGCCTGCTGGATTTCGGTTTTGATTTCGCCAGGCCCTATACCTTCTGGTCCGGGCTGCTCGGCGGCGTCTTCCTGGCGCTGGCCACTCACGGCGCCGACCAGATGATGGTGCAGCGTTATCTCTCCGCCGGCAGTTGCCAGAGAGCGGCCTTGGCGTTGGGGATCAGCGGGTTTGTCGTGGCGGCCCAGTTTGCGCTGTTTCTCTTCGTCGGCGTGGCCCTGGCTTGCTTCTATCAAAACTATCTGGCGCTGCCGACTCTGCCTAAGAACGACGCCGCTTTCGCCGGTTTCATCGTCGAGTACTTGCCGATCGGGATCACCGGCATCGTGCTGGCGGCCGTTCTCGCCGCCGCCATGTCGACTCTGGCCAGCTCGCTCAACTCCTCGGCGGCCGCCGCCGTCAACGATTTCTATGTCGGATGGCGCAAAACAGAGCCTTCGAAACGGCACTTGCTCTGGGCCGGTCGCATTCTCACCGTCGTCTTCGGGCTGATTCAGATCACTGTGGCCATTGCCGGTCGGCATCTCGCCGCGAGCGTGGTCGACAGCGTGCTGGCGATTGCCAGCTTCACGACCGGTGCGGTCTTGGGCGTTTTCTTTTTGGGTATTCTCACCCGTGGCGTGCCCCAGTGGGCGGCCCTGGTCGGGCTGCTCGGCGGGCTGGGAGTGCTGACTTTCGTGGCGTTTGGGACGCCGATCGCCTGGCCCTGGTATGCTTTGATCGGTTCGGCCAGTACCTTCGTCCTGGGCTGGACCGCCAGTCTTCTTTTTCCATCCTCTTCCAAGGAATAGACCATGCGGCTAGACCTTTTCAGCCCGGCTCAAAGAATGGTCTCGGCAGTTGCGCAAAGTAGATCCCGCTTGCCGAGCGGGATTCTCGGCGCCAGGTTCCGCTCGGCAAGCGGAACCTACCAGTGCGTTCTCCTTCTCGTGTTGGCGTGCTGCTCAATCGCCGCGGCGACTGACACCACTTTGCCGACCGCCACTCCGAAAGAAGTAAACGTCGACTCCGGCCGGCTTGCCGAGATCGACCGCATCGTTGCCGACGGCATGGCTGCCGGCGAGATGCCCGGCTGCGTGGTGACGATCGGTCGCCACGGCAAGATCGCCTTCCAAAAAGCGTACGGGCTGCGGCAGGTCGATCCGGAAGAAATCGCCATGACCACCGACGCGGTCTTTGATCTGGCGTCGCTCACCAAGCCGGTGGCCACCGCCACCAGCGTCATGCTCCTGATCGACGACGGCAAGCTCAAGCTCAACGATCGCGTGGCCGACCACCTCCCCGAATTCGCCGCTGGAGGCAAGGAACCGATCACCGTCTTCCACCTGCTTACGCACCAGGGCGGGCTGATCCCGGACAATTCGCTGGGCGATTACTCCGATGGTCCGGAGGAAGCCTGGCGGCGGATCTTCGCTTCGACGCCTCGCAAGGCGGCGGGCGAGGAGTTCATCTACTCCGACGTCGGCTTCGAGGTGCTCGGAAAGCTTGTCGAGAAGATCTCCGGCGAGCCGCTGGATGTCTTCGCACGGCATCGCATCTTCCAGCCCCTGGGCATGACCGCAACCGGCTATCTTCCGCCCGGAGCACTGCGCTGCCGAGCCGTCCCGACCGAGCGGCGCGACGACGGCTGGATGGTGGGCGAGGTCCACGACCCCCGCGCCTACCTGTTGGGCGGCGTGGCCGGCCATGCGGGGCTCTTTTCCACGGCCGGCGACCTGGCGGTGTATGCCCAGATGCTGCTCAACCATGGACAGTATGGCAGCGCCCGTATCCTCCGCGAAGAGACGGTCGCGGGAATGACTCGCGGCTACCCGGCCGGACGCGGCCTGCGGGGCCTCGGCTGGGACGTCCGCAGCGGATACTCGACCAACCGCGGCCAGGCCCTTTCGCCTCGCGCCTTCGGCCACGGCGGGTTCACCGGAACCGTGCTATGGGTCGATCCCGAATTGGACCTTTTCTTCATCTTCCTCAGCAGCCGGCTGCATCCCGACGGCAAGGGCTCAGTGAATCCCTTGGCCGGCCGCATTGCCACCGTGGCCGCCGAGGCGATTCTCGACCGGCCAGCGCGGCAGGCCGCCGCCGGTGTGCTCGCCGGCATCGACGTACTCCAGCGCGACGGCTTCCGGCAACTTGCAGGCCGCCGCACGGGCTTGATTACCAACCAGACCGGCATCAATCGCGAGGGAGTCGGCACGGCCAAACTACTCCACGACGCCGAGAATGTGCGCCTGGTTGCCCTTTTCAGTCCCGAACACGGCATCGAAGGCAAGCTCGACGTCGGCAACATCGGCGACACCCGCGATCCAACGACCGGCTTGCACGTCTGGAGCCTCTACGGCAAGACCCGCAAGCCCACCGCCGAGATGCTCCGCGACCTGGACACCATCGTCTTCGACATCCAGGACATCGGCACCCGCTACTACACGTACATCTCCACGATGGGCTATGCCATGCAGGCGGCGGCCGACGGCGGCAAGCGCTTCGTGGTTCTCGACCGGCCGAATCCGATCAACGGCATCGACGTCGCCGGGCCGTTGTTGGATGCCGGACGCGAATCGTTCGTCGGCTTCCACCGCCTGCCGGTCCGCCACGGGATGACCATCGGCGAACTGGCCCGCATGTTCCGCGAAGAACTGAAGCTGGACCTCGATCTGGAGGTGATTCGCGTCGAGGGTTGGCGGCGGGAGATGTTCTTCGACGAGACGGGCCTCGGGTGGGTCAACCCGTCGCCCAACATGCGGAGCCTTACCGAGGCCATTCTCTATCCCGGCATCGGTATGTTGGAGACGACGAACCTCTCAGTCGGCCGCGGCACGGCGACGCCCTTCGAGCATTTCGGCGCCCCTTGGCTCGACGGCGAAAAGCTCGCCGACAAGCTCAACGCGGCGGCGATGGCGGGAGTCCGCTTCGAACCCGACGAGTTTACCCCCGACTCCAGCGTCTACGGCGGCAATCGCTGCCGCGGCGTCCGCATCACGGTCACGGATCGCAAGGCGCTGGAGTCAGTCCGCATGGGGCTGGAGGTGGCCCACCAGCTTCGGATTCTTTTCCCCGACCAATGGGCCGCCGAAAAGTATCTTCATCTGTTGGGCAACAAACAGGTTCATGAGGCGCTGCTGGCCGGGAAGTCCGTGGAGGAAATTGTCTCGTTGTACGAGCCGGAACGGCAGGTGTTTCTCCAGCGGCGAGCCAAGTTCCTGCTCTACTGAGGACTCCCGACCCCTTTGCGCGGGCAATATCACGCTTCCACCGAAAAGCCGCCATACGTCGCGTCGGCGATCTCGGGGAAGCTGACCAGTGGGGCGGCCGGCGAGGCGGCGATATTGGATAACGACACATGGCCCGCCGATTGCGAGGCTTCGCTGCTGCCGAACTTCCGGCAAACCTGCTGCCAGGTCTCCCGTTCGGTCTCCAGCACCCGAATCGCGCTGTTCAGTTGGTCTTCGTCGTGTTCGAGGTTGGCCTCGGTGAGGGCTCGAAAGACAAAGAGGTAGACCGAGGCCAGCTTCTTGGCCGTTTCGTCCCCCTGGTGATTCAAGCTGGTGAGCATTTCCGTGACGATGTTCTGGGCATGGATCAGGGACTCGCTGGCCTCGAGCGACTGTTCGTCCGCCCAATGCCGGCGCGCCTGCCCGCAGCAGCGGATCGCCGCTTCGACGAGCAAAAGTTGCAGCCGCTGCGGTGTGGCCGTGAGCACTTCCGTCGTCAGGTAGTTATCTTGCGCCGAGAACGACATTCTGATTCCTTTCCGTGATGTGAAATCCGAGCCGAATCCGCCGAAGTGGGAACGAGGATCCTTGGCCCGGCCCCCCTGTTCCAACTCACTCGTCGCCGCTGCCGAGCATCGACGGCAGCGGTCGGATCGATTCGATCGCAGTCATGTTGCTCTGAATCTTGGCGATCGCCAGTTCCATGCGATAGAACTTCATCAGCATCTGCTCTCTTTGTTTCTCCAATCGCGCATCCATCAGTTCGATTCGTTGGCTGTTCTGCTCGATCTTCGAGAGCAAGGCGTCGAATCGGTGCGAGAGGAGGGAGTTGTCGGGATTGGCCAATTGCTCGCTCAGCGTCTTAAACCGCGCCGATAGCCCGGTCTGGGCCGTCGTGAAAAACGCCTTCACGGCGGCGGGATCGGCGGCGAACTTCGCTTTGAGTTTGGCCGAATCGAAAGCGAGCGTTCCGTCGTCGTTGAAGGTAAGCCCCAGTTCCGCGACGGATTGAATCGAGCCCGCCCCCAGGATCCGGCCGCTCAACAGTTGCGACAGTTCCGTATCGAGTCGCAGGGCGGCGGAATCGCCCGTCAACACGGCCTTCACGTTCTGATCGGGATCGTAGGCCGTGTACTTGGCAAGCGTGGTTCGAAAGCGGTTGTAGTTCTCCACCATCGCCTGGACACTGGCGGTCAAGTCGGTGTCGGTGGTGGCGATCGAAACGGTCACCGGCGATGCCGACGCCTGCTTCACCTGCAGACGCAGGCCATCGACCAGGTTGTCGAACGAGTTCGACGTGGACGACACCAGCACTTCAGCGCCGGCGATGCCACTCTGGCCGTATGTCAACAGCGCATCGCGGGCTGCCACCGTCTCCTGCAGGGAAAAACCGAAGTCGGAGGCGTCGATGACCATTGCGCCGGCTTCTCCCGCGCGTTGGCTGGTCAGCGCCAGCCGGTAGGGCTTGCTCGAACCGTCGACGAAGATCGAAGCGGCGACGCCGGCTTGGAGATTGTTGATCTTACGCTTCAGATCGTCCAAGGTATCGTCATCATCGAGCGTGACCGTGTAGGTGCCGCTGCCGTCGATCACTTGTTTCGTCTCTCCGTCGATTTCCACGTCCTCGGCCACGCCGAGGATATGAAGGTCGGCCGCCGTGGTGGAGCCGTTTTCGATAACGCGGAGCCGGCCGTCGCCCCCGCCGATGTCGCGGAGGCGAATCCCGTCGCCGGTCTCGTTGATCTCCGCTCGCACTGCCACGCCCAAGCGGTGGATGGCGGTGATCACGTCGCCCACCGTCTGGATCGTGTCGCCGCGAAGGTCGAGGGTCCGGCTCAATCCGGTGCTGTCGGTAATGGTGAGTTTTCCCTTGGCCATCCCGGCGCCGCCGTTGAGATCCTCCAGGCGCGTGTTGTGCCCGATGACCTGCAGATGCATGTCGCCGCTGTCGATCTTGGCGACGTCGCCATTGACCGCGATCCCGAGTTTGCCTGCGGTTTCGGTGGCGTCGCCGTCGGCAACCACCATCGAACCGTTGGAAAGACCGGTCGTGTCGCTCAGCACGATTCCGGTCTGGGCATCGTTGATCCGGGCGGTAATGCCGGCGGTCGAGGCGTTGATCGCGTCCACGACGTCCTGCAAGGTCTCCGCCCCGGAGAGATCCACGGTATCCGAGGCCCCGCCGCGGTCGGTCAACTCCAGAAGGCCGAGTTCGCCGACCCCGTTGCCGCCGTTGAGGCTGGAAAGAAGCACCGTTTTCAGCCCGCCCAGCAGTCGGCGGCCCGTGATCGTGCCGTCCACGGACCCGCCGTCGATGCCAAGTCCTTCGGCCGCTTTGGAGTCGTAGAGAGAAGTGAGGGTGAAGGGGTTTTCTCCCTCGGTCAGGTCGGTGACGATCAGGCGATCGCCGCCGGGGGCAATCTCGACCTTGAGCTTGTCCGGTGCGGCTTGATTGATGACGTCGAGCATTTCGCCCAGCGTGGTTTCGCGCTGGACCTCGCTGCTGCCGCTGACAATCGGCGACAGATCGATCGTGCCGTGGGTGCCGTCGCGAAGGTTGTACTCGAGGTCGGGCAGCGAGACGCTGACCCGCACGCCGTTGCCGTCGTTCAGTGCGTCGAGTTCCATCTCCCGCGTGAGCCGGAATATGTCCTGGCCGTCGGCCACGTCGCCGGCCACGTCAATGCCGGCCAGCCCGAGCGAAGCCGCCGTCGTGCTGCGGCCGACCTCCTGCACCTTGAGATTCGAGACGGCCTGGCCGGTGTTGTCGACCAGACGAATCTTGTCTCCCTGGGCTACCGCGGTGACGTTGATGGCTGAGGCGGTGTTGATTGCCTCCAGCACGTCGTCGATCGTCTGCACTCTGGACAAGTCGATTTCGCTGCTGGCGCCGCTGCGATCGGTTACACGGATCTTGCCGCGGGCGATCCCCTCGCCGCCGCCGATCAGATCCAAAGTGGCGCTCCGCTGCACGTTGCTGCCGAAGCGGAAACGGAGCGTGCCCGCGCCGATCGGCTCGCTGTCGGAGCGGATACCGGAACTGAGCAACTGCTGCGACTGCACGGTTCGCAGCGGGGTGAATTGATACAGCCCGTTGGCGGGCTTGCCGGTGACCGTTGCCGCAAGAAAATCGGGGGCGCCGCTGGTGGCCTGCGACCTTTCAAATAGGTCGGCCTTGCCGAGATTGTCGGTGACGTATTGGACCGCCAGCAACATGGCGGAGAGTTCTGTGACCGCAACCTGTTCTTTCTCCAGCAGCGAGGTTCGCGCAGCCAACTGGTCGCGGGGCGCGGCCGCCAGCGCCATGAGTTGGTCGACCGTATCTCCGATCGCCATGCCGGTAATCAGGCCGATGTTCGTCTGAATGCGTCCCATGAGGAGTTCTGCGCGCAAGGAGGGGTGGGGAAAGAATCCGCCGCATCCAAACATGATCGGCAGCAAGCGGCAATAAGTTTAGACAGTCGCGCAGTCTGCGCAAAATAGCGAGAAGTCGCCGCCGGAAAGATCGTCTCAGTCCGCAAAACTACCTGGAGTAGTAATGAAACCATGTCTCCTGGTGGATGGCTCGACGAAACCACACCACCATGCAACCGAGTTCTTCGGCACCCACCCTTAGGGCGGCGCTACACCGTGCCAGAATCAGCGGCCCGGCTGAGCCGAAGCGATCAGCCGGGCTGCTGGAATGGTTCGCCGGTGGACAGCTATTCCGCGACCCGTTTCACCGGCCGGTACATCGGCAGATGACGGTAGTAGCACTCGAGCGTCATCAGGGCCATCGACGTGGTATACATCCGCCCGCCGCGTGTGCCCCAAGGCGCTCCCGCGATATCCCAACTGCCGGTCTTATGCCCTTCCTTCTGCTGCGTGCGGATCAAGTGCTCGCGCATGCGATGGTTCCAGAGGTCGAACTCCGGACCTTCCATGTGGTGCAACACCTGGGTGCCGTAGTAGTAATAGTAGATCGGTCCCAGCGCCGTCCCGGATTCGGGGGGGAGGTTCTCCATCAAATACTTCACCCCCTCGACCAGTTGGGGGTCGTCTTTGGGAGTGAGAAGGTACTGACGCGTGAGCATTCCGGCCGCGGTGAGGGTGGGCGTCGGCTTGGGCTCTTGGGTTGGCATGTAGCAGAAGCGGGTGAGTTTCGCCCCTTCCGGGCCGCAGGCGCACGATTCGATAAAGCGTTCGGCGCGGACGAGCGGGTCGCGTTTGATCGACAGCCCGGCAAGCTGCCCGCTGCGGATGGCGAGAAAGACCCAGCCGGTGGCCGACATGTCGCCCGCCTGGTTGTAGCCGTAGCGCCAGCCGCCCTCCTTGTGCTGGGCGTTCATCATGTACATCACCGCTCGCTGCGTCGGCACCTTCAGCCGCTCGTCGCCGGAAAGGCCGTAGGCTTCGCATAGCGCGATCGTCCCCAGGGCGTGGGCATACATGTTTCCGCCCAGACTGCCGTCCTCGCTCTCCTTCTTCGATGCGATCTGGCTCTGGCCCAGGAAGACGAGGCCCTTTTCGACGACGCTCTTGTATTGGGCCAACTCGGGCGGGCTCTCCGGCGCGCGGTTGTGAGTGACCCCGGCGCCCAAAAACGGCAGCAGGCCGAAGGCCGTGCCCGCCGTATCGTAGTCGACCACTTCCTTCTCGGCATCGCTGACACAGTCGCAACCCTCGATGCCTTCGCCGTAGCCCTTGAGCTTCCAGCTCCCGTTGGGCTGCTGGTGTGCGGCAAGCCATTTCAGTCCGCGCATCACGGCCGCTTCGGATTCGGCCGTGCCGCCGAAGGCGTCCAATAGAGCCTGTTTCGACTCGGCGGTGAGTCTGCCGCCGAACGAACCGCGGCGGAGCAGAACCGAACCGTCGGGGTTGGCGGCGAATTCCGGCGGCAGAAAACCTCTGCCTTCGGTGGAAATGCGCAGAATGATCGGATCGGTGCTGCTCAAGACGCCGCCGGTCGAAACGACCTTCGCCGAGCGGACTCGTTCTTTGGCGTCCGGAGCCGCCTTCAGTGTCAGTGTCGCTTCTTTCTGATTGGCGGCGACCTGTACCTTGGAAACCGTGATTCCCTCGGGCAGGTCCGCCATGTTCAAGTCCAGCGGGCCGGTATAGCTGTTCCGCTGGATGGGAATTTTGATCTCCTTGGTCTCGCCGGGTTTGATCGAAACGGCCTTGAAGGACTCGACCTTGTACGGGGTTCGATCGACCTGAATCGGCACGTCGGCGGCGACGGTCCGGCCATAGAGCTTGACAACGACCCGAGCCGGCTGCGTGACGTTCTGGGCATCGCCGGCGGCATTCAACTCCAGTTTGGCCGTGCTCTTGTCCGCCGCGACGCTCTCGACCGTGCCGGTGACTTTCGCCGGCAGGTTTTCCAGGGTGAGTTCGAGAGGGCCGGTATAGCCGTTGCGGTCGATCTTCACTTCGGCCGTCTTGCTCGCGCCGGGTTGCAGCAAAGTCGGCGGGGGCGATGCCAGCTTGGGGAGATTGATTTTGTTGACCGTTAGTCCCAAATTGCGTTCGGATTGCTGTTCTCCGACTTTGGCGGTCACGCGGAGCGTGGTCATCAACTTCTCATCGCCCAATGACTCGGCCGCGACCACTTTCAACTTGCCGGACGAGGCGTCCGCGGGGATCTCGACCGCTTCCGCCGTAACGCCCTGAGGCGGTTCGACGACCTGGATTTGGATTGGGCCGGTGTTGTCGTTGCGCACAACGTTCACCTCGACCTCGGCGCTCTCGCCTGGGGTGAGAGTGATGGGAGCTAATTCCGCCAATTCAATCGGTTTGGGTTTCGGCGCCTCGACCACGGGAGTTTCCGGGGCGGGCGGCGCCGGAGGCGGCGGCGGTTCGCCGCAGCCGGACAACAGCGCGACGGCCAACGCGCTCGGCAAAAGGACGGCCACGAAAGGGCGGGCCAGACGAACCGGACCGCGAAACGACGTGCCAGAGATCGAAGTCATACGAAGCTCCCCTTGGCAGATGAGAACGAACGGAACGGCTCCCGGGATTCAAACGTGCCCCCGACAACCACCCTTTTTCGCCTCGCCGCACGCCCGTGTCAACCATTTTGGTGACGGATTGAGCCAGATTAGTAAGGCAACGGCCGGATTGAAGAGAAAACACCCCCCTGGAAGGCAGGGTCGCGAGGGCTGATCGTTCGACCAACAGCGCGGCTGCTCCGCGGCAACCGGGCTGCTCGGGATGCCCACAATTGCCGCCGGTCGGCAGGTGGGGTATTCTGTGGGTTGCCAGCAGCCTGGCTGCCAGGGATCGGCGAATGAAGAACTGGGTGGGGCCGAGGGGGTCGGGAGTCTTTTTTCGTGTCGGCCGGAAAAGCGTCTGTCCATACACGAAAGCGTCGCCCGGCCGACACGAAAAAAGACTCCCGACCCCCTCCCGCGTCGATTTTGCGACAGTTATTCATTCGCCGATGCTAACCAATTGTCCCACCTCTATTCCCACCAGCGAGGATTTGTCATGAGCCCACCGCGCAGCACATCACATCACGGACAACCTTCTCGTCGTGTGTTTCTCCAGAAGACCGCCCTGACAGCCGGGGCCGCGATGGCGGCCACGCTTCCCGTCTCGCGATTCGCCCACGCCGCCGGGGACGGTGGCTTCAAGATCGGACTGATCGGTTGCGGCGGGCGCGGCTCGGGCGCCGCGGTAAACGCGATGAACGCCGGCACGGATATCCAACTCGTTGCCATGGCCGACGTCTTCGAAGACAAAGTCCGCGGCAGCCGCGACCGGCTGAAGAAGATCAAGCCCGAGCAGGTGGCCGTGGCGGACGACCACTGCTTTGTCGGCTTCGACGCCTACCGCAAAGTGATCGACAGCGGAATCGATGTGGTGCTCATCGCGGCCGCCTCGCATTTCCATCCTCGTATGCTCGAAGCGGCCGTGGACGCCGGCAAGCATGTTTTCTGCGAGAAACCGCACTCGCTCGACGTGCCGGGATTGAAGCGGGTTCGGGAGATCTGCAAGAAAGCCGAAGCGAAGAAGCTGAGCATCGTCTCCGGACTGTGCAATCGCTACAACCCGATCGTCCGCGAGACGATGCAGCGGGTCCACGACGGTCAGATCGGTGATATCGTGACGATCCAGGAAACCTATGCCGTCGGCCCCTACCACGTCCACAAGCGCAATCCCGAGTGGTCGGAACTCGAGTGGCAGATGCGCGACTGGTATCACTTCAACTGGCTGGCCGGCGATCAGACGCTGCAGCAGTTGATCCACAGCATCGACAAGGGCGCCTGGGCGATGCACGACGAGCCGCCGGTGAAGGCCTGGGGCGTCGGCGGCCGAGCCGCCTGCTTCGGGGAGTCGTTCGGCGACCTCTTCGATCACCAGGCGATCGTCTACGAGTACGCCAACGGCGTCCGGACTTTCGGCATTTGTCGCAATCAGGTCGGTTGCTACAACGAAATGACCGACAAGATCTGCGGCACCAAGGGGTTTGCTTCCCTGCTCTCCGGCACGATCGAGGGGGCCAATCCGTGGCAGTACGAAGGCCCGAAGACCAATATGTACGATGTCGAGCATCAGGAGTTGTTCGACTCGATTCGCGCGGGCAAGCCGATCAACAACGGCGAGTACATGGTCGGCAGCACGATGCTGGCTTTGTTGGGCCAGTTTGTCTGCCATACGGGGCAGGAGATCACCTGGGAACAGGCTTGGAACTCGACGCACTCGATGGAACTGCCTCGTTACGATTGGGACGTCGAGCCGCCGCTGAAACCCAACGCCAGCGGCGAGTACGACATCGCGGTGCCCGGACTGACCAAGTTTGCCTGAAAACCAGGCTGCGGAGCATCGCTGCCGTGCGGATCGTCGAGTTGTGCGTGTATCTGGTCAACCTGCCGCTGAAGCGAGAGATCAAGCACGCCTCGCATACGCGACGGGAAAGCGCCAATCTCTTGGTCCGCTGCCGGCTGACGGACGGGACGGAGGGTTGGGGCGAAGGAGTGCCCCGGCCCTATGTCACCGGCGAGACGCCGGAGGGGGCGCTCGCGCAGTTGAGGTCGACGCGGGTGATCGATCAACTGGATTGCGACTGTGGCGGCTGGGGCGATGTTCTGGGCCTCTGTGAGCGTTTTCGGCCGGCGGTGGACGAGGAGGATCCCCGCCAGTGCCGCAGCAACGCCCTCCGCTGCGCCGTGGAATTGAGTGTGCTCGATGCCTATGGCCGGCTGTTCGAGGAACCGCTCAGCGCGGTTACGCAGCAATACGGTCCCGCCAAGGAATTGCGGTCATCGAAACCAACGGTCCGCTATTCGGGCGCGGTGATGGCCGAGGGGGCCGTTGCCGAACGAATCAGCGCGCTGAAGATGCGCGCCTACGGCTTCGCGCACTGCAAAGTGAAGGTAGGCGTTGCCGGCGCCGACGACCCCAAAAGGCTGCGGACCATCCGCCGCTGGATCGGCCCGCGGATGGATCTGCGCATCGACGCCAACGCGGCATTTCGTCCCTCCGACGCCGTCGCCAAAATCGAGCCACTGCTGGCCTGCCGGGTCTCCTCCGTGGAGCAACCTCTTGCCCACGGGCATTTGGCCGCCATGCCCGAGCTGCGCCGACGACTACCGGCGCCGATGATGCTCGATGAGTCGCTCACCAGCATGGTCGACGCCGAGGAAGCCGTGCGGTTGGGCGCCTGCGACTTGTTCAATATTCGGCTGTCGAAATGTGGCGGGTTTCTGGCGAGTCTGCGACTGGCGGCCTTCGCACGCAACGCCGGAATCGGATTCCAGTTGGGATGCCATCCGGGAGAGTCGGGCATCTTGTCGGCGGCGGGCCGGCACTGGGCTTGCACGGTCGCACCAATCCGCTACCTGGAAGGCTCGTACGACCGCCACGTGCTGCGCACACGACTTACCCGCGAGGACATCACCTTCGGCTACGGCGGACGCGCTCGGGCGTTGGGCGGACCGGGCTTGGGCGTGACGGTTTGCCCGGAGATCCTCGAACGCTTCGTTGTCAAGAAGCAAACCTACCGGCTGGGTTGAACTCATGCTTTCGGCGGCGCGACTGAGGTTCTTCACGGCCAACGACGGCTACCGTTTTGTCGCCCACGTCTGGGAGCATCCGTCGCCGGCGGCAAGGCTGGTCTTCCTGCATGGGATCGTCAGCCATGCCGGCTGGTATCCGCGAAGCTGTCGCCACCTGGCCCGCGAGGGCTTCGAGGTCCATTTCCTCGACCGGCGCGGTTCCGGGTTGAACCTGGCCCAGCGGGGCGATGTTCGCATGATGGAGACCTGGCTGGACGACGTGGAAGCGTACCTCGAGCAGTTGCCCGGCGACGTGCCGCGGCTGCTGTTGGGGATTAGCTGGGGAGGCGTGCTGGCGACCGCGGTGGCGAGGCGGCGCCGCGACTTGCTTGCTGCAGTCGGTATGCTCTGTCCCGGGCTCTACGCGCGGCAGACGCCCAGTGGCCTAAGGCGGCTGGCACTTCGCCTGGCGGTACGGGCGGGATGGCAGGCCCGGCGTGTGGCGATTCCCTTGCAGGCTCCCTCTCTATTCACACCGTCACGGATTGGTCAACAGTATGTCCGGACCGACCCCCTGGCCTTGCGGACCATCACGCTGCGGTTTGCCGAAGCCAATCTGCGCCTGGCCGCGTATGCAACCGAGTCGCCCGAAGCAATCCGGACACCAACGCTATGCCTGCTCGCTGGCGGCGACCCGATCGTCGACAACGACCGCGTCCGCCGTTTTGTGGAACAGATTGCCTGCGAAGACAAACGGATCCTCGAATACGCCGAGGCGGGGCATACGCTGGAATTTGAGCCCGATCCCTCGCGGTTTCTGGCGGACCTTTCGGCGTGGGTAAAGCGTTTCTGTTAAGGAGCGGTCGCTGGACACAAGCTTCTGAATGGCTTTGTCCGTTAGCTCTTCAGCGCCGTCGAGATTCATCTTGCGGTCGCCGCGATACCAGTTTTCGAACGGGCCGCGGGAAGCGAGGGCTTGGCCCGCGCGGATCTCGACAAATGCGGATTGGGCCTCGCGGAGTTCTTCCAGCGCCTGGGTCGATTGCCCGTCGGCCAAGGCGAGCCCGGATTCAAGGGTGTGTTCGAACCAGGTGAGGAGACCGTGGAAGATCTTGTATTGGGCGACGAAGTTGGTTTCAAAAAACCGCCGGGCAGTGCCGGCGAGTTGGTTGAGGATCGGATCGATCTCCGCGCCGGCCAGTTCCAGAGCGGCGCGGTGGCGGCGGACTTCGGTGAGACGCTGCCGGATCTTGTCGGGGCTTGAAAACGGCTTGGATTTGCCGCCTTCCAGGCCGGCAATCATTTGTTCGAGAAATCGACGACCACTGTGGAGGGTTTCGCCGTCGAGCTGTTCGCGGCGGCCGGCCGATTCGTCGTCGACGTAACTGTCGAAGAACTTTCGATACGCTCTCTCGGCGGCTTCCGCGGCGGGATCGAAGTGTTGCCGGCACCAGTCGGTCAGGAAACGGTCGGGATCGAAGCCGTCGAAGTCGCGGAGCATGCGGGCCGCGGCATCCACACCCAACACGAATTCCCGCACGTTGCCGACGTTGGTGATCGCGTAGTGCGTCGAACCGCGATCGACGACCTGCCGGAAGATATCGTACATCCGCCGCGGCGACACGCCCTGTACCAGGTGCGGACCGCTGCCCCAAAGCTGCTGGTGGTAGTAGACGCCGTAGGGCCGCCGCTGTTCGCGCTGCACCTCGTAGAAGTCGGGTTGGAGCTGCCAGCCGGGGCTGTTGTCGGAAAAAATCACCGCCACGCCCGGCGGGAAATTCAGATGGCCCTCATGGTGCAACCGCGAGCCTTCCATCCACAAGGTGGTTGTGATGGGCGGATCGGGCCGGGGATCGACGCGGCGGATGATCTCCCATTGTTTCTTCATGGCCGAGGCAATCATCTGCCCGCGCTCCGCTTCGGATTCGGGCGCCGCGGTGTCGCTTGCCCAGACGGGACGGTCGGCGATGCCCCGCAAGCCAATCTGCCAGATCACGTTGGGGTATTCGGCCCAGCGGCGGGCGTAGTCCTCCCAAACGAGGGCGAACTTGTCGGGATGACGCGTGTAAGAGAAAGGAACTTCCTGGTCGTGATCGCGCCAATAGTTGAGGAAGCCGAAGCCACTGACTCCCATCGGCTCAACGTGGTGCATGGAGACGAACAGGCCGCGGCGGGTTGCTTCGTCGATCAGCCTCGCCTCGTCGGGATTGCGGATGTCCACAAATGAGGCGGGAATTACCAGGTTGTGCTGGAGCCGCAAGAGGGCCTCGAATACCCGCGCCGAGACCGCCGGGGAGACGACCTGCTCGTAGAACGGATAGTCGATGTCGCGTTTACCACCGTCGAGACGCCACTCGGAGAGAAGGTCTTCGTCGTTGATGAACCAGCCGCGGTAACGAAATGTCGGCTCGGCAGCCGCAATATGGACTTCGGCAAATGCGAGGCGGTCGCGCGGCTGTGGGGGGCGGTCGGCCCAGAAGTAGAGCGGGTCGACCTGAAGGCATTGTTCAAGAAAGGCGTACAGTCCGAACATGGTTCCCCGCTCATTGCTGCCGGCGATGACCAGAGCCCGTCGCACCGGGCCGGCCTTGGCCGCTACCGTGCGGACGCGGTAGGTTTCCCACTGGCCGGCGATTTCCTCGTTGAGCTTCGGGGCGAAGCCGTTGAGCAAGCGGGCCGATTCGGGGCGGTCGACCGAAGCGAGCAGGACGCAGTCGGCGGCCGAGTCGGTCAATTGCCGGACGATGGCCGGTCGGCGGCCGGTGATCGCCTCCACGTCGCCGGCAAGATCGCCCGCGGCCAGGACGACGCAGTTCGGCTCGCCGGTGGGTACGAGGATCGTGGCCAGGCAGTCGGGCGCGGCGAGGGTAAACGTGGCATCGGCCGCAAGAGCCGCTGGGCCGGATGCTATGGCGGTGGCAAGCAGCAGGTTGAGGAGGACAAACGCAATCCGCATGAATCGTCTCCCGGAATGGCGGCGAGGGTTTTCTCGAATCGTTGGCGGACCGATTGTCTCAGTATGAGCGGCGGCAAGGCAAGCCTGCAATGGACAGATCGAGAAATCTTTACCCGGATTGGTCATGCAGCCATGTACGTCAGGCTTTTCAGCCGGACCGTGAGCCGGGGCGGCGGTACGAACCGGATCGTAATGCCGCGTCAGGCTGGAAAGCGTGACATACCTGGGCCGTGGGCTTCCCTTGGCCGGTCGGGCGGGTTATTCTGGAATTTCCCGTCCGCTACGGGCGAGGAATCCCGATGGGCACCCGTGATGTTTTTATTTGATGCTGAGAGGAGATGATGCAATGATCGAGAGAACTCTGACGGCGGCGGCCCTGGCTGCTGCAATCGTGGCCTTCGTCGCCGCGCCGGGCGCGGTAGCGGCGGAATATTTGAGTGGAATCGAGTGGGCCAAGCCCGCCGTGATCGATCCGGGCGCGCCGGGCGGCCCACCCTCGGACGCCGTGGTTCTTTTCGATGGAACCGACCTGTCGAAGTGGGAGGGGGCCGAGAAATGGACGGTGAAGGACGGCTACGTCGTGGCGGGACCGGGGGCCGTCAAGAGCAAGGATGCTTTCGGCGATTGCCAAGTTCACCTGGAATGGGCATCGGCTGAAGAAGTCACTGGCGACGGGCAGGGGCGAAGCAATAGCGGCGTGTTTCTGATGGACACCTATGAAGTGCAAATCCTCGACTCTTATCAGAACGAGACCTACTTCGACGGACAATGCGGCGCCATCTACAAGCAGCATCCGCCACTGGTCAACGCCTGCCGCAAGCCGGGCGAGTGGCAAACCTACGATATCATCTGGAAGGCCCCCCGTTTCGATGCCGATGGCAAGCTGCTCAGCCCGGCTTTCGTCACGGTGCTGCACAACGGTGTCGTGATTCAAAACCATTTCCAATTGGAAGGCGATACTCCGTACCATCGCGCACCGGCCTACACGGCCCATCCCGACAAAGGCCCGATTGGTCTGCAATACCACGGCAACCCCGTGCGCTTCCGCAACATTTGGGTCCGCGAACTTGCGGAACTGGAGCACAAGCGCGTCGACGAACCGAAGATTGTAAACAAGTAGCCGCTCGTTCTTGAAGAGGTACACCATGCAAGGCAAGAGTCCCATTCTCAGTCGCCGCGGTTTTTTAGCGGCGAGCGCCGCCTCGATCGGCATGTCCACCATGGCGCGGGGTGCCGCTGAACCCGCAAAGACCGAATCGGCCGGAGTTGTCGCCCTACCGGCGGGCAAGCGGCTCCTCCTCTCCTGCAAGCTGGGCATGATCGCGCGGGAGGCAGACGGCAAGCCGTTGTCTCTGGCCCGGCGGCTGAGTATGGCCGGCGAGGCGGGTTTCGATGGTGTGGACTTCGACCAGGCCGGCGAGTTCACGCCCGAGCAGGCTCGCGACGCGGTGCGAGAGTCGGGCGTGTTTGTTCATAACGCGATCAATCACGACCACTGGAAGCAGCGGCTGACCAGCGCTGACGCCGAGGAGCGCGCCCGCGGGGTGGCCAATATCGAGCACTGCCTCCGCGTTTCGCACGCGGCCGGAGGCAGCGGCGTCCTGATCGTGCTGGGGCGGGGCAGCGACGGTCCGGCCGACGTGATCGAAGCACGCTGCCGCGAGGAAATCAAGAAGCTTATCCCGCTGGCGGCGGCGTTGGGCCAGCCGATTCTCGTCGAAAACGTCTGGAACCAGATGTTCTATGACCACGAGGCTCCGCCCGAGCAGACCGCCGAGGAGTTCGTGCGGTTCATCGACAGCTTCAACAGTCCTTGGGTGGCGATGTACTATGACATCGGCAACCACTGGAAATACGGCCAGCCGGGCGACTGGATTCGTGCCTTCGGTCGCCGCTGTGTGAAGCTCGACGTGAAGGGCTTCAGCCGCGCGGAGAACAAGTTCACCGATATCGGCGAAGGCGATCTCCCCTGGGATCAGGTCCGCAAAGCCCTCGACGACATCGGTTTTGCCGGCTGGGCCACGGCGGAAGTGAAGGGGGGCGATGTCGGACGGCTGACGCAAGTCCGCCAGCAGATGCAGAAGGCGTTCGGGTTGTAGAATGCGGCACGAAAGCGCTACTGCCACGAAGGTGTTGCGACGATGAAAAAGCGGGTCTATCTCGCCGGCCCCGAGGTCTTTCTCCGTGATGCGGAGGCCGTCTTTCGAGCCAAGCGGGAGATCTGCCGGCGGTTTGGCTTCGAGGGAGTCTCTCCGTTGGAGAGCCATCTCGATTCGGCGCCCATCGCGCTGGAAAACCTCGGCCGGCGGATCAGCCGCTCGAACGAACGATGCATGCGATCGTGTGATCTGGCGATTGCCAACCTGACTCCCTTCCGGTCCCCCAGCGTGGATCCGGGTACGGCTTACGAACTCGGTTTTATGCGGGCGATGGGCAAGCCGGTCCTCGGCTATACCAACGTTGGCGGTTCGCTGCTGGATCGCACGGCGCGGTGCTTTGCCGGGGGACTGCGTCCGAGGGCGCCCGGGCAAGGCATGGAGGATCCGGATGGGCTTCTCGTCGAAGATTTTGACCTGATCGACAACCTGATGATCGATGGGGCGATTCTCGCCGGCGGTTTTCAAGTCGTGGTTATCCAAGCCCCTCCGGATGAGCGGTATTCCTGTCTGGAAGGCTTCGAGCAATGCGTCCGGCAGGCGGCGCTCGCGCCGTTCGAGCCGCGACCGGCACCGAAAGGATTGAAGGCACGCAGCGTGCCGGGGAAGTGACCCCCCCCTCTGGCGACGCTTGCGGCGGCTTCTATTGACTCTGTACACTCGTATATTGTACGATTGTCCATGAGTGTTTCGGCTGAACCTATTACTGGAAGCAAGGGGGACAATCCATGAAAACCACCGAACTCCTCACGAAGAAACAGAATCTCGTCTATCGATTCGTTCGCGACAAGATCCGCAACCGCGGCTACGGCCCGACGGTGCGTGAGATTGGCGAGCACTTCGGCATCAAATCTCCCAATGGAGTCATGTGCCATCTGAAGGCGTTGGAGAAGAAGGGCCTCATTACTCGCGAGCCGAACATGTCGCGGGCGATCCAACTGGCCTCGGAGCCGACCAATCGGCGCGGATTGCCGTTGGCCGGCCGCATCGCCGCCGGCGTGCTCCATGAAGCGGTCGAGCAAACCGAGCGGGTCGATTTCGCGGAGCTGTTTGATAATTCGACGAAGGATCTCTTCGTTCTGGAGGTGCAGGGCGATTCGATGATCGAGGACCAGATCGCCGACGGCGACTACGTGGTGGTCCGCAAGCAGAATGTGGCCACTAAGGGCGACATAGTGGTGGCGATGACCGACGAGAACGAAGCGACGCTGAAGCGATGGTATCCGGAACGGCGTCGCATCCGCCTCGAACCGTCCAACTCGTCGATGAAACCAATCTACGTGAAGAATGCGCAGGTGCTGGGGGTTGTCGTCGGCGTGGTGCGTCAGGTCGGTTAATGATTCCAGCCGCGTTGTGAGGACTTGGGTACATGAGGGATATCGTTCGCCGATTCATCGGTCCGGCGGTTTTGACGCTCCTGATACCCCTTGCTGACGGCCATGCAGAAGACTGGCCTGAATTTCGTGGGCCGGGAGGTCGGGGGCACGCGACAGTCGGCGCCGCGCCGCTTCAGTGGAGCGAGAAGGACAACCTTGTCTGGAAAGCTCCCATCCCGGGCCGCGGTTGGTCCTCGCCGGTGGTGCTCGACGGCCGGATCTGGCTGACAACCGCGGTGGAAACGCCGGCCTTGCCGGGAGATTTCGAAAAAGCGCGGGCGAGAACCGACCAGCCCGATTCCAACACCTACGTCGCGCATCACGTGGCACTGAAGGCGATAGCGATCGATCCGGCCAGCGGCCGAACGTTGCACGATACGACATTGGCGGAGATCGACTTGCCGCTCCTGCTGAACAAGACCAACAGCTATGCCTCTCCCACGCCCGTGGCTGAAGCGGGGCGCGTCTACTGCGATTTCGGCGCCATGGGCACGGCCTGCGTCGACGCGACCACCGGCAAGAAAGTCTGGTTTCGCCGACTCGTTGTCGAACACCAGGTCGGACCGGGCAGTTCACCGACCGTTTTTGGCGACCTGCTGATTCTGGTTCGCGACGGGTGCGATCAGCAGTACGTCGCCGCGCTGGATAAGAACACGGGCGAAACGATCTGGAAGACGCCTCGTCCGCCGATCACCGCCACATCGCTCTCCTATCACAAAGCATTCAGCACCCCGTTGATCTTCACGGCCAACGGCGTCCCGCAGATGGTGGTGCCCGGCGCCCAGTGGATTGTCTCCTACCGTCCAGCGACGGGCGAGGAACTGTGGCGCGTGGACACCGGGGACACGTTTTCCAACACCTCCCGCCCGGTGTATGGAGACGGCATCGTCTACATTTGCACAGCCTATGGCGGCGCTCGGATGCTTGCGATCCGTGTCGATGGAAAGGGCAATGTCACCGAGACACACGTGGCTTGGCAACTGCAACAAGGAACCCCGCAGCGATCATCGCCGCTGCTGGTCGGACAGCGGCTCTATATCGTCTCGGACCGAGGAGTCGCCAGTTGCGTCGACGCCGCCAACGGGGAGGTCAAGTGGAGCCAGCGGCTCGAGGGCGCCCATACCGCATCCCCCTCGTACGCAGCCGGTCGGATCTATTTCTTCAGCGAAGGGGGTGTCGCCACCATTATCCGTCCCGGCGATCGGTTCGAACGGCTTGCCGAAAACCAACTCGATGGCCGCATCATGGCCTCGCCCGCCTTCATCGATGCGGCCATTTTCATCCGCACCGACACGCACCTCTATCGAATCGGGCGGTAGGATCGTACATCGTCAGTTGTGGCGTGGTGGTGCCGGCCGAGCGGATGTCGTCCATGGCTGCCGTCTCCGCGCCGCCGTTGATCATGGCCAACGCGTACACCGACGCTGAACCTGGTTGCCAACCGCTGGTGGAATCCTAGAGGCTGTCCCCGTTTCCGGACAGCCTCTAGCAATCTTCTGACGGCACGCCTTCAGCGTTTTCCGTCTTCCTCGATCTCGTCGTTCAGCGCCAGCATGGCGTCGTAGGCCTCCTGATAGTCGGAATACGGCCCGCGGTCGACGACAACGCCGCCCCGTGCGCGGGCGGCAGTCTCCGCCGGTTCGCTTGGAGCCAGTTCGGCCACCGTGAGACCTTCTTCGATTTCAAGAATCGCGAAAAGGGGCATGGTGTGTCTCCTTTACCAGATGTGCAAAAGGGATCAGGCTACCGTGACGTGGCTCTCCATGGCCTTCTTCCTATCTGGTCTCCGCCAGCAGCGACAAGGCCGGGCCGGCTCCGCCCTATTGTCTCCTCACGTCGGCGATTGGCAAGTCCCCGAACGACGGATCCTCAAGCCGGCACAGCGATTGCTGGGGCCGGTGTGGAGCGTAGCACGGAAATGTCCGATCCAGAATCCCCACTTCGGCCGCGCCGATAAACCGGGGGGGAATCGCCGTCCTGACTTCGGGAGTTTCCTTAAGGGCCCTGACAATACGGGGACTGGTTCCGAGCTTTGCTTCTTGGACTCGACGGGGGGCGTTGTTTTCTTTTCGTTGGTGTTACGATGTAAGGCGAGTCGCGGTAAAACGTATCAGCCAGATTGCAGGAGAAAACATACCGGCCCAATGACAGGCAAGTTCTTGAGACTGATCATCCAAATGGCGCGGCACCAATTGTGGCTGGTCATTTCGCTGCTGTTGGTCGCCGTCGCCATCTGGGTCTTTATCGAAATCGCCGACGAGGTTCTCGAAGGGGAAACCAAGGCTGTCGACGAGGCGATCATTCTCTGGTTTCGCGAGCCGGGCACGACGAAAAACCCGGTGGGTCCGCATTGGATGACTGAGTTTGCCCGCGACATCACCGCTCTGGGTGGAACCGGCGTGTTGGTGCTTGTAACTACCGCCGTGGCCGGGTATCTGTGGCTCGACCGACGCCCCGGGGCCATGTGGCTCGTGCTTCTTGCCACACTCTCGGGCACGGCGATCGCCTACCTGTTGAAATCCACGTTCAGTCGCCCCCGCCCCGATCTGGTGCCGCGGCTGGCGGAGACGTTCACCAGTAGCTTTCCCAGTGGGCATTCCATGCTTGCCGCAGTCGTCTATCTTACGCTCGGCTCGTTATTGGCACAGTTGGTCCGCCGCAAGCGGCTGAAGGTTTATGCCCTGTCATCCGCCGTACTCCTTACGGGAATGATCGGTTTGACGAGAGTCTACCTGGGAGTTCATTACCCAACCGACGTTCTCGCTGGCTGGGCCGCCGGAGCCGCCTGGGCTGTCCTCTGCCTCCTGGTTGCCAGGTTATTGCAGAATCGCAGCGTTATCGAAGATTAGCTTACTGCGCCACAACCGCATACGTCGACAATTCCGACGCGGCATGGTTCCAATCTGTTTCGATATGGATCGTCTGCTCCACCTTTCCAAGCAGATCGCTGGCGACGAAGGTGATTGGGATCACATGCAGCGGCTTGGGCTGATCCCCGGCGTCGTCGGAGAATTGAAAGTGCTGGTCGCCGCAATGGACCGACGTGATGCGAAACGGCTCCCTCCCCTGCACGACGAGTTTTTTCGTCACACTTTCGCCGGGCCGGACCACGCCCATGAACAACGACGCTGGGCTCAGCGTGATAACCGGTTGGATTCGTCCCTCGACTTCCAGCGGAATGCCGCGCGACGGCTCGTCGCTGGCGATCAGCACGAGGTGGTCCTTGAGGTAGCCCGCCGGCGCGTCCGGGTTGAGTCGTACACGAAGTTCACTGGTCATCCAGGGGCCGTTGCGTTTAGAACTGACCACCTCGGCCGTCAGGCAAGGGTTCGATGTGTTGACACGCACGACCTGCCAATCTTCCCGGGTGAGGCGACTGACCGCGACAAACCGTTCGGCCGACTGGCCTTGTTCGACCGATTCGAAACGGACGCTGCCGGGATTGAACACGACGTCTTCGCGAATGTTTGCACGCACGTTCAATTGGACCACAGCGTGACTCGGCTGGTCCAGCGTGACCGTGATCGTCGCTCCCCTGGCGCCGCGGAATGCCTTGGTATTGATCCGCGCCACAATCGCTCCTTTTTCGTGGGTCTTCAGCGAGGGCTTTTCAACCTCCACGATCGTGCAACCGCAACTCGATCGGGCGCTGGCGACGTGGATGTCTTCGACGTACTTGTTCGTCAACTCGAATCGATAAACCGCGCTGGCGTCGCGGGCGAGAACGCCGAAGTCATGGCTCCGTTGCTCGAACATCGCCTCCGCCCACGGCTCGGCCAACGCGGGGCCGACCGCGAAACAGCATGAAACCGCCACAAGGAAAACTGTTCGTATCATGGTTCCAACTCCTGGTCGTCGTTATGCTTGCCCCGACGGAGAATTCTTTGGTTTCCCGGAATACAGACAAGTGCCCCGCTTTGGCGAGCGCCCGCGCCGCTCGGGCCCCCTGCGACGCGTCTCGCCAAAGACAGCATGTCTGTTTCTGCCCCGAAACCGCCACGATTTCCTAGTTTGCCGATGCTCGCTGTCTTTCAGAGCATTCAAGGCAGCATGGCATTGTTACAGAGGGGGTAGGGAATCTTCCGAGGCGGGGACGCTGAAAGTGCTTTGTGGACAGTCAGCCGAGCGCCGGCAGGATGATCTCTGCCATCCAATAGCGCCGGAGATGCCTTACGAGTCGGATGAACTGGTCAATATCGACCGGTTTGAGCAGGTAACTCTCGACCTCCAAACCCTCCTCTCGGAGTATCTCCTCATGGATTTCCGAGGCGGTCAAGACAACCACCGGGATCGAACCGAGTTGTTCGCTTCCGCGGATTTCTTCGAGCACCTTACGTCCGCTCTTCTTCGGCAGCTTGAGATCGAGCAGGACGAGGTCGGGTCGGGGGGCCCGAGCGTAGATGTCCATGCGGTGCAGGAAGCGGATCGCTTCTTCGCCGTCGCGAACCAGGCTCACGCGACTTGGCACTTGTCCTTGCTTCAGAGCCTCGATCGTCATGCGGGCGTCTTCAAGACTGTCCTCGATGAGGAGGATCTCCATGGGCCGGCCCACCGTGTTTTGCGTCATGGCATTGGATCTCCCACCGGTTCGCGGTTTTCAGGAGCGCTGTCGTCGAATTCATTGGTGGAATCGTTGCTGCGGCTCTCTTCGCCGGTTTGGACGGCGGGAAGCGTGAAATAGAAAACCGCCCCCCGTCCCGCTTCCGACTCAAACCAGATCTTGCCACCGTGCCGCTCGACGATTCGTTTGCAGACCGCCAAACCAATGCCGGTGCCGGGGTATTGCTCGCTGGTGTGGAGCCGCTGAAAGACCTCGAAAATCGTGGCGGCATACTCGGCGTCGATACCAATGCCGTTGTCTTCAACGGCGAAGGTCCATTGCCCTTCGCGCCGCCTTGCCGAAACGTGGACTCGCGGCGCTTCCTCGCCGCGGAACTTGATGCCGTTGCCGATCAAGTTCTGTAAGAGCTGCACCAATTGGGTGTAATCGCCGATCACCTCGGGCAGATCGTCGCCGGTCACGCGGGCGGAACTTTCCTTGATGGCCAGCTTCAGGTTCTCGACGGCGTGCTCGAACACTTCATTGCAGTCGATCGGCCGCAGGCGGACCTCGCGCGTTTGCACGCGGGAGTAGGCCAACAGATCGTGGATCAATTGCTCCATTCGGCGACCCGAGTCGAGCGAGAGATCGATCAGCGACTGGGCGTTTGCCGGCAGGTTGTCTCGGTGTTGTTGCGCTAGCGTCTGCAAGTAAGACGACATCATTCGTAGCGGTTCCTGCAAATCGTGCGAGGCGATATAGGCGAACTGCTCCAGATCCCGGTTCGACTGCGTCAGCGCCGCCGCCGTATTCTCCAATCGCTCTTCGGCAAGCTTGCGGTCGGTCACGTCGATGTGAGAGCCGACCATGCGATAGGGGCGGCCCGCGGCGTCGCGCACCGATTTGCCGCGGGCGAGAATCCAGCGATAGCGGCCGTCCTTGTGCCGTAGTCGGTGCTCCAATTCATAGTGAGGCGTCTCGCCGGACCTGTACGCGCGCACCGCTTCCAGGGCTCGGTCGCGGTCATCGGGATGGAGTCGGCTTTCCCACTCCCTGTAATCGTCGCTCAGTTCGGTCTCGCCGTAACCAAGCATGCTTTTCCAGCGGGGTGAGAAATACACGTGGTTGCTCCGTAGATCCCAATCCCAGATGCCCGCATCCGTTCCCCGCACCGCCAGATCGAAGCGTTCCTCGCTGCGGGCCAGCGCTTCGGTCGCATCGCAAATCCGCTTTTCGAGCAGGTCCGTTTGGATCAGAATCACGCCCGTCAGCGGCCTGAGAAGCAGATAGATGCCCAGAGCCCCGAGCGTTGCGAGAACCCCCACAACGGCGAGCACGAATGCCAGTTGCCGGTTGACCGGGTAATAGAGATTGACGGCCTTGACCGTGCTCAGGATGAACCAGTCGGGGCCTTCCACGGAAGCATAGGCTTCGAGTACCGGCTGTTCCCGGGCGGGATCGAAGTCGAGAAGGCCGTCGCTTCGTCTTGCCGCCGCAGCGGCGATTAGACGGTGGGACTCGTCCGGCCCGGTCAAGACGACCGTTCCATCGCGGCTTCGCAGAGCCAGCGAGGCGCGTTGTCCGTCGGGTTCCGCTTGAAGTACCATTCGCGAGTCGATTCCCAGACCTGATCCGTCCGCTAGAATCCGACCGACGTCGGGGAATTCCGTCAGCACGATGTCCACTCCGATCGGACGGCCATTCGCATCGCGGATGGTCGCGGCCACGGTCACCTGCAGCGTCCCATCGTAGACCAATGGTCCGTTGAACACCGGCGAATCGATCTGCAGTGTCTGCTTCGGCCAGAGACTCCGAGGAATCGCAGCGCCCACCGTGACAAGCACGTTGCCCTGCTTGTCCGCGCGAGTAATTCCTCTCGCCTCATTGGAACCGGCCAAGGCATCGAGGAGGATGGGTTTGCTTTGGGCCGCGAACTCCTCTTTCGTTATTTCCTGCCGAAGATAGGACTCGAAAAGCCGGCGGGCGTGGGTGCGGCTGGAGATTTGCCGTGCAATCGCTTCGATGCGCCAGAGATACTGCTCGACGTCGCCGGCTTTCGATCGAGTCGCGTGCAGAAAGTAGTTTTGCTGGGCATCGCGAAGCTTGTCATAGATGGGGAGTACGGCCAGCAGCGCGCTGACGACGATCATCAGGAGCATGCCGAAAGTCGTGTAGATAATGATCGAATTGCGCAAGTCGCGGATTACCACTTCGCTGCGGCGTGGCCGGCGCCAGCCGAAGTCGGCCATTCCCATGCCGACGGACATCAAAGCGATTGCCGAGGGCAAGGCGATCCTCGGGAAGTGAATCCACGAGTAGACCGCCTGGTACGGTGCTACCGCACCAATGAAACCCGTGATGCCCAGTCCGAAAATGCCCGTACCGAGAAGGACAAGCAGCAACGGGCGCTGCCGGAACGTCTCCCGCTGCGGCATGATCGCCACGCCGGCGCCCATGAGCACCAGGCAGAGCGAGAGTTGGAAATCGATTCGGCCAGATTGGATTGTTGCACCGGATCGCGCGCCGGCCAAAAGAATCCTGTCAATCCCTACATCGATCCGCAGCAGGTTTTCGGCGAGCGAGACCAGGCCGGCCGCCGCAACCAGCCCACCGCACAGCATCGCGGGCAGTCGTCGTTCGAAAACGGCGAATGCCATGCCCGCTCCGGTGAGAACGAATGCCAAAGCGGCGGTGGATTGGATGACGGGCAGTCGGTGAAGACCTCGCGTCCACAATTCGATATTGAAGTGCCAGCCGGCCAGGGCGGTCAGCCCGAGCAAGATCGACAGGATGGCCGACGACAGCGCGACAGCACTGCCCGGCGATCTCCGTTCGGCGGTTCGCTCCAATCGTAATTGGGACATGGCTGACTCTTTCCTGTGAGCGATGCATGCTCCCAAGCCGGCAGAGGACTTTCAATCCATCGAGAGGCCAAGTCAGAGGCTATCCCACCACTGGAGATTCCAAGCTGCCCCTTAGGCATCTCCCTCTTTATTGTACTCCAACAACAAGCGGGAAGAACAGGGTGGCTTGGGAGGGTGTAATCCACGCCAAGCTCGGCGGAGCCGGCTGGAGTGCGGTAATCCGGACACGAAGCGACCGGACAAACGCAGGTCACGGAGTGCTTGGCCTACACGAAGCGGCTTTCCGCAAGGATCTGCGGGAAAACCAGCATGGCGCCGGTGGGCTTCATGTCGAAGTCGTAACGCGACAACTCGATTGCCAACACCGCAATCGCAATCATGATTGCCACAAAAGCGATCACCAGCATCACCGAGTAAACGTCGGGAAATTGCTGCCCAATGAACTTCGCGAATCCACCAGGCTCCGACGCATCTCTGGCAGCCTTGGCCTTCTTTTCCTTCTTGGCCTTCTTCGACTTTTTTCCTTTTTTCGGCGGCTCTTCCGTTTCTTCCGTTTCTTCCGCTTCCTCCGCCGGGGTCGCCGCCTCGAACGTCTCCTCTGCCTCTAACGGCTCGGCTACTTCGATAGGCTCTTCTACAGGCTCCTCGGACAACACCGGTTCCGACGTGATTTCGTCCTCCGGCATCGCCTCGAACTCGTCCGTTTCAAAGTCGTCGAAGTCCTGGGGATCTTTGCTCATAGTGCCGCCGTGAAGGATCCGGTCACTGCCGAAGCAGAGAGATTGATAGAAAGACGCGAGAAGCCCTATAGCTTACTTTAGTTGCCCATCCTTCGGTGTCAACCAATGTCGCTCGAGATGGCCTGCGGCGCAGATCGCCGAAATCGCTGGTGGCCCTGTCTCACGACCCTACCAGGGAGGTAGTGCCAATGTGCCGCCTTCCAGGTGGACAACGCTGCCGTTGATGAATCCGGCCTCGTCGCTTACCAGAAACGCCACGGCGCGGGCGACATCGATCGGCTGTCCCATGCGCTGGATCGGGATTTTGCGGGCGACGTCGGCGTAGAGTTCTTCTTTCGGCTTGTCCCAACCGGCGCAGGACGCCGCCAACATGGGGGTGTCGATGGTTCCCGGGCTGACCGCCACAAACCGCACACCCCTCGGGCTATGGTCCGTGGTCAGGCTTCGCATTAGCGCCACCAGTGCCGCCTTCGATGCGCCGTAGACGGCGTGTTCCGGAAAACCGATGTCGGCCGCCACCGACGTGGTGAAACAGACGACCCCCTTGCCCTGCCGCTCCATGACCGGGATGGCATGCTTGGCGACAAGCACCGGTCCGAGCAGGTTGACGTTGATCACCAGATGGAAGTCCTCCAGGGTCAGCTCGGTGATCTTCTGATTTCGCAAGACCCCAGCGTTGGAGTGGACGACGTCGAGTCGGCCGAACGTAGCGACGGCGAGATCAACCGCCGCCTTGACGTCCGCCTCTTTGCTGACGTCGCAGTATCGGAAAACACAGGCATGACCTTCGGAACTCAGCCGTTTGGCCAAGGCCGTGCCCTCGTCCGTCTGAATCGACACGGTGACGACCTTGGCCCCCGCCCGCGCGAAGTATTCGGTGCAGGCTTCTCCGATACCGGAGGTTCCGCCCGTGATGAGAACGACTTTTCCTTCGAGACTGCTCATAAGACTATCCCTTGTATCCGGATCGCGCTCGGCGCTGAGTACCTGAACTGCGAAATTCCACGGCCTTGTCGATCAGGCCGTAGATATCGTACTTCGGCTGGAAGCCGAGTCGATAGCGAGCCTTGGTCGTATCGACGCAGAAATCCTTGCCGACTGGGTCGACGAGTTCGAGCGTGTCGATTCCCAGCCGATGGGCGGCGTACTTCGCCGCCTCCACGTAGTTGAACGGGTCGTTCATGGCGATCATGAATGTCTCGCCCTCCACCCCTTCTCGCTTCAGTGCCAGCAGAAAAGCTTGCACGCAGTCCTCTACGGCGACGATGTGCCGGCGGATGGGTGCGCCGTCCGGGTGTCGCAGGGCCACGGCAGCATCGCCGCCGGCGGCAAACCGGCTCCGTTGGGACTCGCTCATCAATTCCGACCAGACGGGCACGCCGAACGATTCGCCGGCAACGGTCAGATGCGTGAGGATGTCGTCCTCCGATTGGATCCACGACATCCGCAGCACCACCGCAGGCACTCCAGCCTGATGGTAGTATTGTTGGAACATCGTCTCCTCGACGACCTTGGAAAACGCATAGTAGCCGGGATAAGCCACCATCGGCATCGATTCGGTGATCGGAACCGGCTGCTCATTGAAGTAGATGCCGTTGACCGCGTCGCCGCTGGCCAGAATCACTCGCTTGGGCGTCTTCGTCCGCATCGCCGCATCCAAGAGATTGAATGTCCCGCGGGCGCTGACCTTGATCACTGCCTCGCGGTCCTCCTTGCAGGAAGCCAGGTGAATCACCGCATCGCTCCGCGAGACCACTTCCTCGACGGCCGCGTCGTCCGCCACGTCGAGTTGGACTTCTTCGACACCATCGACACCCACCGGCAGACGACGGTCCGCGGCAATGACGTGATAGCCTTCGGCCAACAGCGCCTCGCACATCGGGCCGCCCAACTTGCCGCTGGCCCCGGTAACCATGACTCGTTTGATGTTCAACATGACGGCTACTCCTCTTTATATTTCATAAGTTCCACAACAGCGCCGTCCTCGGTCTCGAAAAACGCGACCACGGCAAACCCGACGTCGAACGGTTCCAAAAGCACCTTCATTCCTTTCGACGCCGCCTCAATGTCGTCGACCCGGAAGGCGACGTGCGGCTTCTCCCGCACCGGTCCGCTCACCGGGCTGTCCGGCTCATAGCGGAGCCACTCGATCCGAAACGGATGGTTGTCGAATTCCGTAATCCACACCTTCGTCGGCTCGATGTAGATGTCGTTTTCTTTCTTCTCGGTGGTTATCAGGCCGATGTGGTCAAAGACCAGAGATTCGTCATTTGTCATTTGTCATTTGTCCTTGGTTATTTCCACCACTTTCCCAGTTCTGGACGACTCCTCCGCCGCATTGATCAGTTCCACGACCATTCGCGACTCCTCGGGGGTGATGCGGTCGGGCCGTCGGCCTTCGGCGACGCAGTCGGTGAAGTAACGCAACTCCGAGCGGAGGATCCCGAATCGGTTGCCGAATACTTGCGGCCAATACATCGTGTCGGGCAAGGTGATGCCCTTCTGGTCGTGGATCTCCAGCCCGGCCTCGCCGCAGTTGACGTAGATCGCGCCTTCGGAGCCGATGATTTCCATGCGGGCGTCGATCTGGTAGGGCGTGGTGTTGGGCAGACGCCAGATCGACTCGACGACCATCACGGCGTCGTTGTCCAGGCGGATCATCGCCCAGGCCGCGTCCGGGTATCGGCACGGTCCGGGATGGACTTGCTGGCAATACACGCTCACCGGCCTGGCTTGGGCGAACCAGAGCATGAGATCGGCGTCGTGGATGCCGTCGCCCATCAAGGCGGAGATCTTATCGAGATTGGCTTCGCCGATGGCGGCCGAGAGATTGCGACGGGCGTGCATCGAAAAGATCTTCCCAACCCGTCCCTGATCGATCGCTTCTTTGGCCAGGGCGACGCGAGGGTCGAAGCGGCAGATATGACCGACCATGAAGATGCCGCGGCTGTGGCGGGCGGCTTCGACAATACGGTCGCAGTCTTCCTTGTTCGGGCCCATTGGCTTTTCCAAGAAGACGTGCTTGCCCGCTTCCAGAGCGGCGACGGCGATCTCGCGGTGATCGTGAATGTGCGTAGTGATGCTCACCGCATCGACGCGACCGTCGGCGAGGATTTCGCGGTAATCGGTATAGCGGGCAGGCACCCCGTAACGATCCGCCACTTCCGCCAATCGATCCGGCCGACGCGTACAGACGGCCGCGACTTCCACCGCGGGCATTCCCGCCAGGGTGTCCACGTGGATCTCGCCGAACCACCCCAATCCGATCACGCCCCAACGCACCACGTTCGTCTCGCTCACGACACGGCCTCCCACTCTCGCACTTGGAAGCTGAATGCCCGTTGCTTCAGCCGTATGCAGAATGGTTTACCCTGTCGAGGGGCCGCTGTCAAGCTACCTCGCGACGCACCCCGGCTCGAGCGGCAACTTGCGATAGCGATCGCCCTCGGGCGTCGCCTGATCGAAGTTGCTGGTGACGTCGGCGTCGACGTTCTTCAGACTCCACGCCAAGCCTGCGTAGGCGATCTGCTGAAATCGCGGATCCAGCCAGACCTCCTCCCGATGGCCCAGCGAGGTAAAGAAGACCCTGCCTTTGCCATACATGCGGGCCCAGGTGGCCGGCATCGGCGGGCGGGCGTAGAGGTTGCTCTTCATGCCGGCCGTGTCTAACGCGAAGATGACGTGCATCCGACGCGAGACCTTCTTGAAGGCGTACCACTCTTCAAAGAACTCCAGCGACGCGTCCAGCCCGTCCAGCCCGGGAAACGACGGCGAGGTGCGGCGCATGCGACCTGGTTGCTCGGGACCGTGCCCGCAGAACTCGGCGCCGACCATCTCGATATAGGGATCCAGTCCGCTGCCGTAAAACGTGTCCGAGGCCGCGTGGAAGCCGACGAACCCTTTGCCGCCCGCGACGGCATCGAGCAGCCGTTGTTTCCCCGACGGACTCATCGGCGGCGTCTGGCAGTATCCGCGCGTGAGCAGCAGGTCGCCCAGCGTATAGAAGGCGAACGCATCGAAGCGGTCCAGATCGCCGTCGAAAATCCTCCCGTCCTTGCTGCATTCCAGTTCGATACCGATCCGCCGGGCCATATCCAGTAGCACGGCTTCCGAATGGCTCAGCCCATTGCCATTTCGGTGAACCGCCGAATGTTCGAAGCCGGTGGTCCGGGTGAAGTAGAGGACGCGCTGTGGTTTTCCCGTAGCGGGCGGAGTCCAGCCGGGGGGAAGCCCCGCCGCATCGGCGCCGGTGGATCGGTTGCTATTGTGATTACGATCGGGAGTCATCAGGAACCTCCTCACTCACTTCGCAGTGTCAGGCCGTCAGTAAACTCGTTGGTTCTATCGCCACAAGGCTTGGATGCGCCGGATGCCTCGCAGCGACACCTCTTCATCCATACACGTTCCGATATAGTAGTACTCCGGATGCATCGGCACGAACCCAACGGATAGCAGCGTTCGACCGCCGTACCAGGAGTCGCGGAGCATCATCGCCCCTTTGGCGCCGTCGCCGCTCATCTGGTAGAGAGCGGCGCCCAGCAGACGTCGACGGTCGCGGCCGGGAAGCGACCCGAAGGCGATCCGATCGATCAAGGCGACCATCATCGGCTCCCTTCCGAGGATCTCCAGCAGCGTGTAGGTCACCAGGCCCGCAACACCCGCCTCGCCCTGAAGAACGACGGTCTGCGAGAGCCCCGGGTAGTGCAAGTACCTTTCCAGCCCGGCCGAATCCCACAAGTAGGCCAGGTCCGCCGCCTCGCCGGCCTGATGGATGAGCGCCAGGCAGGCGGGGGTGTCCTCGGGTTGCCAGAGCCGAATGCCCGTCGGATCGAGAGGCGGCCGGGGCGATCGCTGCACCAGCGACATCGCGCGGGCGCCCCACGATTCCAGCCGGTGGATCTCGAAGCGGGCTGTCGCGGCATGATCCAGTGCGCGAACCCACATGCCGAGACTCCGGACGACTGCCGTTCCTTTCGGCTGATTCAACCAGAATTTCTGTCCCAGCGACTTCGCCGAACGGATGTAGAGGTATCCGAAATTGACCCGCGCGCCGCGCTCCTGATGGCGGCGAATGAACTCCTGCTGCATCCGCTGGGCAATCTTCTGTCCGCGATATTCCGGATCCACCGTGAGAAACGAGCCCCACGTGGCGGGAATCTCACGGCCGTGCAGGCGAACCGTGATCGGGCGAGCCGGATGGAATCCGACGAGTTTGCCGCCATCGTAGGCAGCCACGAGATAGTCGCGCATTGTCCCGTCGCCAGGGAGCAATTCCCGCCGCAGGAATGCCTCGCTCCACAGCGGGAGAAGCACCTGACCTTCGTAGGCCGCCTGCCAGACACGGTTGGTGAACCGCGCCAGTTCGTCGGCGTCGTCCTCGAAGGTTTTGATTTCGATCATCGCTCAGCGTCCAATGCTTCGTGTGTTACAGCGAAAGAGGATCGTTGCGGCAATCCTGGCTCATTGGGAAGGATTTACGGCGAGTTTCGGTCGGCGGTCGCTGAGGCGATCGGCCTTGAACTCCGCTCGGGCGAGGCTGCCCGCCGAAACGACGTCGACATCGACCCGAATTCCCAGACTTCCCTTCAACGCGCGCGCGACCCGTGCGCGAAGCTCCTTGGCATCGCGGTCGATCCACGGGCCGCTTGGCTCAACCGTGGCGACGACCTGATCCATGTCGTCGACGCGGTCGATCACTACGCGGAATTCGTCCCCCACCTCGGGCAGGCATCGAATGGCGTCCTCGATGACGGCGGGAAAGAACATCAGTCCGCGGATTTTGATCAGCTTGTCGTGTCTGCCGCGAAGTCCGCCGACGGCCCGCTTGTGCGTCTTGCCGCAGCCGCAGGGCGCGGTGGTGATCGTGATCCAGTCGCCCATCACGTAGCGCAAGATCGGCTGTGCTTCGCTGTAGAGATTGCTGACGACGAGGATGCCCGGCGTCCCCTCGGGAACCGGCTCGAATGTGTCGGGATGGAGCGCTTCGGCGATGTACACGTCTTCCATGATATGGGTCTCGACGGGACCGTCCTGCCGGCGGACCTGGAACTCGCAGGTGTAGCCCAACGGCGGCATGGCCACCTCGGTGCATCCGAAGTGGTCGTGCATCTCGGCGCCCCAGAGTTCTTCCACTCGCCGTTTCGTCGCCGGAACCCCGGCCCCCGGCTCGCCGGACGCGACCACGAGGCGAATGGAACTGTCGCGGGGCGACATGCCCGCCTCTTGCATCGCGCGGCCCAGGTAGAGCGAATAGGACGGAGTACACATAAGCACGGTCGGCTTATAGTTCTCGATGAGCATCGCCCGCCGTTCGGTGCTGGCACCTCCGCCGGAGATCACCGGTACGCCCATATGGCTCAGCGAGTAATGCATCCCCCAGAAGGCGACGGACGTGCCGTAGCTGAAGCAGTTGATGGAGATGTCGCCGCGGCGTATACCCATCGAGTAGAGACCGCGGGCGCCAAGGTAGGTCCAAATGTCGCGATCAAACGTGGTGTGACGGAAGACGCGGGGAAAGGCCGCCGTCGTGCCGGAAGTGCTGAAGAACATCCAGCCGCGTTGGAGCCAGTCTTCGTGCCGCAGCGGCGAGAACGTCCCCCAAGGCGGATTCTGCCGCTGATCTTCGAGCCACTCTTCCCGGTGTGTCGGCGGGATGCGCGAGAGATCTTCGAGCCCACGGATCGATTCCGGACCCAGCCCTGCTTCTTCGAATTTCTTCCGGTAAAAGCTGCTGCACTGCCACAAGTAACGATAGGCGAGCGAGAGCTTCTCCGACTGGATATCGTGAATCTGCTGGCGGCCGGCTCGCTCCAATTCCGGAACCCAGCAACTGCCGTCGGCCGGCCCGTCGTATCGGAGGCAGTTTCGGCGGACGAGATCCCGCCATTGTTCGCGGATGTCTTCGGTCACGGTCTTCTCCACGCAAGTGCCATCTTGGCAGGTCGTTATCGGAAATCGCTACGGCCAGACTATTGTTGTGACGGAACAACTTCTCCGGATAGGAATCGTCGCAAAAGCGGTTTCTTCATCGCATTTTCCGGCTGAGCAGGCCTGAAGCGGCGCGGCGATCGATTCCTGATGTCGTCACAAAGCGGAAAACCGGCGGAAGGACACCCACCAGCCCACCGGATTGCCACAAACCTCGCTATCCGGCTATTTAGCCTAATTGCCAGGTGGGATATAGTCAAAGTATGCGGATCGGGCAAATCCGTTAATGATCTGCTCGCTGCAAGTCATTGTGAGTTGCCTCGGCGATTGTTCCGATTAGTCTCTAAGGCAAGGTGCCGGCAGACCCCGCTTGCCGAGCGTGATCTTGCCGCACGACACACTCCCCCACGTTCCGACAGTAGGTTCCGCCAGCCGAGTGGGAGCCTGCGGCACCGATCCCGCTCGGCAAACGGGATCTACTCTGCATTGAAAGAGAACTATGGCGAGATCGCGTATCCTGGGAACCGGCCATTACCTGCCCGAGCGGGTGGTTACAAACTTCGATCTCATGAAGGTGATGGACACCACCAACGAATTCATCCTGGAGAGGACAGGCATTCGGCGTCGGCGCTATGCCGATCCGGCGGACGGGACGACCGATCTGGCGGCGCGGGCATGCCAGGCGGCCCTGGACGATGCGGGCCTGGCAGCAGACCAGATCGATATGGTGGTCATGAACACCCTTACGCCAGACCACTACAACCCGGCCTGTGCTTTCTTTCTTCAACCCAAGCTAGGAATAACCGGGATCCCGGTGTTCGACCTGCGTCAGCAGTGTGCGGCACTGTTGTACGGATTGTCGCTCGCCGATCAGTACGTCGGATCCGGCACTTGCCGCCACGTACTGGTAGTCTGTGCCGAAATCTTGTCCAAGTTCTTGGATACCTCGAACGACGGACGGAACCTCTCGGTGCTGCTGGGCGACGGCGCCGGCGCCGTCGTGGTCGGACCAACGGAGGACGAGTCCAAAGGGATCCAGTCGGTGATCCTTCATGCCGACGGCAGCTTCGCCACGGCATTGCGTACGGAGGCCCCCGGCTGCGCAGCCGGCCGCAGCCGGCACCTTACGGTCGAAGATATCGAATCCGGCCGGATCTACGACCGGATGGAAGGGAGAACGGTCTTCGACAACGGCGTGGAAAAGATGAGCGGCGTGGTCGAGGAGTTGCTGGCGGCCAATTCCCTCTCGGTCGACGACATCGACCTGATTGTCCCCCATCAGCCGAATCTCCGAATGCTGGAAGCGATTATCGAGCGGTTGGGCTTCCCGCCGGAAAAATTCTTCATCAACGTCGTCGACTACGGCAACATGGCCTCGGCGACGTTGCCGATCGCGCTGGACCAGGCCCGCCGCGCCGGCCGAATTCAGGAAGGAAGCCTGATCGTGCTGGTGGGATTCGGCGCAGGTTTTTCGTGGGGGGCGGGCCTCGTACGGATGTGAAGCAAACCGCTCAGCATCGGCGGAAAACCGGTGTTGCAGCCAAGAAGGGGTCGGGAGTCTTTTTCCGTATCGGCCTCAACGCCGTTTGACACATCCGACATGGTCGGCGGCCGATACGGAAAATGACTCCCGACCCCTTTGCCCGGATGTGAGGCGATCCGCTCAGCGCCAGAGAACCTGGAGTCGGCGGATCTTGTCGAAGGAAATATCTTCCCGGTGCTTGATCCCGACCAAATGGTACTCCGGCTGCAAGGGGAGAAATCCGGCGGCAAGCAGTGCCCGCGCGCCGTTCCACGACCCGCGGATCATCGTTGCGGCGATCAATCCGTCTTGCTCCATGGCGCGCAAGGCGACCCGAAGTAGATCCACGCGTTTCCAGTGCGGCAGGGCGGGATCGAAGGCCAACAAGTCGATCACGCCGAAGCGTTCCAGGCACCGTCCGAAAATATCCAGATAACAGACGTTCACCAGACCGGCAACCCGCCCTTCGTGTTCGACCACCCAGGTTCTGGCGACGTCCTTGTAGGCAAGTTGTCGCTCGAGGGTGCGCTCATCGAACAGGCGGGCCACGTCCATAGAACTGCCGGCCTCGCGTATCAAACTCGCGCACGCCGGCATATCGTCCGGACGCAACTCGCGGATGGCATCGGGGGCGACGGCGGGACGCACCCCACGGAGAAAAGGCCCCAACAGGCGTGTGCCCCATGCTTCAAAACGCCACAATTCCCACTGCGACACTCGCGTGGGATTCAATGGCCGCGACCACATCCCCAGCCGGCAGATCTCGCGGGTGGTCATGCCGCGCGAGCGCCAGAACTTGTTGCCTTTGAAGTCGGGGGATCGACTGTAAAGATAAAAGAGCGTCAAGGCGCACCCGTGTTCGCGGGCGTGTTCCAATGCCCGCTGGTTCATCAGCTTACCCACCCCGTGCCCCTGATACTCGCTGTCGACGCACACTCCCGTACCCGTTCGCACCAACACCTCCTCGCCGTGAAAGCGAACCGGCACTCGCCAACCGGGTACGACCCCGATCAGTCGTGCCCCGTCGTAAGCGGCTATGGTGCAGTTGAGAAACACGCCGTCGCTCCCACCATCGCGGGCGAAGAAATCGGCGGTCCAATGGGGGATCGGCATTCGGCCTTCATAGGTCTTCCGCCAGGTCTTGGCGACGAATTCGGCGAGTTCCTCGGTGCCGCCTTGAAAGGATCGAACTTCAATCATGGTTTGAGATCCTCGGCTTGATTCATCGATTCGATGCAACGACTCCACTTGGACAAACCGTGATTGTACCGCTGCGGACTAAACAATCCTAATCGGCGTCAGTGGCTGTGATTCGTCGCCACCGCCCTACATGGGGGGTTCCGTGGGCGGTAGCGTTCTTCTCGACAGTTGCGGTTGTACGTATTGCGAAGTTTTTGCATCGGTTGAGGGTGTATTTGGCCGATCGACGTATTAGACTGTACACATTGCGCCGGGAATAACGGGTTCGTTCGCCACACCGGCTAGCTAGTCGGGGAAAAGGTACACAGCATGAGATTCGCCTTCCTGGTTCACCCCCTCTCCTCGCATTCCAAAGTCGTTGCGGACCTGGATGCCGGCGGGCTATTGCGGGCGGGCTTCGGCGGGGATGTGCTGAGCTACTGCCACAACATCCGCAAGGCACTCAGCCAGCGCCGCGCATCGCCGACCAACCACGATCCGAATCAGGTGAAGTTGCTCGACGAGTTCTCGGATTTGGTGTCGGCAACCGGTGCATCGGCGGATGGCCGGTTATACGAGATCCCGATGGATGTCGTGCAGATCTTTGAAAACCCCGCTCGCGCCATGACCTTCATGGAGCAGGCCACCGACATGGCCAAGGCGTGGGGAGCCCAGATTGTCGGCTTAGGTTCGCTCACCGGCGTGGTCGGCAATCAAGGCGCCCAACTGGCCGAACGAGGCCCCGCGGCAGTAACAACGGGCAACTCCCTCACCGTGTATGCCGCCTTGGAGAACTTGCGCCACGCGTGTGTTGCCGCCGAGGTGGAGTTGAGCGAGCAATGCGTTGCCGTGATTGGGATTCCGGGCAGCATTGCTTCGGCCGCCGCGGCGCTCTTGCGGCCTCTCTGTCGCGAGTTGTTGCTGGTCGGCCGGCATGACACCCCGCCTGCCAGCGCCTTGGCCGAACGTCTCGACGCCGAATTCCTCCTAGACATTCCTGCGGCTTTGCGCCGCGCCGGCGTGATCCTCTCCGCAACTTCGTCGGGCAACTGTATCGCCCAGGCGCAACTGCAGCCGGGCACCATCGTCGTCGACGTGGGAGTGCCGACCGACGTCGAAGGCGCCGAGTCGCTGCGCGAAGACGTGCTGTTTATCTCCGGTGGTCTGGCACGCGTTCCCGATACGATGCCGCGCAGTTCGATGTTCCTATCGCTGCACCAGGGAGTCATCCCTTGCTGCCTCGGTGAGACGATCGTTCTGGCCCTGGAAAACCGGCGGGAGTGTTTCTCGATCGGCCGAAACCTCTCGACCGATCGAATCCAGGAGATCGGCGATGCGGCACGGCGGCACGGTTTCGATTTCACGGGGCTTCTTTCCTTCGGACTGGCGCTGGAAACCTCCACCTTAATGGAGTTTCGCAAGTCGGTGGTCCGCGGCCGGCTTGCCCGACCGTCGAACGGAGACGGCGGAAACCGCCTCAACGATTCTCCCTCGGCTCGTTCCTCCGATATCCATGCGCTGGCGGCCGGGGCTGACAGCCGCTATCGAGAATTCATCAACCCTGTGATGATCGCCGTGGGCGAGCGGAGCGGTCTGACCAGGACGTTTGTGCGAGGCGAAGGCGCCGAGTTGTGGGATGAGCAAGGCAACCGGTATCTTGACTTCGTGGCAGGTTTTGGCTCGCTCAACCTGGGCCACAACCATCCCCGCGTCAAAGCGGCGATTGTCGCGGCCCTGGAGCAGTGTGCGCCCGGCTTCGCCCAATCGGCCGTCAACCCTTACACCGCGAAACTGGCCGAGCGGCTGGTTACCCTCGCGCCGCGCGGACTGGAGATGGTCTTCTTCTGCAACAGTGGAACCGAAGCGGTCGAAGCGGCTTTGAAACTCGCGCGAGCGGCCACCGGCCGGCAGGGACTCCTCTCCTGTCGCGGCTCGTACCACGGCAAGACCATCGGGGCGCTGTCGGTGACGGGCAACGGCCGTTACCAGCGGCCTTTCCTCCCCTTGCTCCCCGGCTGCAAGACGGTTCCTTACGGCGATCTCAAGACGCTCGGCCGTGCCTTGCGGAGCGAGAAAATGGCGGCCTTCCTGGTCGAACCCATCCAGGGGGAGGGAGGCATGGTCGTTCCGCCCGCGGGCTATTTGGCCGGCGCCGAGCGGCTTTGCCACGAGACCGGCACTTTGCTGATTGTCGACGAGGTGCAGACCGGTTTGGGAAGAACCGGAACCCTGTTTGCCTGCGACGAGGAAAATGTCTGCCCAGACATCCTCGCCTTGGCGAAGTCGCTGGGAGGAGGACTGGTGCCGATCGGGGCGACTCTCATGCGCCGGGATTTATGGCACAAAGCCTATGGCTCCCTTCAGTCTTTCGCACTTCACACCTCAACCTTCGGCGGGGGTAGTGTCGCCTGCTGCGCCGGCCTGGCCGCTCTTGACACGCTGGAGGAGGAGCAACTGCCCCGTCAAGCTCGATTGCGCGGCGAACAGCTTCTCAGCGGCCTATCGAAGCTGGTGCGAGAATGTGCGGTTTTGCGTGAGGTTCGCGGACGCGGACTGATGATCGGCTTGGAGTTCGAGCCGCTGCCGGAAAGCCTTGTCGCGCACTGGAAGCACGCCGACCAACAGTCGCTCTTGGAATACATCGCGCCGGACGCTTCGCGGTTGGTCGAATCGCTCCCGGCACTGTACGTCATGCAATCGCTCCTGCTCGATCACGGGATCTATACGCAGGTCACTCGCTCCAACCCCAACGTGCTGCGGGTTCAACCGCCGCTGACGATCTCGCAAGAGCAGGTTGCCTATTTTCTCGAATCGATCGAGCAGGCATGCACCGATATCAGCGGCACGCTGACGGCCGCGCAAACGATGATTTCCCGCTCCGTGCTCGGTATTCACGAGAAGGAGGAGCAACCTGCCGAGGTCACGAAACGCTCGCCGAAGCCGAAGCCGCTGCGTACACCCACCAAGAAGGTTGTGTTAAATACTACTAAGGCGGCTGTTGCCGCGACCGATTCAGGCGAGGCAAACGCATCCCAATCCAATGGCGGCAAGCAGCGGCAAAACCCGGGAGTTCTTGCGGTATTTGCGTGGGAGGGAAGAGTTGCATTTGACGATTCCCATTAGAATCCCTGGCTGGAAATCGTCTACCGCATCAGGGGTTCAATCGAACCGGCCTATTCACGAAACGGCAGTGCTCGGTATCATAAGTCTGGAAGCCGGTGTGAACCTTTTCTCCAGCAGCAGCAGCGAATATGACCCATCCGGACGGCGGGCAGCGAGAACGAGATCCTCGTGATCGCGTCATTGTTGTGCGTAACGTGGCCAAGACATACGGAGAGAACGAGGCGGCGGTCCACGCCCTTCGAGGGGTAAGCCTTGAAATCTTCGCACGCGAATATGTCGCCATCATGGGGCCGTCGGGTTCTGGGAAGAGCACGCTGTTGCATATCCTCGGATGTATGGACGCGCCCAGCCGCGGCGAACTGCGGATCTGTGACGAGCGGATCGATTTTGACGACGACGACCGGCTGGCATCCGTCCGTCGTCGCCGTTTCGGCTTCGTTTTTCAGGCGTTCAACCTTCTGCCTTCCCTTACCGCCGAACAGAATGTGGCCTTGCCGCTGATGTTGGACGGCTGCACTCGAGCGGATGCCTGTGTCAAAGCCCGCGCCACGCTGGAGAAACTCGGAATGGGGCATCGTTTACAGGCGTCTCCCCGGGCGATGTCGGGGGGGGAGCAGCAGCGAGTGGCGGTTGCGCGTGCTCTGGTCACGGATCCGGAGATCATCCTGGCCGATGAACCGACCGGAAACCTCGACACCAAGAACAGCGAGCAGATCCTCGCGATTCTGCGACAGCTCGTCGATGAACTGAAGCACACGGTCGTCGTGGTCACGCACGATTTCTCGATTGCCGCGGCCGCAGATCGCGTGGTGCTCATCCGCGACGGTCGCGTTGCTCACGAAGCGGCGGGCTCCGAACTGACGCTCGATTCCCTGCGTTTCCACCTCGCCGAAAGCTGTCCCACCGCAACGACCTGATGCGAACTGCAAGTGCGGCAGCCCAGGAAAGGGGACTGGCTCCGTCGCGCAGGCCGATTCTTCGCGAGGTTGAAGGTTGTGGCGACGGTGCCTGTCCCCTTTCTTGGGCGCGCTATTCGTAAGACAAGGCTTCCACGAGCCGCAGCCGCACGGCGCGGCGGGCGGGAAAGTAAGCCGCGGCCAGCACGATGGCAAAACCGGCACCGAGACTTCCCAAGAGAACCTGCGGCCGAAACACGAACTCGACCGGGTGGCCGCTCAACGGAGAGGTCACCAGATTCACCGCCAGCGCCAGCACCACTCCCACCACGACGCCGGGAACCAGTCCGACCACCGCAATGGCGAGGGCTTGAGAGACGATGAACTTGCGAAGCTGGCGGCGCGTCATGGAAACGACTCGCAGCAACGCCAGCTCCTTCGTTTGTTCCAAGACGTTCATGGTCAGCGTATTGGCCATGCCGAAGGCGGCGATGATGAAACCCAGCGCCATCAGCACCCACAGTCCGCCCACCACGCCGGAAATCATCCCGTCGACCAGGCGAGTCAGCTCCTGGAAAGATTGAAGGAGCAGGCCGTGCTTTTCGCAGAGCCGCATCAAACGTGGCTCGACCGCGGCTTGCGTACCGGGTTCGACGCTGACCAAGAAGGCGTCGACGCCGCTGACTCCCAGCAGTTTCTGCGCCTGGTGAAAGTCGAGGTACACAACCAATCCGCCCACCGTGTATTCGTTCGTCGTCCCGGCGATTTTCACCTGCCGTTCGCCCTCCGGCGTCGATAAGGTGATCGTGTCGCCCAGGTGCAGGCCGGCGCGCTTGGCGAGCACGGTGGCCACGACCGCCTCGCCCGCCAACAGATTGCGCCGCGTCGGTTCCGGTTCGCCTTCGACCAGGTCCAGTCCCAGCGGACCCTCGGGATTGAAAGACCTCGCCACGACGATCACGGCCACTTCGTCGACTTCCGCTCGAATGAAACGGACTTCTTCCGCCGTGGTCACGCCCGCGACGGCGCGGATTTCATCGCCGAGTTCTTCCGGCATGTCGGCGGCCTCGCCGGTCGCCATGTCGGGCATCATGGCGCGGATGAAGAAATCGCCCACGATCGTGCGGCGATACCACTGCTTCACGTCGTCGATGTTATCCAGAACGGCGTTGCCGATGGCAACGCTCATCACCATCACGACAAACAACACCGCGGCGGTGAGGCTCGTCCGCATGCTCCGATGCCGGACCTGCTGCGAAGCCAGCCATGCCTCCAGACCCAGGAGCTTCTCCATCACCGGCGCGAGTCGAACCAACAGCGGGCCGGTCAGCGCGGGCAGCAGGCAAACAATGCCGACCAGGGCGATCCCCGTCGTCCAGCCGGCCACTTCGACGGGAAGCCAGCCACTACTGACCGAGATCCCCAGGCCGGTGGCAAACGACAAAACAAGCATGCCGATGCGGCCGGGCCACGGCGATACTTCCCCGTCGCGTTGCGTCCGGCCACGCATGCCGTCCACCGGCGAGATCTTCGAGGCGAACCATGCCGGGATAGCGGCCGCCAACAACGAGATCCCGATGCCCATGAGAAGGGCCGATACGACGGGAACCCAGCTAATCCGCACGGGCGGAAGACTCATCTGCATCAAGCGGGCCATCGCGGCGGTCAACAGAGCCGCGCCGCCGAATCCCAGCAACACGCCCAGAACAGAACCGGCGATGCCGACCAGGAGCCCTTCCCCCAGAACCAGACCGAGCACTTGCCGCCGCGTGCTGCCCAGAGCCCGCAATGTGGCCAATTGACGCCACCGTTCGGTCAGGTTCATGAAGAAGCCATTGAGAATGATGAATGCCGCCGCGACCAAGGACATCGCGCTGGAGAGATTCAGGCCGCGTTCGAGGGTCCAGAGGGTCTCTTTGCCCACCTCGCTGCGAGCGGCGGGCGATCGCGCAACAAGCCCTTGCGGCAAGCGTTGGGCCAGCTTCGATCGGACATCCTCTTCGTCGGCGCCATCCTCCAATAGCAAATAGGCCGTATTGATGTGCCCCTCCAGCCGGAACAAATATTGGGCTTCCTCAAGCAGCAAGAACACAATCCCGCCGCCGGTAAACGCCGCGGCGCCACGCGGTTCCAGCAGCCCGACCACCGTGAATCGCTGCATGCCCCGCCGTGTGAGGATCTTAATCTCCTCGCCAAGCGCCACTCCCAGGCTCCGAGCAAATCCCGCTTCAAGGAGAATCTGTCCCTCGGCAACCAGAGGGCCTCCTTCCCGAAACACGTAATCTCGCACCAGAGAATCCCGCTGCGGGTCGATGCCCAAGGCCAGAGACTGGACCCTGCGATCGTTGGCGTAGACAATCGTGGGCCGCTGGATCGCCGGAACCGCCGTTTTGACGCCCGGCGTGCTACTGAGTGCCTCAAGCACCTCGGATGAGAAGCTTTCACCGGTCTCGGCCAGAACCTCCAGCGCCGCTCGACCGCCGACGGTCTCGTAGAGTTGCTGCCACCCGGAGCGCGTCGTCACGGCGGCGACCATCACGGAAAGGACGGCCGCCACAGCGATCGCCACACTGGAGAGTGTCAGCAGCGAGCGTCCTTTCCGCTCACGCATCTGATTGACGGCAACAATCCACCACCACATGGCGGTCTCGCTGTCTGTTAATGGAAGGGGGAGCGGTGCCGACGAATCGCCGACCCCGATAGCCACCTTTATAGCGGATTCCGCCAGCCAGCCAATACCTGTCCAAGGGGGACTCGAGAAGGAAGCCGGCGTTTTGGCGACGTCATAACCCGGATTATTCACGAGGTGGCGCGGTTCAAATGCGGGTGACAACTGGAAGGTTCTGCTTGCCGAGCAGGATCTCGCCCCCCAGGTTCCGCTCGATAAATCCCAAGGTTTGGGGCAGCGCCCCAGCGAGCAACCCTCAGGCATCGCACGTTTCACAGACCGTCCAACGGAACTCAACGAACTCAAGCAGCCACGCACTCCGTTTTCAAGGGAACCAAGACACAAGCCGACAACGAATTGGTGAGCTAAAGTTGCGCTAGGTACGTCGAATAAGAACCCGCTCGCATGAGGGGGGTGGTGTCAGAGGGTGGACAGCGATGCCAGACCAACCGACTCGACTTGGCGGAAAAGCGGAAACAGCCGAGCCATTGCCTGACGCGAACAACTCGTCGAAAGGCGGGGTTAGGCGATGGTTGTCCGACCGCAGACTTCTTCTAGTTCTGCTCGGTGGCTCGATCCTGCTCAACGCGGCACTGTTGGCTTGCTGCCTTGCGCAAAGGTCCGGCGAGCGGGCGAGCGCGCCGGCGGCTGAGCTGCCCTTGGGCGATTATCGCTTCGCGGCCAGGAAGGCGGGCGAGTCGAACATCAGCGGGGCGGATTTCTCACTGCACATCGCGCTGCTCAACGGGGTCGACCCGGCGACTCACCAGCGTGTGGTCTCCCGTCAGCACCGCATTGAGCAGGCGGTCGAGGAACTGCTGCGCCGAGCGCACGGCGGCGACTTCGAGGATCCGGCCCTCGGGGATCTGAAGCGGCAACTTCAGGAGCGTATCAACGGTATTCTCGAGATGAAAGCCATTTCCGAGGTGGTTATCACCGGTCTTGTCCTTCACCGGAGCGAATCCGGGCCAGCCGCTGCCGTCGACACAACGGCGACGGCGTCGTGGTCGGGCTTACGGAATTCAAGGCTCGAAGCCAGCGAATAGGTCTTGATTGCCGGGGTTGCTCTGCGCTGCCGCTTGTCAGGCTTTCCGACCTGACTCTACGCTACGGTCAGGCTGGAAAGCCTGACGTACCTCCACTTGAATCGGCCCGGCTGCACCGGTAGATTGACGCGAAGCGTTCGGTCATGCCACGGCGCTGGCGGCCGCATCCGTCCTATCGATTGGGGAAACTTCGCATGGGTAGATCAAAAGGACTCGCCAGCCTACTGAGGGCCGCTTTCTTCTCTTCCGGGATCGCTGCCGGGATTGCCTACTGTGACGAACCGATGGCGCATGGCCCCGACGATTGGACCGCGATCGCTTCGCGATCCGAAGTTGCCCCGCAGTTTTCAGCGACGACGACCGGCGGCAAAGAAAATGCGGCGAGCCTGGTGATTGATGCCGACGCTCGCGAAGGGCTGCATGGTGCGTGGACCAAGACGTTTCCGGTAGCCGGCGGGAAATGGTATCGGTTCCGTGCCTATCGAAAGGCCGAGGGGGTCGCTTGTCCGCGGCGGAGCCTGATCGCGACCATCACCTGGCAGGACGCCGGCGGAAAGAAGGTTCTCCGCGACGAGCCCTCCGGGGTTACCTTCCGGCCGGGCACGGTGCCGCTTGCCGAGCCGGAGCTTCCCGCCGATGGCGCCGCCGGCCCCGATGGCTGGACCGAGGTCTGCGGAGTCTACCGCGTGCCCTCGAAAGCGGTGCAGGCCGTCATCGCACTCCACATGCGCTGGGCGCCGCCCCGCTCTCGGGTCCAATGGAGCAAAACGACCCTGGAAGAGATCGCCCCGCCGGCGCCTCGCACGGCAAGAATCGCTGTGGCCCACTTCCGTCCACAGAAAGGAGCCTCTGCCGCCGACAACTGCCGGATGTTCGCGCCGATCATCAAAGAGGCGGCGCGGCAGCGTGCCGACATCGTCGTCCTGGGCGAAGCGTTGACCTACGCCGGCCGTAGCCCGGCAGTGACACCGGCCGAGGCCGCCGAGACCATTCCCGGCCCGTCCACCGAATACTTCGGCGGGCTGGCCAAGCAGCACAATCTCTACATCGTGGCGGGGTTGTTCGAGCGGAGCGGTCACCTGGTGTACAACACGGCGGTCCTACTGGGACCGGACGGCCACTTGGTCGGCAAGTACCGCAAGGTGACGCTTCCGCGCGGCGAGTGGGACAGCGGCGTCGCCCCGGGCAACGAGTATCCTGTGTTCGAAACCCGCTTCGGCAAAGTGGGCATGATGGTCTGCTACGACGGTTTCTTTCCCGAGGTGGCCCGGCAACTGACCGCCGCAGGCGCGGAAATCATCGCCTGGCCGGTCTGGGGCTGCAATCCGGCCCTGGGCCGGGCGCGGGCGATTGAGAACCACGTCTATGTGGCCAGCAGCACGTACACCGACGTGGCGAGCGACTGGATGATTTCGGCCGTCTTCGACCATGCCGGACAAACACTCGCCCAGGCAAAAGATTGGGGCGCCGTGGCGGTCGCGGAAGTGGACCTCGCCAAGCCCGCCTACTGGTCAAGCCTGGGGGATTTCCGGGCGGAAATGAATCGGCATCGGCCCGAGTGGCAGCAGTAGGTGCAGAAAGACCTACTATGAACAGTCAAGAGCGTCATGGCAAGATTCCCGGTTTTTTTGCGAAATAGTTTGTTGAGCCGGGCTTGTGGGTAATTCGTTAGGACTTCTTCGGAGGGCGTTTTTTGAAAGGGC
>JAAYEH010000399.1 GCA_012728855.1 Rhodopirellula sp. | reverse complement strand
CGCCATCCACGAAGCCTGCGTCACCTACGGCAAAGACGGCGACTTCGTCGACTACGTCAAGGGCGCCAACGTCGCCGGGTTCGTCAAGGTGGCCGACGCCATGATCGACCAGGGCCTCGTCTAGCCGACCCCGGACAGGCGACATGCAATCGAATGCACAAAGCGGGCGCGACGACCAACGTCGCGCCCGCTTCTTTATGGCCTGAGCATCACTGATAACGTCAGTGCAGTGCCACTAAGACGTATCTCCAGTGTCCGCTTTCTTGACTTGGATCAAGTCTTGGCCGTGGCGACCGGTCGTGCTACAATCCAGCAAGCGAAGATTTTGGTTAGTGCCAATTATTCCGAAATCTTCCCTGGATTGCCCCACACCTTGCTTACCACTCCACCTGCAGAAGGTCGATCCAACAGCCGATAGCCGCAACAAGGCTTTGGGCTCCCGGCTTCGCAAGACCATTTCCCCAATCAGGAGGGGAAAGAAGCGTTAAGGCCGCCGCCGATCGAAGTGAGACGATCGGCGGCGGCTTCTTTTTTGCGGCTTCTTTCTTCCCGTCGCATCTTCCCCGCACGCAGCCGGCTGCGCCTTCCCGCGATAAAAGGTCTGCTGAAAGCGGTTGCATATCCGTCCACGGTCGCTAAGCTCGAAGGCTTGGTCGCCGGAAAATCCAAAGTCGCATGGAGAGAACAACGATGACGAACAAACCGAGGATCGTGATGGTGGGCGGTGGCAGCAACGCCTGGGCCCCGAGAATCCTGACCGACATCTGCCTCGTCGAATCGCTCAGCCAGGCTGAGTTCGTCCTGCTCGATATCAACCGCCAAGCCGCCCAGCTCGTCAAGAGATACATGGACCGCGTGGCCGAAACGGCGGGCATCAAGGCAAAGTTCACCGCCACCACCGATCAGGCGGCGGCTCTGAAGGGTGCCGACTACGTGCTCATCACGATCTCCACCGGCGGCCTCAAGGCGATGGCCCACGACCTGAAGATCCCGGAGGACTACGGCATCTACCACACCGTCGGCGACACCACCGGGCCCGGCGGCTGGGCCAGGCTCATCCGCAACTTCGACGTGTTCGTGGGCCTGGCCAAAGACATCGCCCGCTGCGCCCCGAACGCCGTGGTGCTCAACTACACCAACCCGATGTGCACGCTGACCGACGTCCTTTCGCGAATCTATGAAGGTCCGGTGGTCGGCCTCTGCCACGGCCTCTTCGAAAACCTGCGGTTCCTTCGCGAGCTCTACAAGCTCGAAAGCGAGGACCAGATCACCGTCAAGTACGCGGGCCTCAACCACTTCTTCTGGATCACCGAGGCCAGGGCCGGCAGGATCGACGTGATCGCCGACCTGCACAAGCAGCTTCGCAACAAGAGCTTCAGCGACCTGATCCAGAAAATCCACCCCGACGCCATGGGCTACGCCTCCAACCGCGAGGTCGCCACCGAGCTGTTCCACCTGACCGGCGTGATGCCCTACCTCGGCGACCGCCACACCTGCGAGTGCTTCCCCTGGTACATCACCAACAAAGCCAATATGAAGAAGTATAAGATCGTGCGCACATCGGTGGCGGAACGGGAGAAAGGCTTCCGCCAGCGACTCAAGGGCCTGCGCCAAGCGGGCAAAAAACCCGTGGAAAAGAAGTACATCAAACGCTCGCGAGAAACCGCCGCCGACATCATCGCAGCCCATTTCGAGCAAAGGGTCTTTATCGACGTGGGCAACCTGCCCAACACCGGCCAGATCGCCAACCTGCCGCTCGGCGCGGTCGTCGAGACGGCCGTTCGGGTCGACCGCAACGGCTTCTCGCCCATCGTCTTCGGTGAACTGCCGGAAATCATCCAGGGCTTCATCGAGCCGTACACCCACGTCTTCGGCATGGTCGTCGACGCCTGCTTCGCCGGCGACAGGCATATGGCCCTCCAGGCCTTACGCCTCGACCCGCTCTGCTCGCACCTGAACACCGAGCAGGTCAACGAAATGGGCGAACGCCTGCTGAAGGCCCACAAGAAGTTCATCACCGCGCTCTGAAAGCGTCGCAAGCTACCCGAGTCGGCCCATTTCCTCGATCACATCGCCGGGACTGTCGTATTGGCGTTCGTCGAACTGCTCCATGACGTACAACACGTCGTCCGGAGCGCCCTGATCCCTGGCGTGGTTGATCAGTTCCCACTTGTCGGCTGGGAATTGCGCAGCCCCCAGGTAATCCTGCAAGGCGATCGGATTGACTTTGGTCGAATCACCTCGCGCCATGATCGTATCCCCCTGAGCCGCACCATGATCGGCTCGCCTCATGCGAGCTCCACCGGCAGCGGGCAAGCGGCGGTCGCCCGCTGAATGGCCAGAGAATGCTAGCCATGGCCCGGAGACTTGTCAAACCGGCGCGCCGACCGCCCGATCCGCTTCTCCCGCATGCGTTTGTACGGTACAATCGGCGCCGACCTGGTGGAGACGACCATGCGGAAACACGGAAACACACTCCGGGAACGGACGCTGGATTTTGTGCAACAGATGCGGCTTGAGGGCGAGCCTTACGGCCGGTACCGATACGCCCCGTGCCAGAGCGCACCGGCACTCTACAGCTCGTGCTACGCCGCGATGACCCGCCACCTCTACGGCGATCTG
>JAAYEH010000398.1 GCA_012728855.1 Rhodopirellula sp. | reverse complement strand
TCATCGTTCGTTTGCCCGCGGCGGATTGGAGTCGAAGGATCCGGGCGGCTGGTGCGGCAAACCCGTGCCGGAACTGTTCAAGGCCATCTTGCCCGATTGCTTTGAAGTGGATTTCGTTCGCGTCTTCGACGCGGAATAGCCCGTCGGCGGAGTCAACAACGCCGCCGAAGAGATCAAGGCCGCCAACTACCCCGGGATTCGCTTCTTCATGGTGAGCCGCGACCTGGCTTCCGCGCCGCGCAAAGACACGGCGGGAAAATGGGTCGTCTGTACACCGGAAACCGTGAAGGTCTTTTCTGCCGCCGTCTATTTCTTCGCCCGTGAACTCCACGTTGCTACGAAGTGCCGATGGGCGTGATCAATAGCGCAGTCGGCTCCAGTTCCTGCGAAGCCTGGACGCCGTCTGAGATCCTCCGGGGCAATACGGCCTTGCCTCAACCGGCATCCATTCCGCCGGAGGAGTATCCGGACTGGAAAACCTACGACTTCGTGCAGAAGCAGATCTACGAAGCAGCCGCCCACAAGGATCCCGGCATCAAGCCCGAGTGCCTTGCATGGGCCGCCCCGGAATACGATGTATCCGCCTGGAAGGACGTAGCGGTTCCCGGCAGCATTGAATCGTGCGGCTTGAACATCGACGGCGCGGTCTGGTTCCGTACCGAGGTCGAATTGCCCGCGGCGTGGGCCGGCCGAAGCGCCCATCTTTATCTGGGGCCGATCACACAGAACAGCGTGGCCTTCGTCAACGGAGCGGAAATCGCCCGCACGGAGAATAACCTGCGGCAGTGGGTGTTCCGGACGCACGAGATTCCGCGACAACTGGTCAAGGCAGGGCGCAACGTCGTCGTGGTGCGGATCTTCAACGAAATCGGCCAAGGCGGTTTTCATCCGAGCTACCCGGCCCCACTGAGAATCCATCAAGACGGGGCGGGCGAAGTCATGCTTCCGAAGATCTGGAAGTGCAAGGTCGAACTCGGGCTGGAGCCCGCCAAGATGGCCCGAGAGCTTCCGCTCGGCTACCATGTGCCGTCGGCGCTGTTCAATGCGATGATTGCGCCCTTCACGCAATTCCCCGTGCGCGGTTTCCTCTGGTATCAAGGCGAGTCCAACGCCGGACGATGGGAGCAGCATACAATCTTGTTTCCCGCGATGATCACCTCGTGGCGCAAGCTCTGGGGCGACGACACTCTTCCCTTCTACTTCGTGCAGTTGGCCAGCTACCAGGCCCGTCGTGAGGAGCCCTGTGACGAGGCGTGGGCGTTCATGCGCGAGTCGCAAGCCAAAGCCCTGGACCTGCCCAACACCGGCATGGCCGTCGCCATCGATATCGGCGATGCCACGAATGTCCACCCGAAAAACAAGCAGGACGTGGGCAAGCGGCTTGCATTGTGGGCGAAACGCGACTGCTACGGAGACACCGGCACGGTCGTATCCGGTCCTCAATTCGCCTCAAGTGCCGTGGAAGGCAATCGCATCCGGATCCGTTTTTCGCACATCGGCGGCGGCCTGGAATCCAAGGGGGCCGAGCTAAAGCGCTTCGCCATCGCCGGCCCCGACAAGGCTTTCCTTTGGGCTAAGGCGAAAATCGACGGGGACAGTGTGCTGGTTTGGAACGAGAAGATCTCAGACCCCGCTTTCGTCCGCTATGCCTGGGCCAGCAACCCGGAATGCAGTCTTTTCAACGCCGCCGGATTGCCGGCCGTCCCGTTCCGGACGGACAAGTGAGAGGCGACACAAGAACGGCTCGAGACCGAAAGAGAACCCGATGATGATCAAGAACCTGGTGACCGACGTGATCGCCACGACAATCCTGTTCTTACTGCCCGCCGCGGCATGTTTAGAGCCTATCCCAAAACCTTGGCGGAGAGGGGGACAGGCACATTTTGCTCCGAAGACTCCGCAAAATGAGCCAGTCCCCGGCGGTTTTGGGATAGGCTCTTAGGAGAAGATGCCCGGAAACCGGAGATGCCGGCAGTCTCGCTCATCGTCGATGCCAAGTTGCAGGAGCGGTTCATTCCCCTTTGGCTGGAGTTCGAACGCCGCTACCACGACCGGCCGGATGTCGCCTTCGAACTGCTCAACGAGGTTCGGGATATCGATCCAAAGCTCTGGAACGATCTCGCCCAACGGACCGTGGAAGGCATTCGCGCGAAGAACCCCACTCGCAAGATCATCCTTGGAGGCACCCGCTGGAACAGCGCCGCTGCTGAAAGAGAACGGAATTCCGTACTGCGTCTGGAACTATCTCAGCACGCCGAACGACGGCAACCGGTTCAGTCTCGTCGATGATGAAACGCGGGCCATCCTTTCTCCGCGCTTATTGCGGATCATCCAAGGTCTGGAATGATCCGGGCGAGGTCAGTTCGGCATGGATCGTTTGTCGATACGACGGTAAGATCGAGTCCGATTGGCCAGTCCGCACGAACACTGCTTGGAGTTGTGGTAAGCTCGGTCCCGATGGCTTGCCCGTTCAACTCCAAGCACACACGGATCGTAAATGCCATACAGCGTGTATGGGATCAACGGGTTACAAGACTTTGCCTGCCTACGACTGCCACGACACCCTCGGCCCAATCATGCTCCAACAGCACGGGTCGGCGGTTGGATTCCGCAACTTTTGGGTGCGGCCACTGACATTGGATGGTGCGCCGTAACGGCCAATCTGAGGAAAACGTTATCCACGCAGAGAAGAACGCAGTGAAAAAGGCGCCGTTCGAACACCGAAGCCGAATAATCCGCCGCGAGGGTGCCCGAGAGGTGGCCCGCGAAATCGAGCACTACAACCTCAACATCTTTTCCGAGTTCCATTCAACTTGCGGTCGGCTTGGGCGGCGGCGCTTCGGCAACGAAGTGGAGCACCAGTTCGCTGTCTGCCGCACACGGTTGGGCGAGCTTGAGATCGTACCGCGCACCGTAGGGCAGTAGTTGCACCGGCCGGATGCGCGCTGCGGGACCGCCCTGCTGATCGACGGTGATCGTTGGCGTTTGACCGAAGGCGGGACAAAACGCCAAGTGAAGATTCGCCGTGCGCTGGCCGGCGGCCAGCGACACACGTAGCCAGCCAGTGAACGTCTCGCTGCCATCCGCCGCGCGGCTGCGTGTCAGTCGCTGAAGGACTTCGGCCGCGGGCAGGCTCTCCTCGCCGACATCTTCGTCGGTGAGCCCGTCCGTCTCGATCCCACAGGTATCCTCTTCCGAAATGTCCGCCGCGGCACGGATGGCTACGTCGTCGTTTTTCGGCGGCGGCTGCGCATCGGCGGAGGCCGAGCGGAGCGGCCGTCTGACGCGGTAGAGCCACCATGCCCATGCCTCCTCGCCAGAGAGAACCAACCACAACAAGACCAGTCCGAGCGGCGAAGTCCCGGGAAGGCTCATGGCCAGCGCCAGAAGAGCGAGCGCCACGGTAATGTTCGCATGAATCGACCAGGGTGCGCGGGCAACCAGACAAAGCCGCGCGAGTGCGGCGACGGCCGCGGCCGCCACGGCAACAGCAGCGAGGGTGGCGATGTCCAGCGGCGTGGAAAGCGCACCGGCCAACCTCCGACCCGCGAACACCAGGGCCGCCAGCCACAGCAGTGCCAACAGCGCAATCACCAGCCACCGGCCCCAATCCGCCGCCGGCCGGTAGTTCGTCGCGGCGTGCCGCGGAGATGGGACGGCGTCGGATAGAGCAGCGGTCATGGAAGACCTACACGGTCGTTTCGGCGACCTTCATTCCCGCCGCGTCGGCGAGTTCTTCGGCCCGATGGGTCTTCTCCCAGGTGAACTCCGGTTCGCTGCGGCCAAAGTGGCCGCCGGCGGCGGTCAGGCGATAGATCGGCCGGCGGAGGTCGAGGTACTCGATGATCCCGCGGGGATTGAGCGGGAACAGTTCGCGGACCAATTCGCAAAGTCGGCCCTCGTCGATCGCGCAGGTATCGTCCGTATCGATCAATACACTCACCGGCTGCGCGACGCCGATGGCGTAGGCCAACTGCACCTCGCAGCGGGCAGCCAGTCCCGCCGCGACGATATTCTTCGCCACGTGCCGGGCCATGTAGGCGGCACTGCGATCGACTTTGGTCGGATCCTTGCCGCTGAAAGCGCCGCCGCCGTGGCGAGCCCAGCCGCCGTAGGTGTCGACGATGATCTTCCGCCCGGTCAGGCCGCAGTCGCCGTGAGGACCACCCGTGACGAAGCGGCCCGTCGGGTTGATATGGTAGCGGATATCGCCGTTGACCAGTTCCATCGGCAAAACCGGCTTGACGACCTTTTCGATCACGTAGTCGCGGATCTCCTTCTGGCTGACGTCCGGACTGTGCTGCGTGGAGACGACGACCGTGTCGATTCGCACCGGACGCGGGCCGTCGAATTCCACGGTCACCTGGCTCTTGCTGTCGGGCCGCAGCCACGCGACGTCGCCTTGCTTGCGCAGCTCCGTCAGCCGGTTGGTGATGCGGTGAGACAGCGCGATCGGCAACGGCATCAGTTCGGGAGTGTGATCGCAGGCGTAGCCGAACATCAGTCCCTGATCGCCGGCGCCGATATCCTTGCCTTTGCCGTCGTCGGAGTCGACGCCCATGGCGATGTCGGGGCTTTGGCGGTCCAGCGAGAGCATGACGGCGCAGGTGCGAGCGGCGATGCCCATTTCGTCGTCGATGTAGCCGACGCCGGCGATGACGTCGCGGATCACGGTCGTATAATCGACCACCGCTTTGGTCGTGATCTCCCCGGCCACCACCGCAATGCCCGTGGTTACCATCGTCTCACAGGCGACCCGGCTGTACGGATCCTGGGCGATCAGGGCGTCCAGCACGCCGTCGGAGATTTGATCCGCCAGCTTGTCGGGATGGCCCATGCTGACCGCTTCGCTGGTAAAGAGGGACTTGCCTTTGGCCACGGAACGGGTCTCCTTGTCAGACAGTGAGGGGTGGCTGCGGTGAATCCGCTTAGTGTGAAACATATCATTATAGGCGTTCAAGTCGAGAACTCGCAAGCTCAGGCAGGTAGCCACCTCGGGGGGTGGCTGTGAACTCAGGGCGAGCGGCGGAAGAAAGGCTGTCCCCTCAGCAGCCCGGCTGCTCGTCCTCGGTGTGCCGTTGAATCATCGTGTTACGCGAGGGTAACAGCCGGGCTACAGGGAAACGGTTTCCCGCTCCCGGTAGCTCGGCCTACGCGACGCCTCGCGCCTCGTGGTTATGCGCGGGGCCCGTCACTTGACCTCCGGCGGTACGTTACCGTAGGTCCAGGGAGTGGTCACCGGCGGAATCTCTGCCGGCGCCGGCGCTTCGCCCGGTTTCATCGCATTGACCATCTCGACCGACGCATCGAGGATTTTGCGGCCCGCCGCCACCTCCAGATTGCTGTAGCTGGTCAGTCGCGTCTCGTAGCCGCCGCCGTGCTCGCCCAGCGCCTCTTCCGTCGGGACGTATCCGACACAACCGTTGGCCAATTCCACCGGAAACGTAAACGGAAACGGGCTTTTCTCTTTCAACTCCAGCCCGTATTCGACGAACATCTCCGCCTGATTGGTAACAAAGACTGCCGGGCCGACCTGGACCGCCTGCACCTCCACTTCCTCGACGACGTCCTTTTTCAGAAGGGCGTCGAGCAAGACGATCTCCTTGGCGAAAGTCCATTCGGTCGCTCCGACCTCTTTCGGCTCCTTCTTGACCAACTCACGGCACTCGGCGACCCGCTGGGGCGTCGGAACACGGTGGCCGATATCGAGGATTTTGGTTCTTGCGTCGAGCGGCCCCATCGCCCCGCGATGCATGCTCAACAGCGTCTTCACCGCCTCGGCGCCGATCCGCCCGCCGACAATCGGACCGTCGACATTCGGGTACGGGCTGAGGTTGTCGACCTGAGTGATGTCGCCGCAATCGCCCTGCAGGAATACCACGACCACGTCTTGTCCCAGCGCTCCCCGGACGACCTGCTCCATGTAGTAGATCCAATTTGCCGAAAAACCGCTGGCGCCGCAGGTGGCATGACAGGCATAATTCACCACGCAGCCCAGTAGCTTCCCCTTGCTGTCCCAGGCGCCGACGACGCCGACCTCGGGGTCGATCGGACCGGCGGCTTCCGCGATATCGGGGTTGCGTTTGCCGGGATGGGTGAAGGTGCGGCCGTTCTTCATACGAAAGCGGCGGTTGAATGCCACCTGGTTTTCAAGGCCTGACCCGACGCCGCAAACGGCTTCGGCGCGTTTTTCGTCCGCTTGGCAGACCGCCTCGACAATCTGCTCGACGACCCGCTGGAGATACTTGGCATCGGCGCAGGATGATTTCTCGTAGGCGAGGCTCTTGACGAAATCGTCGGCGTGATCGAATTCGCCGGGCAGGATCATTCCGGTGGGGCCGGAACTGTGGGAGTGCGATGCGCCGATGAGCACCGCATCGCCGGGGATGCCGCAGCGCTGCTGGATCTGCCGGCGAGCTTCCAGCGTCGTCTGGCGACGGATAATCAAGGCGTCGACTCCAACCAGCGCGACGCGCTTGGTTCCGTCGTCGAACACCGCAGCCCGAACCTTGCATGGATCCTGTACGGTTTTCACAAAGGCTTTGCCGTAGCCTCCCGGTTTTTCCATGCCGGGTTCCGGTGTGATGTCGGTCTCGGCAAAGCCGATTTTCAACAGTTTCGCCGCTTCTTCGGCGGCGAGCGTTGCGGCTGGCATTGCCGACAACACCAGGCAGGCGGCGAACGCGCATGCCCTGTGGAGCAGTGCGTGCATTGGTCCTTCTCCTTAGCGCTTTCAAGTAGGTTGCGTCGGACACGAGTCGACAACTGATTGTCGAGGGCGCTGGGGGCGATGTCAAGACAACGCTGTTTTCCGGCACGCGACCCCTTTTTGCCTCATCGGCGCCCGATCATCAGAATCATCGTCGGCGCCAGGACGTAGCGGTGACCGGCCAGCCAGCGGAACCAACCGAGCGAGGACAACGCCCACAACGACCCGGCCGATATCCCGCGGAGGATCCGCCCTCGCCGACAGTGGCTCTTGACGCTGAAATCGATCCGTCCGATTCCGTCGTCGAGCGGATGGAAGTCGCCGGCGCGGGATGTCGCGGCGGTCCCGTCTTCGGCGCGGAAACGAAGTTCAGGGAAGAGCTTGCGAATTCCCTCGTGCGTGAACCGCCAGTAGTCCGACGGATAGCCGTGGAATTTGAACGCGAAGGGGACGGCGACACACAGCCATCCGTCCGGCGCGAGCAGCCGGGTCAGGTTGTCCGCCATCCGAAACGGCTGCTCGACGTGTTCCAGCACACTGAGGCAGAAGATCGTGCCGAAACGCCGACCGCCCAACGCGGCATCGACGGAGGCGAAGTCTCCGGCAAGATCGAGCACGAGATCGACGCCCGGTCCCGCCTCGCGATCCACTCCGATGTATTCGCACGGGCCGCGGAAGAGCGAGCGGAGATCCTGGGTGCTGCCGTAATCCTTCGAACCGACCTCCAGATACGGCCCCGAAAACCGCCGGGCATGACGCTCGACGAAAAGCAATTGGTTGGTATCGCCCATGCTGTGAATGTTGATCGATGGTCAAGCAGAAAGTCAAGCAGCCCGACTGCTCCGCCGGGTTCGGCGGCGTCAGTCGGGCTACTGGTAGGTTCCGCTTGCCGAGCGGAACCTGTGCGACGGCGGACCGCAACGCTACGCAAGATCCCGCTCCGCAAGCGGGATCTACCAAGGTCAGGCGTCGTTGCCGCCGGGGGTCGGGGCTGGCGGACCAGTGGGCGCCGGGGGCTCGGGCTCTTGCGGCGGCTCGATGGCTGGAACGGGCATCGGGCGATCCAACGCGCTGAGAATCCGGATGCTCACCGCGCGAAACGGCGCCGCCGGCCCTGCCATCGGCTGGACGTCCTCGACGGGCTGTACGGTCACTCCCCGCTCGGAACCGATCGCGGCCTTCGACTTCGAAGGTGCGGCCTGCCCCGGCTGCGGCTTAGCCTTGCCAAACGAGGGAGCCTGGCCGGGAGTCACCTGCGTGGGAACCGCCTGGTCCGGTTTTCCCTGAATCGGGGCCGCCTGATCTGGGTTCTGCTGACCAGGACCGATCGGCGGCAGGATCGCCACATACATCACCTGGACCAACTGTCCGACGCTGAGCCTCTGGATTTTCGAGCCGATCTTTCCCATGGGTTTGCTCGGGAACTGCCCGGGTTTGCCGCTGCTGGGTTGCTGCGTCGGCTTGCCGGGTTTTCCGGGCTTACCTGCTGCCTGGCTCTGCTGCGGAGGGGGTGTCGCCCGATCCTGTCCGGTCGGCGGCACAACGAACGCGTTGGGCCCTGCATCCGGCGCCGGGATCTCGACCACCGGGGCGTCCGGCCCTGGAACCACCGGTTGCTCGGGAGCAATCATCGCCGCCGGAGCAGCGGTTTCGACCGCCGCATCTTCCGCCACAAGGGCTTTGGATTGCGACGGCATCGGTTTCTGCTTTCCAAAGGGAGGCTGTTGTCCGGGTTTGCCGGGCTTGCCCTTGCCAATGCCGCCGATGAACATCGTCTGCTCGTCGACGAGGATCGTGACCGGCCCAGCCTTCTTCCCTGGCTTTACTGCGGCTTGCTGTGTCTGAAGCTGCGCGGCGGAAAGCGGCTCGACGATAATCAGGTTGCCCTTGGGTTGGATCGCAGTGATCTTGCCGGTAATCGATAGTTGCCCGGCTTGATCGCCAGGTCCGGCCGCCAGTCCGCCGGCGACGAGGGCGAGCAGGACGGAAAGCGAGAGTGTGGATCGGAAAATCATCGTGTGGACCTCCTGGCGTACTGAAGTGTGAAAGATGGGGTGAATCGCGACCTCCAGCCATTCATGACCGAATCGCGCAACGACCCGACATCGGCGAAACCGACGCACCACGAAAAAAGCCCGGCGGCGCCGTAAGCTAATCTATTGTAATTAGCAGGCAATCGCGTCCGCAGCCGAGTCGCGCCACGCACATGCCCCTACAGGGGGCCGTATCGATTTGGCCCTCGCTGTAGTCTACATCAGAATTAGGTTCCAAGGCTGGTAGGGTATTGTCCGTATCCGGCCAAGTCGAACGATCTAACCAGGGTAGGTGGATTTCGCCTCTTGCAGCGAAATCGCTAGAATCGTGTCGGCTGGAGTTTGCGTTTCACCATGAGAAGAGTGTGCCGAGGCGTGCTCAGGCTGCCCGTACCGCCGCGACAAAGTGCAATCCGAAGAGAGCGGGTCGAGCATCTGAGCCGCGATGTTATTTGAAGGAGGTATGAAGATGGTCATTCGATTTCGTCAGGCCGCCGTCTTGGCGTCGCTGCTGGGGGTAGCGATGAGTTGCCTCGCTTGGGCGGCGGATTCGCCGGGGCGAGGCGACCGCAGTGTCGACACCGACCGGCTCCGCCCGCAGTGGCAGACGGGCGACCGGTGGGTGGTGGAGACGTCGAGTTCTCCGGTCCAGATGCGAGGCCCTGGGATCGCCCAAGCCAAGAGCCAGCCGATCCGCTGGCAATTCGCCATGCAGAGTTATGAAAAGGTGATTGGCGACGATTGCTGTCGCGTCGAGATCCAGTGCCTGGAATCGGGGCAGCAGCCGAGGACGGTTCTGTGGATCGACAAAAAGTCGGGCGCACTAAAACAGATGCAGACGCAGATACCGGTCCCCGGCGGCTTCAGAACCGTCAGCGAAAGCTACGAGTTTGCCGCCGGCCAACCCTCGCCGGTGCTGGGACCGCTCAGCGCGTTGCCCATCGATCTGCCACTTTTCCAGGGCGGTTCGTCGAAAGGCTTGCAGAGTTTCACCTATGAGGCCAACATCGGTCCGGCGGGCCAGAAAGCGGTCGGCGATCTCGGGTTCGCCTACGAGATCCAGCAGGAGATCGCACCCGTCGAACCCGCGGAGGTCAAGGGGCTGATCGCCGACACGTTTACCAAGAGCCTGGAAAACCAGCCCGTGGTGGAAGTCAAACTCAGACGGTTCGACCGCCAGATACGCCAATTGTGGCAGCCCGGCCAGCCTTGGCCGGTTTATAGCGACAACGGCACGACCAAGTGCCGGCTGATCGAAGTCATCCCGGCGGACAAGCAGTAAGGAGAGGCCGCTATGAAGAGATACGCAGCTTTCTGGATTATGGGACTGTTTCTGCTGCCGGCCAGTGGCCTGGCACAAGTGGACGAGGGGCGCGTTCGCAACATGCCCTGGTCCGGCTACTGGTGGCCGCTAGAAAAAGGTGAAATGGTCGGACCGCTAAGCAAGTACGACCAGGTCAACGGCACGGCGGCGGCGCAATGGGAACAGCAGAACAAGCCGGCTGGTCAGGCGGAAGCATGGGCGGGGTATTGCCACGCCTGGGCGGCTTCCGCCGTGCTCGAGAAGGAGCCGAAAGAGCCGAAGCCCAACAGGAACATCAACTTCATGGTCGGCGACCAGAAGGGGCTGCTTGCCGCCGCCCACGCCCGCGATGTCGCCGACGTCCACGGCGACCGCTTCGGGGATGGCCAGGGGAGCGAGGATCAAATGGATCTCGCCCCGGATGTCCTCTGGCATTACCTGAAGTTCTACATCAAACAGCAGCAAGTGCCGCTGATTTGTGATATCGAGTCGGGCTCCGAGGTCTGGAACTATCCCGTGTACGCCTACCGCATCCGCTACTCGCCGTACGGCGGCAACAATCAGTATCTGGCCGACCTCTTCCTGTGGATGGCCGACGACGCGGTGCCGCCCGACTTCATCGGTGTGCAGCCGAGCATGCAGTCGTACCAGTTCACGTTCCAAATGCGCAACGGCTCGATCGTCGCTGGTTCCGGCCGCTGGGTGGGCAACAGTGTGCAGAACCATCCCGATTTCGTCTGGTATCCCTACGTGGTCATGCCGGAGAACCCGCATATCGAACACACCAAGGTGCAGCAACTCTGTGCCTTCCGGCCGGGCGACGGACCGGACGCCAATCCGACTCCCACGCCAACACCGACTCCAGCACCTACGCCGACTCCCACGCCAACCCCAACCCCTACGCCGGCACCTACGCCAACGCTGATTCCAGGGATCCCCGGGCCGGGACCGGGCGGACCGAATATTCCCATTGCGGTGAGCCCGATCCAACTGGTGGCGATGATCGCCGACAAGACCTCGGCGTTCGACTTCGATATTACCGTCGACCGTTTCGACGGGGGCCAGTACGCCATCGGCGAGCCCTACAAGATCCGCGGCAATTCGGCGCGGGATGGGTTTCTTTACCTGCTGGCCATCGACAGCCAGGGGGGATTGTCGCTGCTGAACCCGATGCCGGGCTCGGAAACGGCACGGGTGACCGGTGGGCAGTCGTTCCAGTTGCCGGGGCCGTTCCTGGCCGGCGGACCTCCGGGAACGCACCGCATCAAGGCGGTGGTCACTTCCCAGCGGTTGGCTTTGCCCGGGCTGGTCTTCGGCAAGCAGTCGCGTTCCAAGCAGGATCAGCGGCAGAAGTTCCGTTGGCCGCCCACCCAGCAGCAACAGATCCAGGGATTGCTGGTGCAGTATCAGCAGAAGCAGCAGCTTCAGCCGAAGCAGTTCGACGGCATCGATCCGACCGGTCTGCTTGGACCTTTCGCCCAGGACGAAGTGGCTTTTTATGTCGGCCCGCGCTGAACGACGGCCAACCAACCGCATAACCCTCGAAATCGACTCAGGAGTGAATAAGCCATGAAAACCGAATGGACCTTGTGCATCGCTGTGCTCGGCCTGCTCTGGTCAGGCCCCGCCGAGGCGCAGCGAACGGCGATCCGTAAGGACAACACGCGGGCGGTGATGGTGGTCACCAACGAGAAGCCGGGCTTCTACGTCCGCGTCGATGTCGACCATCCGGATCGCATCTACTATGAAGGCCAGGAGATGCGCGTGAACGTATCCAGCGAAAAGGCCGGACACCTTTACTTGATCTACCACGACGCCCAGGGAAACCTCACGCTGCTGTTCCCCAACGTGGCGCAGCAGGATAACGCCATTCCGGCCGGGCAGGACGTGGTGACCGTGCCCGGTCCGGGAGCGAACTTCCGCCTCGTCATCGGTCCGCCCTTCGGACAGGAGACACTCAAGGCGATTGTCGCAGACCGGCCCTTGAAGGATTTGGAAGTCGAGCAACTCACTCGGCAGCCTTTCAAGCAGGTGTCGACCAAGGACATCAAGGCGGCCTACGTCGAATTGAAGGGCAAGCCGCAGGCTTGGGGCGAGCATTACGTCGATATCGAAACCCGCGCGGGCGGCGCCGGCAAGCCGCAGCCCGGCAAACCACAACCCGGCAAACCACAACCCGGCAAGCCGCAGCCCGGTAAACCCCAGCCAGGCCAAGGGCCGGGGCCGGTCATACCCGATGCGCAGCCGCGACGCGTCGGCCTGTTTATCGGGATCAGCGATTTCGCCGATCCCGCCATCCGCGATCTGAAAGTCTCCGACCGGGATGCCCAGGCGATGGCCGATGTGATGCGAGGCAACTGCCAACTGGACAGCGCGATTGTTTTGACCAACCAGCAAGCCTCGCTGGCGAACATCCAGCAGGCGATCTGCCAGCAGTTGCCCGCCGAGACCCGGCCGGGCGATACCGTATTCATCTTCTGGTCCGGCCACGGCGCCCGTTGCGCGGACACCAACGGCGACGAGAGCGACGGCTACGACGAGTACCTCGTGCCGCAGGACGGCCGCCTGGACGACGTGCAGAACACGATGCTCATCGACGACACCTTCGGCCGCTGGGTCCAGGAACTCGACGGCCGCAAGGTGGTGGTGATTCTCGACACCTGCCACAGCGGCGGGCAGAACGCGCAGGAAAAAGGGATCTATTCCAAGGCGCTGGGCGTCGACCAGCCGCACGTCGGCGGCGTCCGTTTCGATTTTCTCGACGGCGATCTGAAACGGACCAAGGATATCGGCCAGAAAGAGACCGCCCTGATGGCTTCCTCGATGGCCGCCCAGGTTTCGTTCGAGCGCCGCGAGGGCGATCTGAGCACGCTGACCTTCTTCCTGGTGGATCAACTCGGCGGCTCGGGCCCGCTCACCCTCCCTGCCGCCTTCGACGCGGTAAAGAGCCAGGTGGCCCAGTATGTCGAGAGCAACTTTCCCGGCACGACGCAAACGCCCGTGCTGATCGACAATACCAGTTCGCCGATCCTGCTTCGACCGTAGGTAACTCAACCTGTAAACGCGGCAGCCCAGGAAAGGGGACTGGCTCCGTCGCCCTTGAACGTTTTCCGTACAACAGAGCACTGCGGCGACGGTGCCAGTCCCCTTTCCTGGGCGCAAATCACGCTCCGAGCCAGTCCCCCTTTTTCGATTCACGGAGGCTTGATCCGATGACCCGTTGTCTCATGCCCCTTGCCGCGATCATCGCGGTTTCAACCTCCCTCCATGCCACCGAACCCATCTCCCTCGACCAGATCCGCCACGCCGTCGATGGCGACGGACGAGTGACCGATGCGCAGCTTCGGCGGCAAACCGGCTGGGAAGTGCTCCGCGGATTCTCCTGGCGGATCGAACTGGAGGACTCAGAGCGCCGCGGCTGGTTTCAACCGGCCGACGCCGCCAGGGTGTTTCGTCACGGCCAGCGGTTTCGCGTCCATGTCGAGGCATTCTGCGACCTCTTTGTCTACATCCTGGTGAAGAACGCCGACGGCAGCACGGTGGTTCTCCTCCCGGAACCCGGCGAGAAAGCCCCACGCGTCGCCAAGGGAGCCAAGGTGGTTCTGCCGGACGATGGAACCGCCTTTCGTTTCGAGCCGCCGGCGGGCACCGAAGGATTGCGGATCGTCGGCTCGCCGGTCGAACTGCCCTGGATCGATGGTGGCGAGTTGTTCAAGATCGAAAACGGGCAGGAATTGTCGCGGCAGGAAGAGGATACGCTGGCGCAGTTGAAGAGCGTTCGCCGGCAGGTCAAGGGGCTGGGCAACGCGGTCCGGGCGATCACCGCCGGGGAGTTGGCGAAAGGGTGCGAAGTGGTCCTGACGGAGTCGTCGCCCGAGGGAAACCTGGTCACGCTCACATCCACCTCGCCCGACGCCAATCCGATCATCGTCTGCGACGTTGCTTTGCGCCACGACGATTAAGCAACACATCGAGAGTCCGGGGCTGCGCCCAGGGCGATTGGGTGGTATCCTTTTCAGGGCTACGAATCCAGCCCCCTTCCCTCGTCGATTTCCTGACGGTGTCAGCGGTGCTTTTCCGGATCCGATCAATCGCGTCAACGTATGCTCGACGGCATCTGTTTACGGCGTCTACTGCAATACCGGCTTACTCGGCGCGGATAAGGATTATCAGTTTCGCGACATCACCACGGCTCGTCCAACACCGTCATTGTCGCGGAGCAATCCGGAAGCACCGGCCAGAATGATTGGCGCACCAATTACCACGGCGGATGGCGCGGGTGGTCGGGGCCGGCTCCGGCAGACGTGACTACCTATACATCCGCGCAGCACATTGCCGGCATTACCACCGTGGCTTTCTCAATCAACGCGCCTTCGGGACAAACGGGTGGAAACACCGTTCCAAGATCGAACACTCCCTACGCCGGCAACACCGTTCTCAACTCCTCTCATCCGGGCGGCATTCATGCGCTGATGGGCGACGGTTCCGTGCGATTTGTCGCCGAGACCGTCGGATTCTTCACGTTGCGGCAGATTCGCGTCCGTGACGACGGCCAGGCGGCTAGACGTGGATGGCACGGCCGGCGACTGCCAGGGCGGCCTCCTTGAGCGACTCGGCGAGAGTCGGATGGGCGTGGCAGCTTCGGGCGATGTCTTCCGACGTGGCGCCGTAGTCCATCGCCACCGCCGCCTCGGCGATCAGGTCGCCGGCCCGCGGGCCAAGGATATGCACGCCAAGCACGCGGTCCGTCTTCTCATCCGCCAGAATCTTGACCAGTCCTTCGATCTCGGCGAGCGTTCGGGCCCGGCCGTTGGCACGAAACGGGAATACGCCTTTGTGATAGGGATGCTCCGACTGCTGGAGCTGCTCTTCCGTCTTCCCGACCGAAGCGATCTCGGGATGGGTGTAGACGACCGCCGGAATCGCCTCGTAGTTGACGTGCCCGTAGCCGGTCACCAGTTTCTCGACGCAGGCGACGCCCTCCTCGGAGGCTTTATGCGCCAGCATCATCCCGCCGATGCAATCGCCGATCGCATAGACGCCGGGAACATTCGTGGCGTAGGTGGAGTCGACCAGGATTCGCCCCGCCTCGTCGAGACGAACGCCCATCGTTTCCAGGCCGAGATTCTCGGTATTCGCTTTTCGTCCCACCGCCAACAGTACTCGATCGCACGAGAGCGGCTCCATTCCATCGCACTCGACGACACAGCCGTCGCCGTCGCGGTAGGCGCGGCGGACCCGCCGGGAGAGGTGAAATTCGAGACCTTGCTTCTGGAGGAGTTTCTTGGCTTCGGCGGCCAACTGCGCGTCGAGTCCGGGGAGAATCCGATCGAGTGTCTCGACGACGGCGACCTTCGCTCCCAGGCGGTTCCACACCGATCCCAATTCCAGTCCGATATAGCCGGCGCCGATGACGACAAGGCGGCCGGGCACCTCGGCGTAGGAGAGCGCCTCGGTGCTCGTGCCGATGCGATCGCCGTCGAGTTCCACACCCGGGATGGCGGCCGGACGGCTGCCGGTGGCGATCAGCCAGTGTTTTGCAGCCAGCGACGTTGTACCGGCGTCGTTTTCGACGACGAGCCGATCAGGCCGCTCGAAGCGGCCGCGGCCGCGATAGACGGCGATTTTTCCCCGCTTCAGCAGACCCTCGATCCCGCGGCAAAGCGTTTGGACGATATTGTCCTTTCTGGAAAGCATCGCGGCGAGATCGAGCTGGACCTCCGGCAGATGGATGCCATGCGCGGCGAAGTCGTGCTTCGCCTCGTAGTATTTCTCACTCGACTCCAACAGCGCCTTACTGGGAATGCAGCCGACTCGCAGGCACACGCCTCCCAACAGGGCGTTTTCATCGACACATGCCGCGTTCAGCCCGAGCTGCGCCGCGCGCAAGGCGGCCACATAGCCGCCGGGGCCGCCGCCGATCACCACCAGGTCGTGCGATGCAGATTCCATTTAGAACTCCAGGAGCAGGCGGGCCGGGTCTTCCACCACGTCTTTGATCGTCCGCAGGAACGTGACCGCTTCGCGGCCGTCGACAATGCGGTGGTCGTAGGTCAAGGCGAGATACATCATCGGCCGGATCACGACCTGTCCTTCGCGAGCCACGGGCCGATCCTGGATGGCGTGCAGGCCGAGGACGCCGCTTTGCGGCGGGTTGACGATCGGCGTGGAGAGCATCGAGCCGTAGACGCCGCCGTTGCTGATCGTGAACGTCCCCCCCTCCAACTCCTCCGGGTCGATCTTGTTCTCCCGCGCACGGACGGCCAACTCGGCGATCGAACGTTCGATGTCGGCGAAGCTCATTCGCTCGGCGTTGCGAAGGATCGGCACCACCAGGCCTTTGCCGCCGCCGATAGCCACGCCGATGTCGTAGTAATTGCGGTAGACGACGTTCCGCCCGCGAATCTCGGCATTCACTTGAGGAAACCGCTTCAGCCCCTCGATCGCCGCCTTGATGAAGAATGACATGAAGCCGAGCTTGACGCCGTGGCGATCCTTGAACGGCTCGCCGTATTTCTTCCGCAGGGCCATCACCTCGGACATGTCAACTTCGTTGAACGTCGTCAACAGGGCGGCGGTCTGCTGCGCCTCCACGAGCCGTTTGGCTATCGCCCGGCGGATCATGCTCATCGGCACCACGTCTTCCTCGCGGTCGGCCGTCGGCGATTCAATCGTCGTCTCGGGTTCGATCGTTGCGGAAGCCGGTTCCGCCGCCGGGGGCGGCGACGGGCGCTCCGCCAGGAACCGTTCGACGTCTTCTTTAAGCACTCGTCCTCCGGGTCCGGTGGCCGGCACCTGCTCGGCTCTTAGCCCGTGCTCGGCGAGAACCCGCTCGGCGGCCGGCATGACGCGGATCGGCCCGTTCGACTCGGACGCCGGCGGTGGCGTCGCGACCGCCGCGGCGGTCGATTGCGGTTTTGTTTCCACGGGGGCTTCGCCCGCCGCCGATTCGTCGAGTTCCGCGATGAGGTCGCCGACGTTGGCGAATTCGCCGTCTTTCTTAAGGATTCTGACCAGCGCGCCGGCCGCCGGGGCGGGCACGGTCACCGTGGCCTTCTCGCTTTCGATCTCGACCAGGTCGTCGTCCTTCTCAACCCGCTCACCCTCCTGCTTCAGCCACTGCGAAATCTGCACCTCCAAGACAGATTCGCCCACCGCGGGAACCTTGACTTCAACAGCCATCATTGCACTCACTGAGGGGAAAATCAGAAGGTGATAATCGGCGAGTCCAAGGGGTCGGGAGTCTTTTTTCCGAGTCGGCCGGAAGAAGGTCCATCCATGTGGGGAGGCGTTTTCCGGCCGACTCGGAAAAAAGACTCCCGACCCCCTTCTTGTTCGCACACCAATACCCTACGTCTCATGGAAGGCCCGATCAAGCAATTGCTGCTGCTCTTTGCGGTGCAGGCTGCCCCAGCCGGTCGCCGGACTGGCCGCCGTCCGCCGCGAGATGGTCTGGAAGGGGAATCGATCGTAGAGGCGGTTTTGGAGGCGGATTTTCAGGAACTGGCTGGCGCCCATGTTGAACGGTTCTTCCTGTACCCAGTAGACGGGCGTGTCGTCCGGGTACGAATCCAACGCCGCCAGCAACTGAGTGCGCGGCAGCGGATAGATCTGCTCCATCCGCAGAATCGCCACATCCGTGCGAGCCAGTTCCTCTCGCTTCTCCAACAATTCGTAGTAGATCTTACCACAGCATAGGAGAATCCGCGTTGTCGCGGGGGGATTCACAGCCGCGTCGGGCAGAACACGGCAGAAATGCCCATGGGCCAGGTCGTCGAGATCCGACACGCAGCGGGGATGGCGCAGCAGGCTCTTCGGCGTGAAGAGAATCAGCGGTTTCAGCCAGCGGCGATGCATTTGCCTGCGCAAGCAGTGAAAATACTGTGCAGGCGTGCTCGGCACGACTACCTGGAAGTTGTGCTGGGTCGCTAGGTTGAGAAACCGCTCCAATCTGGCGCTGGAATGCTCGGGCCCTTGACCTTCGAAGCCGTGCGGGAGCAGCAGCGTGATTCCGCTCAAGCGGCGCCACTTCTCTTCCGCGCTGGCCAGGAACTGGTCGACGATCACCTGTGCGACGTTCCAGAAATCGCCGAACTGGGCTTCCCAGGCGACCAGGGCGTCGGGGTAGTCGAGGCTGTAGCCGTACTCGAACCCCAGGCAGCCCGCCTCGGACAACGGGCTGTTGATGATGTCGACCGGCGCCTGGTCCTCGGCGACGTGCCTGAGCGGCACGTAGGTCCGGCCGTCTTCGACATCGTGGAGGATGGCGTGGCGGTGGCTGAACGTGCCGCGGCCCGTGTCTTGTCCGCTCAGCCGGATGCGGTAGCCGTCGATGGAGAGTGTGGCCAGCGCCAGCGCTTCGGCGGCCGACCAGTCGACCGGTTGTTCGCCCTCGGCCATGGCCCGCCGTCGCTGGTTCCATCGCTTCAGCTTCGGGTGCAGATGGAAATCCTCGGGCAGTTCGGTCAGCGCCGCCAGCACCCGCGACAGGCGCTGCCGCTCGACGCCGGTATGGACCTGCTCGTCGGGCGTCTCCAGGCCGACGCGGTAGCCTCTCCAGACATCGCTCAGAGTGAAGGAGGGACCGGAGACATTGCCGCTGCGGGCCAGCGCGTGCTCCTTCTCGAGATGATCGCGGCACTGCTGGTCCATCCGCTGGACCTCGTCGGCCGTGATGCGTCCGGCTTGCACCAAGCGGTCGCCGTAGCGCTTACGGAGCGTTTCTCGGCCGCGAATCCGTTTACCGTACAGCAGCGGCTGGGTGAATTCCGGCTCGTCGCTCTCGTTGTGCCCATGCTTCCGGAAACAGTAGAGATCGATGACCACGTCGCGGTGGAACTCGCGGCGGAAATCGACCGCCAGGTCGACGACGTGCGCCACGGCTTCGGGATCCTCGCCGTTGACATGGAAGATCGGGATCTGGAGCATCTTGGCCACGTCGCTGCAATAGCGCGTGGAGCGGCCTTCCTTGGGAAGGGTGGTGAAGCCGATCTGGTTGTTAAGAATCACGTGGAGCGTTCCGCCCGTGGTATAGCCGGGAAGCTGGCTGAGGTTGAGCGTTTCCTGGACAACGCCTTCGCCGGCGAAGGCGGCGTCGCCGTGAACGAGGACGGTCATGCCGTGCTGTTGCTCGATATCGCCCGCTCGATCCTGCTTGGCCCGCGACGAGCCCTCGGCCACCGGATTGACGAATTCGAGGTGGCTTGGATTGAAGCACAAGGTGAGGTAGACCTTCTCACCCCGGGTGGTAATCCAATCATTGCTGTGACCGAGGTGGTACTTCACGTCTCCACCGCCGGGCAGAGGATGCTCTTTGTCTTCGAATTCGTAGAAGATCTGCCGTGGGGTCTTGCCCAGAATATTCGCCAGAACATTGATTCGCCCACGGTGGGCCATTCCCATCACAATCTGCCGGACCCCCTGAGAACCAGCTCGCTCAATGGCGCGATCCAGCAGCGCGATGAGGATCTCCGCCCCTTCCAGGGAAAAAGTCTTCGCCCCGACGTACTTCTTCTGGACAAACTCCTCAAAACTGGTCGCGCAACTCAGCCGTGAAAGGATTCGCAGTTCCTCTTCACGGCCGAGTTCGAGCCGGTTGCCACTCGCTTCCATCCGCTGCTGAAGCCACTGTCGGACCGCGATATCGTCGATGTGCATGAATTCCACACCGACCGACCGGCAATAGATCCCCTTCAGCCAATCGAGCAGGTCGCCCAGCGAATGCACGTCGACTCCGGCGAGCGTCTGCCCGTCGACCGGACTAGCCAAATCGCTCTGGCCCAGACCGTAGAACTCGGGATACAACTCCGGGTGTCCGGGACGCGGGCGGCCGAGCGGATCGATCTGGGCCGCCAGGTGACCTCGTTCGCGGTACGCTCGCAGGAGCTGCGCCGCCATCTCCGTCCCGGCAGAACCTTCAACCGTCGAAGTACCGCCGCCGTTGGAGCGGTCGGGCGGCGAAGGATTGAATAAACCTCGGGGACGAAATGATGGCCCCAGTCTCTGGCCCCCTATATTAAGGGCGTTCGTGTCCGGCTTTTCTCGATCCTCCTGGGAAATCCGGTCAAAATATTGTCGCCAATTGAGTGCCACTCCAGCGGGGTCGCGGAGGTAATCTTGCAGCAAATGTTCCAAATACTCGACATTAAGGCTGCTCGGGTTCACATTCGCTTCAGGCATGGTAATTCCGACATTACCCAGCAGTCCGGCACTTGTCCACGGAATTCTCTCGATGCCGATCGGCGCCTTCGATCCCGGCCGGGTTGCTTGGCGTCTTGGTGGCTGGTTATTCCTAGAACTATAGGGCAGTTGCCGTGCCAATCAAGTCGGACTGTTGACACGTTCTTGTCCCCCCCTTAACCTGATCGACTTGGCGACCCAGGATGTGCCGGCAAAGAACCGAAGGAGGACCGTATGGAGTACCGAAGGATTATCCCGTGCCTCGATGTGAAGAACGGCCGATTGGTCAAAGGCATCAACTTCGTCGACCTCAAAGATGTCGGCGACCCGGCTGAAAATGCGGCCGCCTATAGCGAAGCCGGCGCCGATGAACTCGTCTTCCTCGACATTACCGCCACGCTCGAAAACCGGCAGACGATGCTCGACGCCGTCAAGCGGACTGTCGCACGGATTTCGATTCCTCTTACCGTTGGCGGCGGCATCCGCAACGTCGACGACGTGGTGACCTTGATGGATCTCGGCGTGCCGAAGGTCTCCATCAATACCGCGGCGGTGAGCAACCCCGAGTTCGTCGCCCAGGCGGCGGAGACGATCGGCGCGGCGAACCTGGTCGTCGCCATCGACACCCGCAGAAGCGAGCAGATGCCCAGCGGTTTCGAGGTGGTTGTCCGCGGTGGGACCGAGGGCGCCGGGATCGACGCCGTCGCGTGGGCCAAGCGAGTCGAGTCGCTGGGAGCGGGCGCCATTCTCCCCACGAGCATGGATGCCGACGGAATGCAGACCGGCTATGACCTGCCCATGACGCGAGCCATTGCCGACGCCGTCCGCTTGCCTGTAATCGCCTCCGGCGGCGCCGGCACACTGGAGCACCTCTACGAAGCCATTACCGAAGGCCACGCCGACGCCGTGCTGGTCGCCTCGATCGCCCATTTCGGCACCTTCACGATCGACCAGATGAAATCCTACCTCGCCGAGCGCGGCGTCCCCGTGCGTCGTTGAGAAACCGAAATCCGACCCTCCCCATTCGAAACCCGTTCAAGATGCAGACTCCAAAGACTCTCACCCACCGCTATTGGTTTTTGTTTTCGTCCATCGGACTGCTGGCGGCGACGGCGGTTCCCGCGCCGGCGACCGAGTGGAAGCTGGAGAACCAGTACGTCCGCTACGTCATCGGCGGCGATGGCAGGAACGTCCATTTCACCGATCCGCGCGACGGAGAGGATCACTTAGCGGCCGGCGACGCGCGCCCCTGCGCTCAGGTGAAGATCGCCGGCAAACAGATCGCTGCAACCGAGGCGATCTACGCGGACGGGAAGCTGGCGATTGCGTTTGGCGACTGCGGCGTCCGGGCAGTCGTTGGCGTCGATGTTCGGCCGCACTATCTCGTCTTCGAGGTTCTCGCCGTCGAAGGCCCGGAGATCGAAGAGTTGACGATCGTCGAAGTTCCGCTGGCACTAAAAGGGACTCCCGAAGAATCCTTCGCCGGATGCGCCCTGGCGCTGAATCTCAAGACGAAGGTGCCGGAGATCCCGAGAGCCAATTCACGGTTGCGGGCTTTCTGTTATCCGCGATTCGGACTGGTCGGGGCAAAAGTTGCTCTCGTCGGCTGCCCGCAAGACGAGCTTCGCCAGGTGCTGCAGGAAGTCGTCAACGAGGCCGACGAACTGCCCAAGTCGGCGATCGGCGGCCCTTTCGCCTTGGGTCAGGCAATCAACCAGGGATCGTACCTCTTTAACTTCAGCAATCTTTCCGAAGACAAGGCCGACGATTGGATCGCGCTCTGCAAGACGCTGGGAATGAACCAGATTGACTTCCACGGCGGCAGCTCTTTTCGTTTCGGCGATTGCGAGCCGAATCCGCTGACGTACCCCAACGGCAAGGCGAGCCTGAAGGCCGTCATCGACAAGCTTCACGGGGCGGGCATCGCGGCCGGCTTGCACACCTATGCCTTTTTCATCGCCAAGAATTGCCCCTGGGTCACGCCCGTCCCCGATCCGCGACTGGCCAAGGACGCCACCCTCACGCTCGCCGAAGCGATTGCGGCTGAAGGCGACGCGGTCCGCGTGGCGGAAGCGACGACCGACATGTCGGCCATCACCGGTTTCTTCGTCCGCAACAGCGTTACCCTGCAGATCGACGACGAGTTGATTACCTACACCGGCATCGACAAGCAGTCGCCCTACGGGTTCACCGGTTGCCGCCGCGGGGCCTATGGCACGAAGGCGGTCCCGCATGCGGCCGGCGCGAAGGTGCATCACCTCAAGGAGTGCTTCGGGTTGTTCGTGCCCGATCCTGAGACGACTCTGCTGGCGGAAGTGGCGGCGAAAACCGCCGAGGCGTTCAATACCTGCGGCTTCGACATGATCTACCTCGACGCCTTGGACGGCGAGGACATCCTCGGCGGACGCGAAAACGGCTGGCACTACGGTTCGAAGTTCGTCTATGAGATCTTTAAACGACTCGATCGGCCCGCGCTGATGGAGATGAGCACGTTTCACCACCATCTCTGGATCGTGCGGGCGCGACTCGGCGCCTGGGATCACCCGACGCGGAGCCACAAGAAGTTCATCGATATGCACTGCCAGGCGAACGAGCAGGTCCGTCGCATGTTCCTCCCCGGCCAATTGGGCTGGTGGGCATTCAAGACCTGGACGGGCCCGCAGGGCGAGCCGACGTTTCCCGACGATATCGAATACCTGATGGGCAAGTGCCTGGGCACCGACACCGGCTTCTCGCTCATGGGGATCGACCCGAGCAACATCGGAACGGTCGCGGCCCTGCCGCGGCTGGCCGCCATCATCCGCCGCTACGAAGACCTGCGGCATTCGGGCAAGGTGCCCGACTCCGTCAAGGCAAAGCTCCGCGTGGCCGGCGATGAGTTTCGCCTCGTCGGCAGTCTCGAAGAGGGCTGGCACTTCCTGCCGGTTCGCTACAGCAGGCACAAAGTGACCGGCGCCGCGGGGCCCGATTGTGCGTGGAAAGTCACCAACGATTTCGCCCCGCAACCGGTGAAACTCCGCATCGAGGCCCTCATGGGCGCCGGCCCCTACGATGCTGCCGAAAACACGACCGTCGTCGACTTCGAGGCGGCCCAGTTCCCGGCGCGCGCCGCGCAGGCCAACGTGGCCGCCGATCTGACAACATCGCGCGACGTGGTAAAGGTCGGCGGCGCCAGCGGCTGCTATACGGCTACCAATAGCCGGCCGGCGCCGGAGGGTTCCTGGGCAAAGGTGGAAACCACGTTCGATCCGCCCCTGAATCTGGGGCCGAAGCAGGCTTTGGGACTGTGGGTCCACGGCGACGGGCAACAGGAGGTGCTCAACGTGCAACTGAGAAGCCCCTCGCACATCTCCCACGGGATCGGCGACCATTACATCCCGATCGACTTTACCGGCTGGCGCTATTTCGAACTGATCGAGCCGGAAGGCGAGCGACACGCCGATTATCAGTGGCCCTACGGCGGAACCTACTCGATCTACCGCGAATCGGTGAATTTCGGCCAGGTGCAGTCGCTGGGCCTCTGGTACAACAACCTTCCGCCGGGAAAGCCGGTGACCTGCCATATCGGCCCGATCAAGGCGATGCCGTTGGTCCCGATCAAGCTGGTCAACCCGGTGGTGACGGTCGGCGGAGCATCGATCCGCTTCCCGGTTGAAATGGCAACCGGCAGCTACCTGGAGTTTTTCTCACCGGACGACTGCAAGCTCTACGGCCCCACGGGGGAATTGATCCAGGAGGTCAAGCCCGAAGGCCCAGTGCCGACTCTCGCGGGGGGCGACAACGAGGTCGCCTTTGCCTGCGAGGCGGCCGGCGCTAATCCCCGCACGCGTGTCACCGTGATCAGCCACGGCGAAGCGATGCCGTAGGCCGATACGAGTCCATTCTCAGTAAGCGATCGACCTCAGCACGTTTCGGACCGGCTGACCCGGCACATACAGGCTGACGCGCACCACCGTCGGCCCCACTACAACCGGAGCCCCATAGGCAGCGACGGGCGCGTAAGTCGAGTACGGCGTGTAGCCCGTGATCGGACGGTACGTAACAACCGGATACCCGTACGTCACGGCGGGAACCCGATATGTGACGATCGGGTTGTTGTAAGCGACGACGGGCGCCGGGCTCCACACTTGATAGGCTGTCATTCCCACGGGCCGGTAGGTCGTTACCGGAGTGTAGGCCGAGCCGGAAACCACCACGGTCTGAGCAGTTGCCACGGAACCCGCGAGGCACAATGCCACGATGGCCAACGCCGTGATGCAGCCACGTCTCATGATCACTTCTCCTTGTTTTCATGGAATCGCATTTCGCGATAGTTCGTCCATGTGCTAGCTGCCGCAACTGTCGTGCCGCTCAGCTTGGCTGCTAGAGGGTAAGCTGGATTCTGCCGGTCGCCCGGATGATTGCCACCGGAGGGGAAGGCGACACTCTGTCCGCGACAGGCGACACAATGTCCGAACCGCGATGGTCGAGTCAAGATCCCGCTCGGCAAGCGGAACCTACTTGAGCACGATGGAGGCGTGGCGGGCGAAAAGACCTCGCAAGTCATTCTGATATTCTTTCAGGATTGCTGCGCCGAGTTCGTCGCTGTCTCCACTGCGATAGAGAGCCCTGGCCAGGACGATTTCGCGGAGCGCGCCTTCGCGGCGTCGTTTGTCGCGATCCTGGTAGAGCGGCTCCAATTGCGCCATCACGTGCCCGCGCATCCCCGGCTTCCGCAGCAATTTCGCCAGAGGCGCCGCGGCGGCCGGATCCCCGAGCTGTTCCAGAGCCAGTGCGATGCAGCGGTGGTGCGAGAGCGTGGTTTCGCCATCGAGGAGTTCGAGCTTGCGGAGGATCGGCGGCAGTGCCCGCGGATCGCCCGTGCCGCCGAGGGCAAGCACCAGCGCATCGACCGGCGTCGGCAGGTGCGCGTATTCGGCGGCGATGCCTTGGAGGATTTTTGCGTCCCATGTAGCGCGATCCAGTGCGTCGGCCAGAGTCGGCACGACCTCTCTGTCGCCGAAGAATCCCAGGATCTTCGCGTATGTGAGACGAGGCTCGCCGTCCGATTCGGCGTAGGCGCGCTTCAAGAGCGGTTCCGCACAGCTTGCATGCGCCAACACCACAGCCAGCGCCATGGCGGCTTGCTGGCGATCCGGAGCGATGAGCTTGCCGACCGCGTCGGCGACGCGGCTGTTGGGAAAGGGGAAATTGTCGTCATGCGAGAGAACTTCCTCCGGCAGATTGCCGAGGGCGACGAGGTGCTCTTGCAGGGCGCGAACGTCGATCTCGCGCGTGGCGCAACCGGCCGCGGCGGCCATCGCCGCCGCCACGCCCGCGGCGTAGCCCTGGTTCTGCATGTCGCGCTGCATGCGGACCATCGCCAGCGCGTCGCGCTCGGCGTCGAGCCCGGTGCCAATGACCAGCAATCCGTCCAAGCCGCGCGGCAGCAGGCAACGGTAGGGAGTGTAGCACGCGCCTCCCATCGCCGGATGGTTGGCTTTCCTCGACTTCTCATTATGGGGCAGCAGTGCGAAGAATGCCTGGCAGGGATAGCCATGACTGTCGTAGTCGCTGGCGGAATAGACAATCGAATCGGGATACGTGCGGCCAATCACCTGGTCGAGATAGGTCAACGTGTGGTCGCCGACGACCCGCCGCCGCTCGCGGCTCTGAATCAGTGTGCCGGCGTCGTACTGGGAGGCGGGCATGGTTTGCCGCGTGCCGACCAAGGCGGCCCAAACGTCCGGCATGTCGGCTTCTTCGACGAGCAGGTAATCGCTATTGACGTAGCTGCGGCGCAAGGGGCGGACGGGCAACCCGGTGCCTTGGAGGGCAATATCCTCCGGTTCGGCGCCGAAGCGCGTGGCGGCGCCGGCTGCCGCGGCGACATCCGCGTTGCCGGTGGCGTCGATAACCGCTTTGGCCAGGACCGCCCCGCGCCCCAGTGGCGTCGCGACGACCGCCCCAGCCACGCGCTGCCCCTCGACGACGGCCCCGCAGCCTATGCTTGTCAGCCAGATTTCTCCGCCGGCTTTGCGAATCTCGCGGCGATACCACTCCATCTTCTCTTCCACATGCCCGTCGGGGTGAGGAAAAGGCACTTCGCGGGTGAAGCCGATATCGAGTCCATGATATGGTTTTCCGATCAGCCCCACCGTCCCCATCCCTCCCAACCCTTCCTGATACTCGACGACGAGCGTCTTGGCGCCTCGGCGTGTCGCGCCGATCGCCGCCGGAGCGCCCGAGGTGCCGCCGCCGATCACGACGACGTCGTACTCACCCCAGATCGGCAGCGGCTTTTCGGCTGCCGGGACCGATGTGCTGGCGTTGCCGATGGATCGCAGGCCCTGCTGCGACTCGCGCGTGTCGAGCGAAGTCGTCCGAGCGGCACCGCCGCCGGCAACGTGCGGGCTTTGCGGACGCGGCAGGTCGAGCGCCTCGCGGGCGGCGGCCGATCCGACCTGCCGGCCCAACTTCATTAGACCGGTCGGCCGCAGCAGTCGGGCAGCCTCCCGCCGCGGCACGTCGATCGAACCGCTGAGCACGTAGAGTCGCTCGACGTTCGATGTTCGGCAATGCTCCACGTCGGTATCCGACTCTGAAAGCCACTGGGAAGTCGTCTTTCGTGCGACGATCGGATCCGGCGGCACAAAAAAGAGCGATTCAGAGGCCCGCAGTTGCTCGTCCTGCCAGGTCCGGTCGCGAGCCACCTGTTCGGCCGCGGCGAAGCAGCGCCAGGTTGCCTCGGGCATCGGCAGACGAAGAGTGCGCTCGACGGCGGCGGCGCCGTCGTCGCCTTCCGGCAAGATCAAGATTCGTTGGCACGTCTGTTCGCCGGCGGGCCATGTCGTGGCATCGGCGCCGGCGATACGGGCGACTGTGGCCCGCTGGGTGGCATCGATGACGACCTTCGCCACCACCGCCTGACGGCCGGCACGATTGGCCATCACGATGCCGCACGGCTTTCCGGCAGCGTCACGCAACACGTCCGTCGGGTAGCAACCGAAAAGGAAATGGACGCCGGCATCGACCAGTGCGGCGTCGAACGCGCGCTTGACCTTCAACGGTTCGGCCGATCGACGGTTACCGAAAATGCGCTCGGCCAGTGGATCGTCGAGGGCCTGGTCGTCAGCCAAAGAAAGGCGCAATGTGCCACACAAATCGTCGCCGAGAAAGGTCCGCGGAGCGGCGAGAAAGACCTTTCCGCCTTGCTCGGCCGCGGAAACCGCGGCGGTGACGGCGCAACTGCTCCCGCCGACGACGACCACATCGACTTCATAGGCCAATGGTATCTCGCGAGCAGACTCCAGGATCGACGCGATTGGCGCGGCGTTGAGCGAAGCCGCCGGAAACAGGCATGCTGCTGCCAGCAGGACAATGGGCCGGGCGGTACGCATGGTGCGTTCTCCGTTGGCTGGTTTTACGATCCCAAATACCGGCATTATTCTACGCTCCGCGATGAGGCCGGCCCAGGCGAAAGGGGCGAGAGTGTGTGTGCGGTAAGATCCCGCTCCGCAAGCGGGATCTACTACTTTCTCAAACTGTAAGTGCGGCAGCCCGGGAAAGGGGACTGGCTCCGTCGCAAATGGAGGTTTTCCGCGAGGTTGGAGATTGCCGCGACGGTGCCTGTCCCCTTTCCTGGGCGGACCAACTCGATGGCCCGTTGAAAAGGGGACAGGCACCGAGCGGCAGGCGTTTCCTCGGCAATTCCGGGCCCAAACCACGCCCGGAGCCAGTCCCCTTTTCAACTCCGTTTAGAGTATGATTACTCACTGAGACTCGTCCTGGATGGGTGTGGCGCATTGGTCGAAGGCGTTGTCCTGGCTTGCGGGGCGCGGCGGCCTGCCCAGGGAATCGCGCCGCAGCGCGAGGGCTACGCAGTCGGGTTCGTCGAAGCCGGAGAACTGGTTGCCCGCGATCCGGAACTGCCCACGAATTTCCACGGCGGCTTTCACGCCGCTGGTTTCGCCACGGGAGAGGAGATTGTCCGCGAACACGGCGGTGGGGCCGCCGAAGACGTCGAGGCTGACGAGTTGGGCGCAGTGGTTGATCACGTTGTGATGGATGTTCCAGTTGAGCCCTCGCGGCGCTTCCAGCGCGAAGACGGCGCCCTTTTTCAGGTCGGCGTCCGCCGTGAGCCGGAACACTCCTTCGTCCGGATCAAAGGCTTCGATCTGCGGGCCGAGGGCAAAGGCGGCGTCGCCGCTGGCGGCCCAGGCTATGCGGCTGCCGCGATAGCAGTGCGTGCCGCGGCGGGGCCAGGGGAGCCGGCCGCCCGAGCGGAACGTGCGGGGATCGATCACTTCCTCGACCCGCCCTTCGGTCTTCGTGCCCGCTAGGCCAACGGCGCAGCCGCGGATGATATTGTCATGCACGACGATGTTGCGAGCCGGTTCCACCAACACGATGCCTTGGACCTGCGGATCGGCCGCGCCGCGGACGTAGATCTGGTTGTCGCTGACGGTGGCGTCGTCGGCCGAGACGCGGATGCCGAAACGGGGCTGCGACTCGTCGCGGACGCAGGTCAAGTCGATGGCGTTGCCGGTGATGATCGTGTTGCCGGAGGGGAGATGCCGGTAATCCCCAAAACCCGTGGCTTCGATGGCCGAGGTGTTGAAGTTGACGAAGATGTTGTTGCTGATGATGACGGGCGTGGAACCGCCCGAAGAGCGGACCGCGCAGCCGCCGTAGACCATCTGCTGTTCGAACGTATTGTGGGCCACGATGTGCTGGCCGGAGGGCAGAACGTCGAGCGATGCGTCGCGGGAACCGATATTGCCCATGGCGACGGTGCCGGCATTGCGGATGTAGTTGCCCACGATCTTGACGAATCGCGAAGCACCTTCCCAGCTACAGCCGCCGACGTTCTCGATGCGGCAGTAGAGCACCGCCGTGTTCTCGGCGTAGTCGTTGTTGTTGAACGCATTGCGGGCGCAGTCGGTGACCGTGCAGTTTCGGTAGACGATCGACTTCGTGTAGCGGGGCGGTTCGTTGTTTCCCCGGCGACTGCTGCTACCGGAGTAGAAACATTCGGCCGACATGCCGGTGGCGTGGCAGTTTTCCACCAGGAGGCGCTCGGGGCTTCGGATGCCGATGGCGTTGCAGTGTTTGACATAGAAGCCCCACATGTGTGGATAGCCTTTGGCGGGCAGGTGCCCCATCTGTTTCCGTTCGGCGAAGCCGCTGAAGCCGCGGAACCGCAAGTTGCGGATGGTGACCGAGGTGCCGCCCACCACCGAGATGCAGGCGCCTTGGCCGCTGCGGATATCCAGAATGGTCCGCTCTTCGTTTTCCCCCTCCACCGCGATACCATCGGCGCCATTAAGGTCCAGGCCGCTGGTGAGGCGATAATATCCCGACGGGATGAAGACATTGCGGCCCTCGCCCACGGCGCGGTCGAAGGCTCGCTGCAACGGGCCACTGTCGGTGTGCTGCACTACGCATTCGGCGGCCCCGATCGGGGCGGGGTCGGCGAGCGTCGCGGTGTTGCCCTCAATCGTGGTAATCGTGCTCACCAACTGGTCGCGACCGCTGAAGGTGACCATCGCCGGTGTGGTCCAAAAGTCCGTGTGGGGCAGCTTCACCTCGACGCCGCCGCTGAGCGCTTGCCAGTCGCCGGTAACCTGCACGGGTTCCTTCCAGGTCACCGCCAGGTCGTCGCTCCAGCGGAAGGTGGGCGGACTGGTGCCGCTGAAATCGAGGATGTAAGCCGTCCACGGGCCGAGCGTTCCGTCGTAACCGCGAGCTTCGACCTGCTCGTGGAACTCCCGTGCGCCGTCGCCGAGACTGCGACCCCAGACACGGCCGTCGGTGATATGGGGATGGCACCTGGAGATCGCCACTTGGTGGCCTACCTGGAAGTCACCGATGTCTTCCAGCGCAACGGTCTTCGAGCCGGCGGCCGTAGTGGCCGCCGTCTCGAATTCCGAACCGCTGGCGCCGAAATCGCGGACATTCACCGGTTCGGCGGAACGTTGGAAGGCGGCCATGCGGACGTCGTCCAGGTCGGCCTCGCCTCCCTCTGGAACGGCCAAGGCCAGCGTAACCCGGGAGATCCCGTTGGGCATCATGTAGATGCCCGTGAGCGTGCTCCAATCGCCGTCGCGCACCGGTGTCCGGACACCGCGGGCGAAGGCGCGGTCCGACTTGAGCCCGCCGGCGCCGTCGTATTCGTACACCTTCAGTTCGACCGGCACGCCCCGGTAGCGGACCGATATCTCATAGCCCAGCCCGCGAAGCAGGCCGGCGCAGGGCTGAACCACATGCGCGGCGCGGTTCGGCCCGGCGGCGATGCGGAGAAACCGTTGGCCTTCCGCCGCGCCGTCCTCCACAACCTGCAACTCGCCCGGATAGGCCGCGGACAAAGTCCATTGGGCCGGGGCCAACAGGTCGCTCTTCAGTACCCACTGTCCCTGTGCATTGGCTTTGGGTGGAGCGGCAAGCGGCGCCACCGCCTCGAAGCCGGGATTCTCGACGAGCGGTGTACCGGCGGCCGCGGATGAGGCGAACAGCCACCCCGCGCAAAGGGAGGCGATCCGGAGTTTCCGCGGTTTACGGGTGGGGGCGACCATGATGAGGGCTCCTTCGATGTTAAGCAAGTAGAGTTGGAACTGAGAGGAAACTTGATTCCCGCGACAGGAATGTGCCTAATCCGGACAACCCACTCCATGAGAACCCGCCCATGACGCCCATTCACACCCCGCGCGCCCCGATCGTCGATCGACGCAAGTTCGTGGCAACTTCGATCGCCGCGGCCAGCGGTGCGATGCTCGCCGCGCGATGTGGCGGCACGAGTCTGGCCGCTGCGGCGAGCCAAAGCTCGGGTTGCCGCTCGATGTACGGATTGATCTACTTCGACGTTGTAATCAGCCATGATCTTTGGCATCAGCGGCCTCCCGAGCGGAACGCTGGCGAATCTCCTCCATTCGTTGCCGGGCCGTGCCGCGGCTGCGCTCGATTTTGGCCGACACGTCCGGCGCGTATCGGTAGGTACGGTGCCGCTCAAGAATGTGTTGGTAGTCGGCCTCCACCTCCTCGCGGTGCCGCTGGATGTAGTTGATAGCCGCCTGGATGTCGCTCGACGACAGCCGGAACAGCCCGGCTATCCGGTCTCGATGCCAGCCGGCCTTGAGATAGTCCATGACGTCGAAGACGGTAATTCGCGTTCCGGCGATCTCCGGCCCGCGCCCTCGGTTGATGATCACTGCCACGCTCGTTTCAGATGCCATCGGTTTCTCCTTATGCATGCCGAGTAGACGCCGCCACACCAGAGTCATGGGAAATCGCCAGCAAGCTCTCCGGGGTATTCTCAATTGTCGGCTGCATATTGCTATTCTAAATAGACTTGCGCGATTCTGGGAGGCTGAGGTAAAACAGGGACTCGCAATCACTTACGTCGTTTGGCCTCACAAGCCAGTGAAAGGAGTCCCTGATGGAATTGTGGAAGAGAGTTCAACAGGT
>JAAYEH010000397.1 GCA_012728855.1 Rhodopirellula sp. | reverse complement strand
CTCCTGGGACCAGGAGAAGATCGTCAGCTTCGGCCACTTCCAATACACGGTGTACTGGGACTCGGATCGGATCTTCGTGCTGGCGAGGCGAGACCTTCGCAACAATACCGTGCAGACACTCCGGTTAAGGCACCAGGTTCTCGCCCGCCGGCCCGACTGCGCAGGTTTGAAAACGCCGGTCGCCCAACTCTTGAGTGAGCGCCCGGTCGCAGCGATCCGTGCCCATCCCCCAGAACTTGCGGGCGTCGCGAAGCTCCACGCGGCCGTCGTTGACGTAAAGGTAAACTGGATTGTCCGCCCGCCCTCGCACCAGAATGCCGTCGTAGCCGGCAAAACGGATCTCCGGCGCGAGGAAGCCGCCAAGGTTTGAATACGCCACCGTGGAAGCATGCGGATATCGGCCGCACCGTACCAGCGAACCGACAGTTCCCTCGCAATGTTTTCCGCCGATGCCGCCGGCACTTCGTCGGCCCCGCCTTTCCGCTCCAACGACAAGGCGCCGTAGGGGCAGTACTTGACGCACTGGGGTTCGCCGTCGCAGAGCGTGCAGATTCGCTCCGGGAAGCCGGACTGAGGATTGGGGACGATCGTTCCAACCCGCTTTTCCCGGCATGCTTGGGCACACCGGCCGCAGGAGAGACAACGGCTCGTGTTGTCTCGCACCACCCGGGTCTTCGCATCTCGATAGAGGGCTCGCCTTCCGTGCTCATCGGGATCCACCGGACATGCTTCGATGCACGGTGCGTCCTTGCACATGGCGCAAACGATGGGAATGTCGACATCCGGATTAAAGTGCTCGACGCGGATATTCGCCAGGCTGGGGTTTCCCAGTCCCCACAGATCCTTGCCGTCGACCGTGACCTTGCGATTAAACTGGGCACAGACCGTCTCGCAGGTCCGGCAGCCGGTACATTTGTCGAAGTCCACCAGGATTCTGCCGATGGGGGACGGCTCCGCGGTATCCGCCGCCGGGACAAAGCCTGCTGCCGTCAGTGTCAGTCCCCCGACGACCACCGTCCGGACGAACTGTCGCCGGCTCGGCAGCGCGGCTGCCGGGAGAAAACTCCTCGGCGCCGTATCGCGCGTTTCGTAATGGCTCATCATGCTTGCCCTCCGGTGCTAGCGACCAGCTCGCTTGAATCCATATAGTCCTCTGTCTCAAAGGCCCCTATTTCTCCCGCTTCCACGACGAGAGGGTTTCTCCCTTGCGCGGCCCGTCGAGGAACTTGAGGACGCAGGAGTCTCGATCGGGGTAAGCAAGAGAGAGTCCCGCTCGGTCCGCTTCGCGGCCTGGGAGCTTCGCGATGTAGGTTCCCAGAAACGCACTCCCTTCGCGGCGGGAAAGCAGAATCTCTTCGACAAGTCCTCCGCTCCAGAAGGCAAGCAACCGGATCTGGCGAGTCTCGGGATCCCAGCCTTCGAGAGTACGCATGGTCGCGGTGTAGTCTTTGCCGTCGATTCGAAAATCTCCTTCGCCAACGAGCGAGCTTCCCTTTCCAGCGAGCTTCTTAGCGAGCCTGAACGTGAATTGGTCACCCTTGGCGAGACCGAACTCATCCAGATCGCCGGCGATCGTCCCGGTGCCCAACCAGGTTCCGGCAGCCAGATCGCGATAGGCATCCCAAAGTTTGTTGTCGCTGGATCGTTCGCAGATCCATTTCTCGTCGGGCCGCGGCTGGCCGTTTTCTTTCTGATCCGTAAACAGAATGACAATGCGGTTCTTGCTGCACTCATCACACACCGCGGTCAAGGTGATCGTGGTTGTCGTGCCGTCCGTCTTGAACAGCTTTCTCTCACCCTTGGTCGTAGCACCATTCTCAAGACGCTTGCCCTTCTTCATGCCGACGATCTCGTGGGTCGCCAGGAAAAAGCTGCCGTCGGCGTCGAAGCCGGTGGCCGTCCACTTCTTGGCCACGGGATCGTAACCGTCGACGCTGTAAACCGGTGAATAGCCGCCGTCCTCGCCGTGGACCACGTAGCATTTCTTGATGGGCGACAACCACCCCTTCCACTGGCCCGGAATTGCCTTCCCTTGCGACTCGATCGTGGTCTCCCAGGAACCCTCCAACGGGCTCCAGAACTGGATGTAGTCGTCCGCTGTGAGTTCCTCGCTCTGCGCCGGCGAGGCGTTAAGGAAGAAGGCGATTCCGACGAGCATTGCAGAACACGACGCTAGACGCATGACACACCTCCCCGTTCAACAGGAGATCTGCACTGTGGCGTTCCGAGACACCTCGGAGACGACCAGCCGCAGTGCAGAAACGATTCAAGATCAACCAAAGCGCGTGCCGGTAAGCGTGCGTTGGCTCACCACAAACCGCCTCCCAAGCGAGAACGGGCCCCGGCACGCGCTTAGAACCCGCAAATCGCAGTCACTTGCTGGCGCGGCGGTAGACGTCGTGCAATGGCAGCGTCGCTTTCCCGCCCACCGTGCCGGTGCCCTCAACAATAAGTGTGTTGCCGCAGTCTTTCACGACCAAGGTGCCTTGGCCCTCGGTCTTCGTGCCATCCGCCAGACTACCGGTTCCGCGGAAACTCCATTGACCATCCTGTTTCCAGATCTCCGACTCCCCCGTAGTCCCGCCGGAGTCGACCGTGAATTGCCTGACCTTCTTCGAGGCAGCGTCCCAGAAGTAGATCGCTTTGCCGGTTCCCTGGCCGGCGAACCCTTCATCTTCGAGTCCCCGCTTGTCGGCAATCCAGCGGACGCTCCAGTGGCCGACTATCTTTTCGCCTTTCTTGCCGATCCCCGGCCAGTCGGCGATCAGTGTGACGTCGCCGGTCCATCGCCCCACGAGCAGATCCCCCAACTCCTGCAGCGGAGTGGCTGGCGTTTCCGCCTGGCCAAGCGTTGCGGAAGCCACGAGCACGGCACCAACAAGACTCAACATGATAAACCTCCTTCAACAAAACGTCCTGCCGGCCGTTCGGCCGCCCGCGGGCGCGGTGCGAGACTACCGAACTGGCCGGAAAGCAAAAACCTCATTCCTGTCCGCATCGTTGTTGTCGTGCCTGCAATTCTCTGGCCCTCACGACGTATCCCACAATCACCAGGGCGGCCCGCGATTCCCGTGGGAGGCGGCAGCCGTGCCTCGTCCGCAAAGATTGCAGGCGGCAAAACCCGGCGGGATTACGGTAAGTGCTGGCCCGCGGCATACGCCGTTGATATCCGTTTGGAGTTCATTTGCGAAACACGACTTCGATTTCTTCTCCCGCGGCGTTCTTCGAGAAGTAGACAAACTCGGCGGGGCTCTTCTTGAGCACTTTCACCTTGGTAGTGAACTCCTTGCCGTCCTCGACGCCGACCAGTTCGCCCTCCCATTCGGAGTCAGATTTCACTCGCCAACGCGAAGTATAGTTTTCGTTGAAAGACCAGAAGTCGTGAATTACGAATTCTCGCTTCTTGGCGTCCCATCCAAACAACCCGGTACTGTGGCCTCCTCTCTCTGCGCCAACCGACCTGTAAGCCGTGTCAATGGAGAGGCAGTGGTAGTCCGGAGACCATTTGGTGCTCCAGTGCCCTCGGCTCTTGATCTTCCCGGTTGTTCCTTCGGTCTTCCAAGTGCCAACGAAGTAGTTCAACTCCTTGATCACCTCCGGCGGCATTTGAGGTCTCTGCCACACGTGCAGTTGCGGGATCCCTGTTGACTCACCGAACATTGAGGTCTGATACCACTTCCCGTCTTTGATACGGAAGAGGTATCGGGTTCTGGCGTCCTTGGCAGGTGCATTCTCTGCCGGTTCTGAGATCGTCACCGTGAAATCCCAATACGTGAAGATGCTAAGGTTGTTTTCCACGGTGATCTCATACTTGACCTTGTGCTGGTAGGTCGCTTCTCCCGTCAACGCGTAGGCCGTCAGGGTCTCCTCTTTCTCCTGGACATCCTTGACAAGTCGATAGGTTTCTCCCGCAAAGTCGGCAAATCGCTCCCACTTCCCGAGCGCCTCTTTGCGAACCGCGTCAACGTCGAGATCGTCCCCGACGGCTTGAGCATTCAAAGCCAAAGCGCTTAGTAGAACGCCTGCAGTGATCAGAAATCGCATGGTTTTCTCCTCTCGTCGTGTCACATCAATTAACAGAACAAGTTACCCGCGAGTCATCGAAATGCACCAAAGCTCAGTTTACGGCCACGCTTCACCTCCTTCCCAAGCCTGACAAGCCCCGGCCAGTCGGCCACTAGGCGCACATCACCAGATCATTGCTCCACCAGCACATCGTCCAGGTCAATCACCTGGGTTACGTGAAATCAACGTGCCGACCGCCAGTTCACCGCACCCGCCGGTACTTGTACTCGATCGGCGGCTGCTTCTTGCCGTCAACGACCATGTCGACCAGCTCAAAGGTCATGGTGTCGCCCGCGAACTTGTGAAGGTATCTCAGCGAGACCTCGTGCCCCTCGTCTAAATAGACTTGCGCGATTCTGGGAGGCTGAGGTAAAACAGGGACTCGCAATCACTTACGTCGTTTGGCCTCACAAGCCAGTGAAAGGAGTCCCTGATGGAATTGTGGAAGAGAGTTCAACAGGT
>JAAYEH010000396.1 GCA_012728855.1 Rhodopirellula sp. | reverse complement strand
TGCGGCCATCAATACCTGTGTAGCGATGCTTCTCACGGGAAATCCTCCTGGCTGTGTTTGGCCGAAGAAAGTTGTCGTCGCGACCGGCGCCCCAACGGTTTGGTCCGGCGCTGGCGGTCGGAGGGAAGCGGGCAGCCTCATAATGCCCGTAATTATCAACCGCTCGCTGGTCCCGTGCAACCTGTCGCTGGATAGCGGTAGCTTGAATCCATCCCCCGGCTGGCTAAACTTGGGCTGGTGAAAAGGTCAGGTGTTTGCAACTGTTGATGGTTGCTGTTTTTGTTCCGGTGTGAGGGCGTGGCGGATATGCAACGGCCTATTTGGTGCGGCAATCGGGGCGTGGCCGGTTGGCGCAATACGCTTGCGCGCGTGGATGGGGGCGAGGTCAATATCGTCCGTAGTTCCACGCCTCGTCATACATGGCCACGATGTTCTCCAGGGGCGTGATCGACTGGAGATTGTGGCAAGGCGCCAGGATGTACCCGGTGCCGTCCGAGGCCAGGGCATCGATGCAGTGGCGCACTTCGGCCCGGACCTCCTCCGGCGTGCCGAACGGCAGGATCTTCTGATTCTCGACGCCGCCGTGGAAGCAGATCCGGCCGCCGAAGTCCCGCTTCAGCGCCGTCAGTTCCATGCCGGCGCAGGTCCACTGGACTGGGTTAAGGATATCGATACCCATCTCCACCAAGTCCGGCAGGAAGGGCCGCATCGCGCCATCGTCGTGGTGAAAGACCTTGATGCCGAACTCCCGGCACAGCGCGATGAACCGCTCGTGATGCGGCTTGTAGAACCGGCGGTACACTTCGAGACTCATCAGCGGTCCCGTCTGGCAGCCGAGGTCGTCGGTCACTTGGGCCACGTCGATCAGCCCCGCGGCGGCCTGGAACGCCCGGCGGTGGCGCTGGTACTCGAATTCGCAGACCCGCCTCAGCAGTTCCTCGGTCAGCTCCGGCTCGGCCAGCGGGTCCATGAAAGACTGCTCCATCCCCCGCAGCAGATTGTGGAGATAGATCGGCGCCATGTAGCCGCACATGACGACGCGGGTCTCATAGTGCCGGGCGGCAATCGCCCGCAGGCCGGCGTAGTCGAACCAATCGGGGTCCGGCCAACGGAAGGCGTCCAGATCGGCAACGGTCTGCGCCTGGGCCAACGGGTAGTTGACCTGCTCCAGGTAGCGTCCTGTCCCATGCTCGACCCAGGACAGGCCCGCGCCCCAGACGCCGTAGTAGACCTGGAAATCCACGCCGGCGTCGGCCGGGCAGGGGGCCAGCGGCGGGCCGATGTACGCCGGCCGCACGTCCGCGATGCCGTCGATATGCAGCGCCTCGCGGGCTTCTTCGTCGGTGCCGAACCGCGCGCGGAGCGCGTCCCACACCTCGGGCGTGGCCCAGATGTCCGTGGGCACGCGGTCGACGGGGCGGCGTTCGATGGCGGCCAAGACGCGTTCTCGCGAGTTCATGTTCTCTCCAGCATTCTCATTTCCTGGAGATCGCATCATGCCAAAGCTTGGCCATTCGCACCGACAACCCCGTCGGGATCGCTCCACGGCCAGTAGACTGCCAGGGCGTCCCACTGGTAGCGATCGACGATCCGCACGTAAACTTCCATACACGTGTCGATCATCTGCTCCTTCTCGGCCGCCGAACAGCCTTCCCAGAGCCGGCGGTCGGGAAACTGCAGCCCAAATGCCTCGTGCTCCAACTCGAACATGATCTCAAAGTGCGGAGGGTAATCCGGCTCTTCGAACCGGAGCGTTTTTCGCATGCGTTCCTTGCCGGTCACAGCGAGAGTTTCCCGAGGGGGTTGTGGATTGCTTCGATGCACGTCATCTCCGTGCCTCCTTTACGGCTTCCGGTCCAACAGGTCGCGATAGGCGGGCTCGAGGCCGGCTTTTTCCATGATCTTGGCGGCCTCGGGCGAAGTCGGCGCATCGATCGAGTTTTCGCCAACCGGACAGGAGGCACGGCGGTTCTGGTTGCGGTTGTTGAACATGAGCGGTCGGGAAACGCGGTAGATAGCGTTGCCGAAAATCTCGATGTCGGCACTGCCTTCGTCAAGGTATACGCCGCCCGACAACTCCGACTTGCCGCCGTCGTGGATATGATTGCCGCGAATGACGGTGCCGGGCTGACGGCCCAGCGTGTACACGCCGGCGCCGTCGTTGAGCCGGAGCATCATGCGGTGGATGTGGTTGAACTCGATGCGGTTGTCCTTGGCGGCTGTGGGCGTGCTCCACTTGATCGGATCCACGTACACGCCGCCGCCGGCGTCCGTCATCCCCCAGCCCCAGCCGATGGAAATCCCGGAGTACGGCACGTCGAAGATCTCGTTGTAGGCAATGACCGTGCCCTCAGTGTAACCGGCCACCACGGCGATGCCCGAATGGTAGTCGCGGCCGGTGCGGGTGATGACGTTGTTGACGATCTGGTTGTCCTTCACGACACGATCCGGGCTGCTGGGGTGATGGTCTTCCCGCGTGAGGTCGCCGACCTGGATGCCGTTGGCGGCGATGTCCTCGAACCGGCAGCCGCAGACGACGTTGGACTGGGCCCCGTTCTGCAAGTCCAGCCCCGCGGCTCCCAGGGCTGTGAAGATGCAACCTTCGAAACGGATGCCCCGACTGCTGTCCACCACGACGTTGGCCGGGCTCTTGACATGTTCGCCGTTGACCGGCACCCAGCCCTTCTCATGCTCGGGGCGGAAGTAACTGTTGTCCGGCGGCTGGATGAAATTCGCCTGGACTTCTGGATGGGCCAGCGGGGTGCTCGGCCGCAGCCAGGTGGCGTGGGCGAAGGTCAGGCCAGTGAAGCGGATATCCTTCGCACCCTTGACTTCCATTAGCAACTCCAGCTTCGGTGCGATGACCTCCACCTTGCTCAAGTCCTCGCCGGGACGCGGCAGGTAGCACAGCGTGCGCGCCGACCGGTCGAAATACCACTCGCCGGGCTCGTCGAGCAGCTCCAGGGCGTTCTCCAGGTAGGCCGGCATCCGCGCCACCGCGCCGCCGGCACGATTGCAGAGGAAGAAGCCGGGCTGCGACATCTCGATGATCGCGCCCCCGTCGGCCTTGGTGATCTTCTCTACCTTGGCGATCTTGTGCGACCAGGAGCTGAAGAAGCCCATCTCCATGTCGGAGGGGTTCTTCCAGTCCGCCAGCTTCGCGTCGGTCGTCGTGTAACCGGCCGGTGCGATCTTGTCGAGCCTGCCGGGCTGATAGCCGGGCGTGCCGGTCAGGCCGGGCGGGTTGTCGTGCTTGATTACGGTCGCCTCGTTCTGACCCCAGAACGCCATACCCGCCGGCGCAGGGCCCCGCGCGCGCTGGGCCCGCTGGGCGTTGACCCACAGTTGGCGGAAGTTGTCGAGGTTGACCGTGGCCTTGTAGCGGCCGTCGGTGTCGGCCGTCCAACCGGTGACGACGATCCCGCCGCTCAAGACCGGCTTTTCGCCCGGCGCGGCAATCCACGTGACGCCGGAGTGCTGCGGGCCGAGCCGCAGAGTCTCCTCCAGCCGATACACGCCGCCGCGGAGCACGATCCGGTCGCCGGCATTCGCGGTATCGCGGGCCTTGGCCAGCGAGTCACCGGGCGACACGGCAATGTCCTTCGCAGAGGCCGCGGCGGCCAACAGCAGGGTAATAGCAAAGGCTCTCATGCTCTTTTCCTCCGTTCTGGTGTTGACTGCAATCGGTTGTCCTGGTTCGACCCCTGCCGCCTTGCGGGGCCGGTGAAGGTGTTTGGCAGGCTAGAAGACGATCATAACACAAAGCCCTCCCTTCTGCCGCAGACAACTGGGATGTTCGCCGCGCCAGTATGCCTACCGTTCACTGAAAGTCCGCTTCGCGAAGATCGCCGTTGAGCCCAATGCTATTGGGATCGCCATGAGCAGCAACGATCCCGTTGCGGATCTGGCTCTTCCAGTAGTTCGTGTCGGACACTAGCGTCCGCTGCGGCGACTTCTTCTGCTTGAACAGCCACCAGCAGTGCCCGCGGCGTTCGCCCGGCCAGTCGTTCCACTCCTCCAACGCCCGCCCGGCGGCCGTGATCCCTTCGCCTCGGGACGGGATCACTTGGCCGGCGCTGGCGACGAAACCTCGTTTAATGGGGGAAAACGATGGTTTCGTCGCCATGGATTTGTTTCCGCGTTGCCGTTGATGGCAGCGGACTAACCTGAGGGGTATAATACTTCGCGTGAAGCCAGATGTGCAGGAGGACTGGTCATGGTGTGTCGAACCCTTGCTTTTTGCGCCACGCTCGTTTGCCTCAATACGTTGACGCCGGCAACCGTGGCTGATGACGAATCCACCTTTGAGCGAGCCTGCCATCGGATCAGCGCCCTTTCTGCCAAAAGCGATACCAGCTTTCGAGATTCGTCGGGACGCCTTGCTGGATCGGCGTCGCCGGCCGGCCCCGACCGTGTTACTTTCCGTGATCGCTCAGGGCGGCTGACGGATACGGCCGCGACCAGCGGCGGGCGAACGACATTCCGGGACAGCTCAGGGCGGTTGACGGGCACCGCAACGGAAAGCGGCGGCCGCATCGCCTTCCGCGACTCATCGGGCCGCCTCACCGGAACAGCCACGACCAGCGGCGGCCGGATGACATTCCGAGATAGCTCTGGGCGACTCACGGGCTCTACCACAACGCATGGCAGTCAGACGACTTGTCGTGACTCCTCCGGTCGCTTAGTCGGCACCAGCCGCCAAAGGGCTCGCTAGAACGTCAGACTTCTGCATCCTCGATGGCACGAGCCAGAGTTATGACGCAATCCTTATTACTCAATGGCCACGCCGACAACAGCCGCGTGACGGTCATCTTGGCGCACGGTGCTGGAGCGGCGATGGACACACCGTTTATGGAGTTCTTCGCTCGCCAGGCGGCGGAGGCTGATCTCCGCGTTGTGCGATTCGAGTTCCCGTACATGGCGCAGCGGAGGCTTGGTGGCCCCAAACGGCCGGACCGGGAGGACGTTTTGCGTCAGACATGGTTGGGTATCAAGGGTGCGATCGACCTCGATCAGGTGCGCGAACATCTCGGCCTGCTGGCCGCTATGCTGGACTCGATCGGTTCAGCGCTGGTGCCGGAGCCTACGCGCAGGAAGTTCTGGAGATAAGCGTGCGTCCTGAGCACTCGACCTGGTGCCACGGCGACTTGCTAATTTGGCATGGGTCGTTCCTTTCGCGAGTTCTTACTGGTAGCGCGGGTACAATCTCGCCTATGCTGGCCCGTGGGAGGGCTAGGTGAAACTGATGCAGCACGTTCACCGCTACCTGTGGCAGAGCAATCAGTAAATGCGCGAACAGGGACGGCCGTAGATCTCCGAAAAGCGATTAATCACTCGCCGCACTTACAGTTTGATTACGGCAGGATTTGTGAGGTATTGTCGCCGGGCCCGTGCAAGAAGAAGTGCTGTTGGCGAGACTTATCGCTGTCATCGTTCCGGTCAGTTCACCAGCGGGTCGCCCGTGCGCGTCCGTTTCGTTGATCGTCGAGGTTCTTTTGAACGGGCAACTCACTTGCAGCCGATTTGCCGTCGCGATACCGTGAGACCGTCGGGATTGCCACCGGCAATCGCCCACGAAGGATCCCAAGAACCCTCGGCACAACTTGCAGGAGCGGCCATGAATACCTCGCGTCTAGTCGGTTCGCTTGGATTGCTCGTCCTTTTTGGCTTGGCCGCTCACGCGGCCGAAAGGCCGCAGATTGGGGTGTGGATGTCTCCCGGCGGGCCGTCGGGCATCTGGGAGAAGACCTACGGCGATCCCTTTCCCGTGAAGATGATCGTTGGCGACCTGGCGGAACTGGGAGTGACCGATATCTTCTTCTTCCACCAGGCGGGACGCGGCGGGCCGTTCCTTCATCCCACCACGGTCCAGCACGCCGCGATCGAGAAACGGATGATGGGCCGCGACTGGCTCGGCGAGCTGCTCAACACCGCTGAGGAGTCCGGCCTCCGCGTCTGGCTCGCCTGGACGCCGCCCGGCGACAACTACCCCGGCACCGAGTTCCGCGGCCTCAACCATCCGGCGATCCAGAAGATCTACCTCGACGAAATCGATGAGGTCGCCGCCCGCTATGGCGGTTCGCGAGCCCTGGCCGGCATCCTGTGGCACGAGGTCGACTGCACGGAGCACCCGGACCTGCACGAAGACGATCGCGAGGAGTTCTCCGAGTTCTGCCGGAGCACATTCGGGCAACCCTACACCGCTGAGGCAATGCCGCCGGCCGTGGACCCCCAGGATCCCTGGTGGCGCCGCTTCGCGCTCTACAAAGTGCATGTGGTCAACCAGTTCGTCGCCCGGACGGCCGAAGCCGCCCGGCGCTATGGCCTGCAAATGCACTTCTGTAGCTACACCCCCGAGACTTTTCCCGGCGAGAGCTGGCGCTGGGGTTACGACGTGGTGGCCCTGGAAAGACTCTGCGACCAGCAGTGGTTCTCTGCCTATTCGGTCGAATCGGGCAAGGCGTACCAGGAGCTCCGCGGGGCCTGGCTCGACTTCGGCCCCAGCTACAAGGGCCAGATCCTCCCGCGCAACTACGCCTACATGTTCCACGGCCGCCGGCCCAGCTACTTTGAGCACCGCACCCCCGTCTACCTCGACGCGGTGCGGCGGCACTACTCCTCGATCAAATCGTTCCGCGACAAATACCCCGACGTGTACAACGACTACTTCGGCCACTCTGACGAAGAACTGGCCCTCTTCTACGGCAAGAAGAATCTGGGGGCCTGGCTGCGCGCGGCCACGGCCTGGCAGGACGGGCAGAGCACGGCGGCCGTGGCCCTAGCCGTGCATCCCACACCCTTCGTGCTGGCCCATCCAGCTTCGACCGGCGGCGAGTACGAGAAGAAGGTCCGCGGTCTGATGGTTGCCCTCTCGCGGACCACCGACGTCGACGCGCTGGTGCTCGAAAGCCGCCACGCCCTGGACGTCCGCAACCTGCTCCGCTACCGGCTCATCGTGATTCCCGAAGACATGGGTCGGCTGCTCTCCGAACCGATGGCCGAGGTGCTTCGCGACTATGTGACCCAGGGTGGCAGACTGCTGGTGATGGCCACCGGCCTCAGCCAAGGCCGGGCGGATCTCGCCGACGAAGTCGACCTCACACGTCCGCTTTGCGGAATCGAACTCACCGGCGCCGGGCTGCCGGGCTACGTCGATGCCGACGCCGCGGCGATCGGCGGCCGATCGGCTCGCTTCTGGGCCGGACAGCGTGTACCCCTGCGATTGGAGGACGCCAGGATCCTGGTCCGCGATCGCAACGACGGCGGGCCGCTCTTGGTCCAAAAGGGAAACGTCGCGTTCTCGGCCCTCGGCTTCAGCCCTGAAGCGGCGAGCTACTTTCAGACGGCCGTTGCTGGCCTTGTCGCACCGCCAATCCGTTTGGATGCCACGGGCGACTTGCGGATCCTCGAAAGCGTCGCCAAGGACCAGCGTGTCTGCCTGGCGTTTTGGGGCCGTGGAGAGGGTACGTTGCGCGTCGATGTCCAGGCGATCGGCCTCAAGTCGCCGGCCTGCAAAGTATTCGACCTCGTCACCGGCGTTTCGTTCGGTGAATCAAAGGCCGAGCAACTGGCGTCCGGGATTCCCATCCACATCAAGTATCCCAACCAGCCGATGATCCTGGTGCTCTCGGCAGTCGACGAGGACGAACCAATAACAGGCCTCTATGTGTCGGCTGAGGTTTTTCGGAACCTGCCCGAGAAAAGATCGGTCGAAGACCCCGAGGTGCCCCACGAAGCCCTGGCTGCCGGCCCCACCGCCGCCCCTGGTGGCGGCCCCGCGACGGTTCGCGACTGCGAACTCGGCGCGCTTGACTATTGGGCTCTCACTTCGGCACCGGCCTCGAAGCGCGCCGCGGAGCAAGGTCGCAAGGAGTGCAGCCAGGTACTGGAAGAGGCCGGACTCCTTCCCGAATGGGTCGACGTGAACGTCTTTCTGCCGGAAGGACGTTCGGAGCGGAACCGCTACAAACGGATCTATGTACCGGGTTCAACCGGCTATCTGAGCCAGGCGGTCCTGGAAGGAATGGACGATTATGTCCGTTCCGGCGGCCTGTTGCTAACCGGCGCCTCGCTCATCCTGCTTGATGCCAATGCCGACAGCAACGTGGACCCGGACGATCGAATCACCCACTTCGCGTCGGATGGATTCTTGGGCGTCTTCGGCCATGGGAGCTGCAACATGGACCGACTCATGGTCACTCGCAACTGCCCGCTTACGTCGGATCTGCCGGAAGGATGGTTCCCACTCAGCGCGCCCGCTGGCGGTCGCCGCACGACGATCAAGTCGGCCGAGACATTGATCGTCGCGGCGGGCGCGTACCGCGAAGGCAAGATCGAGCGGCAGCCGTTTCTGACGTTCAGACATTCCGGCAAAGGGGCCGCGATCTACCTGGTCGGCCAGGTCGGCTCCAAATCCGACCCGCGACTCAAGCAGATCCTCCGAAACATGCTTTCGCCGGAAACCCTCCGCTGGCTGTGCTGGCAGCCCTTTTGAAGACCGTACATCCTTGCTGCTGGATCACTCGATGCCATCGACGGTTGACAAAAGCCCGTTGAGCCCCGAGAAATCCAAGGTTGTGTCAACGTCAATGGCCCCTTTGCATCTACTCTCGGACTTCGCGGCCGTTGAGTGGAGCAGGCGAGAGAATCGCCAGATTCGTTCCAGCACGCTCAGCGGCCGGACCATTTACCTGCTTCGTAGTCTGATCAGATGCAGTTGCGGAGCGGTGATGACGCCCAAAGGGGCCATGGGCCGAAATGGGAAGTACCATTACTACACCGGCATGCGCAAAGGCATGAGGGGGTGAAGACCGAGTGTAGTGCTCCGGCCATACCTGCCGAGGCCCTGGAGCAGGCGGTCATGGACCGGGGCGTCGCCCTTGGTTCCTAGCATCAAGACCGGGAGAAGATTACACAGGAGGCTCCCTGAGCGGCATCCGTGCTCATGACGCAGAAGTTCGCCAAGACTTAGCAGAGCGTTGGGGAGTTGCTTCGGCAGGCGACCCCCGATGAACAGAGGATAATCCTGCAGCACTACATCGAGGCTGTGGAGTTGAAGTCTGACGACCAGGAGGGGAAAGTGGGGCGGTGTGTGCTGAACCTGTTCCCGGAGGTGCAGCCGTTGGATCAGCCTCCTCCTGAGAATAGAAATGGCCCATCCACCGGAGGGGGTGGAGAGGGCCAGTTGTTAACCGATTTGGGCTCGGTTCGCCAATCTGATCAAAGAACTCCCCGACTAGGACTCGAACCTAGGACAAAGCGGTTAACAGCCGCTTGGGGGGATGCCGCCAAAAAGTCTGAAGATCATTGACCAACAACAGCTTACAACGCTCGGCCAAGTCTCGCAAGCCATGTCAAATCAATGCATTTTCTCGCAATCAATTGGGGTATTTGACGTGAAGAGGGGTAGTCGGGGGTAGTCGTTTTACAGCATTTGCAGCATCGACAATCTGCCCTTTGGCTGCTCCAACGCTTATCGGCCGGGAGGTGCGGGGCCATCGGTCCTGAAAATATTTGTTGCTTACCCTCCCGGCCGCTTTCTTCCTGACCCATCCTGCCTCGGCCAATTCCGCCGGCCCTCTACAGCCGCCAAGAACGCCGCTGTAGCCCTGGGTGGACAGCCAAGTCCAGAAACCGCCGCTGCCCGCCGAGGCCGGCAGCGACGCGGCAAGAACCGCAGGCGGGCTGCTGCGGCCCACCGCCGCGTGCATGACTGGAGTGGACGAAGCCCGGAAACGGGCGATGCCTACTGTGTCTTATTCCTGCTCAAGCGTTTCAACGCTTCCTCCCGTCGCTGCTTCCGGGCTGCTGCCACCTTTTCCGACCGCTCCCATGCGCCGTATGCAGCAGCAGCCGAAGGGAACAGCGTGGGCGGCATCTCCTCGCCGTCGTCGTCTCCAAGCACCCACGCGGCATCGTCGGGATCGACGAGGTAGCTGTAGAAGCTATCCACGACGACCCAGCCATCGCCACGGGCTTCGATTCGGGTGCCGTCTTCGAGGCCGGTTGTCCTGGCCCGTTCAATCCTCGCAGCCAGGAGCGGGTCGTTGCTTCGGTATGAGACCGACGGCGGACCGTGGGCGACATCTTCATCAGCCGCGCGGCGAACGTCGGCGCGCAGATGATCGACCCATTCATCGTACGTGCAGTCGAAGTCACTCTCGTCCGCGACTTCCACTACCTGCACGAGACGACAAGCGTTCTCGGTTTCCGCCGTGGTAGAATTGCAAGGGCCGACCAGGAGATCGTGGTAGCGGTCGTCGAGTCCGGTCAGCAACTGGTGGGGATCTCCTGGGGCATCATCTGTGGCGGACTTGCAAGGCCGTCGAACGCCTGCTTCCAGCACCGGCATCGCATCCTGGATCTCGGCGTTGGCCAAAAGGCCCACCAGGTTTGCTGCCACGTGCGGAGAGACGTTCCACCGCTCCAAAGCCGCGTACATCGGCTCGATCACCTCGTCCGGCAGCCGCAGCATGGTCTTGATGTACCGGGCATGGTCGGGGGATAAGTCCTGGAACTGCTCGATCAGGAGGAAATCCCGATCGTCCCAGAACTCGTCGAATAGTTCTTCCAGCTGGTGGGATGCCCGTTTGATGATCCTGGACGGCACCTTGCGCGGGCCATCGTGGAGCCACGCGACGGCGACCTCCGGGCTATCGTTGATGATCCGGCCGGCTGTCTCGCAGGCGGTGTACACGATGGCGGCGTCCAGGAGCGATGCCTCGACGAGGTCTGGCTTGCGGTGTCGAGCCCATGTGTCCGCGAGCAGATCCACCTGCACCGGCAGCGGAACTTGCTCCAGGAAGGGCACCTCGCTCAAATAGCCCACCGGATAATCCGGCTCTTCTTCAAGGTCGTGGATTTCGATGTCGGTGAGCGTTTCCTGGAGGGCAAGGCGGAAGGCTACATAGGCCAGATCGCTCTGGGGCAGCCGTACTGTGTGGCCGTAGCAGGTGAGCATCTCCCCATCGTCCCTATCTGGTGGCTGGCGTCAAGCCTGATGATACCCACCCCGAGTCAACGGGTGATGGGGATCTTCCTCGGCCGGGATCATCGGCTTGTTCGGTCTACCAATGTCTGAGCCCGCGGGCGGTTCGTGGTAGCCAAACGGCACGACTACCCCACCCGTGAGCTGTCCATATGTTGCTTAACAACCGCCTATTCTGAGGCTTTTTGCCGTGACGGGACCAGCCCCGCGGTATGCACGCCGCCGCAATTTTGGCCTGAAACAGATACTGGCGGATCTGAGGATTTCTATGCGGGCCCAAACAATCTGCCCGAGGCGCTCATGGGCCACTTGCTGCTATCGCACCTGAAGCACGCGTGGCGCCGGAAGGGCCAGTGGAAGGCCGTGCGCCCGCATTTTCTCATTGTCGGAGTTGTAGTTCTCGTCTTCGCTGAAGTCGGACCGTTCGTGCAATTTTCAAGACATGCGTCTCGCCGGCCTTCGTATCAAGGGCAATATCTGGCCCATTACCGAGGCGGACATCGGCGAAGGCATCCTCGACCGGATCTGCACTGCCGGTGTTCAATCGCAGCGGTCCGTCGCTCATCGTGTGGATCGAAAGGTAGCCTTCTGCCGCCCACACGTTCGCGTCGACCGTTGTATAGAGGTGAACTCCCGTTACCTTGGCAAGGGCCCTGGCGACCTGGCTCGTCCATGCGGGAACGCCCGTAAATACGTCCGTGCCGACACGCGAAGTCCGAACCACCACTGCCGGCGAGCCGTCGCTGTACGTTGCCAGGATCTGATCGCCTTCGGCCGGTACGACCGTGAACAGTGGACGGATCTGGGCTGCCTGGCCCCAGGGGGATTCAAGTCCGAGGGCCTTGCCTGCCGGGGTCGGTGTCGCAACGGCCGAGTTGAGTTCTAAGAGGCGGTGTTCGAAGCCGCTCACCTCCGACATCGCACCCACGTCCGCGCGGTCGGCCAGCAAGTAGCCGGGGGCGTAGCACCACAGGCGAGTTGTGCCGGCAGGGCGGTTCTCACGAAGCTGGCGACGCTCGTCGGGCGTGAGCGACCAGGCGGCGAGGAAGACCTGCAGTTTGGCGGGCACGTTGCCGCCGATCGCATCGCGGAGCATGTACTGGCCGTACGGTGCGCCGCTGCGCCCGAATGCTGCCCGGGCTTCGTAGACGAGCGGTCGGGCCATCGGACTCGATCCGCCCGCCAAATGGATCATACTCTCCTCGCCGAGGATCAGTGCAATCTTGGGCTGAAAGGGCGCGCTGCGCTCGAGCATTGCCGCGTCAAGCGGTGCCAGGCGACGGTGCTCATCCCATAGCCGGGCATCGTCGAACCAGCCTTTTCCCGGCAAATCCATCCACCACGTCCCGAAGCCGCGAAGCGCCGCTTGGGCAGTATTGCGGACGAGCACGGCCGTCGTCTGCGGGAAGTCGGCAACGCCGCCGTAGTCGGAAGTGCCGGCCAGGTACGTGCGGGTATCGTCTTCGTTCAGCCAGAGCTTACCGTGCAAGGCTACGCTTTCCGCGGCAGTCATCGACGCGCCCGTCCCCTGCCACTGCCGATCGAAGTAGCTGATCGGGGAGCAGAGCACGTCGATGTCGGACGACGCTAAATAGACTTGCGCGATTCTGGGAGGCTGAGGTAAAACAGGGACTCGCAATCACTTACGTCGTTTGGCCTCACAAGCCAGTGAAAGGAGTCCCTGATGGAATTGTGGAAGAGAGTTCAACAGGT
>JAAYEH010000395.1 GCA_012728855.1 Rhodopirellula sp. | reverse complement strand
GGCGGTAATCAGGTTGCCGTTGAGCCAGACCTTCAGGTTGGGATCGGGATCGAAGTTCTGTGGGGCGGTCGCCGTTTCCATGCTAAACCTCCGCTTAGGGCTTTGGAGCGGGGCAGAATATGTCGGCTACCGCGGACACGCAAGCCGGGCCGCCGGCCGTGGGCGGAGTGCGGCCTGGGCATGGTGCTGTCAGACCCTGACGGATGGCCGTCGGGGAGGGGGCAGGGGTGAGCGGGAGGAAGAGAGCCGGGGATCGAGGGGATCAAGAGGGACGGAGAGCAGAGCCGGGGCGTGCCGCCCCGGAACGCCGCCAAGAATCTCGGCCTCGCGCAGTGCCCGACCCGCCTACGGTAGTCGAACTCGAGGAACTCTTTGAGTGCCAAACAAGCGAACAATTGCGGCTGTGTGACCTTGCGTGGACTGAAGCAGTGTGCGTACATCAGTAGTGCTCGGCACGCTGTCGCGTATGCGATCTGCAATACCTTCCGTGGCGACTGGCTGGTCTTCAACTGCATTGTCTACACAACCGAATCCTAGGCGCCATACCTAACAGGCGTTACGGCTTTCTATAGAGCAGAGGCGTCCCCCTTTCACATCACTGCCTGCCAGGCGCTCCTACAACGGAATGCGACAGCGGCGCTCGCATTCATTTTGCACAAACGCGCAAGCCTCAAGTGCTTGACGTCCGCTGTTTTGTGACACATAATATGCACAGTGCTTCTAACAGTGGGTTAATCGAATGTGGTCGCCAGACGTTGAAGCGCGGTGTGTTTATACCGCGGTAACCTCTGTAGCAGTGGACGCGACCTAGGGGAGCGTCTTGTTCTGGTAAGTCCAGGCAAGTTGTCGGCGGCGCAAGGCGCTGTCGCTCACCTCTCGCCCGGAACACCGGAGCGGGGAGTGTCAGCTAAACGACTGACAGAGGCGGTTCTGGTTGTGCGTCTGCGCAAGTGTCGCTCGCGTTGTGCTCTTATTGCCGCGAGCAGCTCTGGACCTTGCTGTGTGAGTGTGGCACGGCGTCGTAGCCGTTCGCCTTCTTGTTCATGCCAATTTGTGTGGAGGTGTTTCGATGCTCAAGGTAACCTGCTTCGTAATGCTTGGCTTGGTCTTCACGGTCGCGGCGCCCTGGGCGTTGCCGTGCAGTGTCGCCCAGAGTCCATGCTGGGTCCCGGCAGACATGAACTGCGATGACGTTGTCAACTGCGACGACATTGACCCGTTCGTATTGGCCCTGATGGATCCTGCGGCCTGGAAGGCTCAGTATCCTGGCTGCAACCTACTCAACGGCGATCTCAACTACGATGGCTGGGTGAACGCCTTTGACCTCACCCCGTTCCAGAAAGCCATCGCAAATCGGTCCATCAAGGCCGACGCGAACTGCGATGGCTGCATCAACGACGACGATGTGGACGCATTCGTAATGGCACTGACCAACCCGTGCCTGTACAAGCACAAATTTGTCGGGTGCCCGATATTGAACTGTGACGTGAATGAGGATGGAAGCGTGGACAGCTTCGACATCGGTCCCTTCGCCGACAAGCTGGTCGCGCCCGTCAAGGGCGATATGAACTGCGATCGCTGCATCAACGACGACGATGTCGATCCTTTCATGGTGGCGTTGGTTGACCCTGACGAATACGCGATTCAGTACCCCGGCTGCGACATTCTGAATGGCGACCTCGATGAGGACGGGTTGGTGACCGCGTTCGACGTCGATCCGTTCGGGGCTCTGCTTGCGGCACCGTGTGAATAGCACGCGACCGGATCGCAGAACCGCATCGGCCTCTAGAAGAGGCCGCTCGGGACATCAGACGCAAGATGCGGCGCACATAGAGTTACTGTGCGCCCAGCGTCTCGAGCTGAGAAGGAGCGCCGGAACATCGCCGGCGCTCCGCTCCTATTGCATCTTCCGCCAAGCCACGTCTGCCCGCGCTACGTCCCGGTTTCACACTCCGCTGAGCTTTCAAGCAGTAGCACAAACACGCACGCACAGGTGTGCTCGCTGCCGCGTTGGGTCGTTGTCTCCTAGCCTTACTGACTTGGGGGGTTGTTGTGTTGTTGCCTTGTTGCTTTCTTGCCGTTGCCTTGCGCGAACTCAAATTCCCGTCTGGCCGGCATCGGGTTGCCGTGGGGGGCGGAGCACTACCTGAAAGCGCCGGCGGCCTAGAAGCTCCTGGCCGCACAGAATTTCGAACGCGTATGGCCCCGGCGCGCCGATCCGCAGGCCGTGCATGCCGAAGACCAGGTCAACGATCGCGAGTGGGTCGGGCGATTCGATCGGCCCGTGGGTCTCAAACAGTATCTCGTTATCGGTGTCGCGCACCAGCCGCAGCCGCAGCACCACGCGGCCCTTAATGTCGGTCAGCGAGGCCAGAACCATGACCTGTGCCAGCGTGGTCGGAGCTTGCTGGACCAGAACCGTGTTGAACATGCCGATCGCGCTCTTCTTGTTGGTCAGCTTGTCGTCGATCACCTGGTCGCAAATGAGCAGCGACACGAGCGTGGGCAGTGCAACCGGCTTCTCTTCGGTCATAGGAACCTCTCGACAATGCGGGTATGATAGCTTCTCTTCCGGCGAGCGACACTGGCCCTTGGACCTTGAGGTGCGCTTCAGTGCCACGACATGCGATTTATCTCCTTCGCGCCCCATGCGCCCCGCTGCTCGCGCTGCTGCCGCTGGTCAGCGGCTGCGCCGACTTCGGCTACATCATCCGCCAGGCCGCGGGCCAACTCGAGATGCTCGTCATCAGCGAGCCCATCGACGAGGTCCTGGCCGACGGGCGCCTTACGCCCGAACAGGATCGCAAGCTGCGCCTGGTCGTTGAGGTACGCGATTTCGCCGCGTCCGAACTGGGGTTGAACGTCGGCCGCAGTTATCGCCTGTATCATGAAGCCGACGGTAAGCCCATCGCATACAACCTCTCGGCCTGCCGCAAGGACTCGCTTTCGCC
>JAAYEH010000394.1 GCA_012728855.1 Rhodopirellula sp. | reverse complement strand
GGACGACACGGCGATCACGGAGCAGGACACGCCGCTGACGGTTTCGGCGCTGGGCGTGTTGGGCAATGATTTCGACGACTACTGGGGCGAGTTGACTGCCGAGTTGGTGAGTGAGCCAGAAAACGGTTCGCTGCTGCTGGATGCCGACGGTTCATTCATTTACACGCCCGACGAGGGATTCTACGGGGAGGACTGGTTCAGCTACCGCGCCTTTGACGGACGTGCGTACTCGGAGGAGGCCACGGTCGAGATCACGGTGAACGCGATTCCGGTGGCAGAGGACGACACGGCGATCACGGAGCAGGACACGCCGCTGACGGTTTCGGCGATGGGCGTGTTGGACAATGATTTCGACGACTACTGGGGCGAGTTGACCGCCGAGTTGGTGAGTGATCCGGAGAACGGTTCGCTGGTACTAGGCGCCGACGGTTCGTTCACCTACACGCCCGACGAGGGATTCTACGGGGAGGACTGGTTCAGCTACCGCGCCTTTGACGGACGTGCGTACTCGGAAGAGGCCACGGTTACGATTACGGTCAGTAATTCGGTTAGCCCGATCGCGTACGACGATGAGTACTTCGTCGATGCCGGTCAGTTCTTGGTGATCCGCAAGCCCGGGCCTCTGGGCAATGACGTGAACCCGAGTGGCGAGCCGCTCAGGATGGCCGTGATCCAGCAGCCGAGCAACTTCGCGTTCTTCGGCTGGACCGAGTTGGGCCAATTCTCCTATCAACCGAGGCCGGGCTTCGAAGGCATCGACACATTCACCTACCAGGCCTCGGGCGACGGATTCATCTCCCAGATTGCTACGGTCAGGATTACGGTGACGGCGGCCGGCCCCACCCTGAGGTTCAGTGGCTGTAACCACGCGGCGATCAGAGACGCATCAGCGGCCTTGTGCGGCCTCAAGGATCTTCGCTCGATCCACGATGCGGCCATAGCGGAATGGACCAGAGCGGGCGTTCGGGAGAATTTCGCCAAGGCATTGTCGGAGGTCAAGTTACGTGTGTGGGATTTGCCTGGCGACGAGTTGGCCCGTGTCGCGAATCGCACGGTGTACCTCGATCACACTGCAGCCGGACACGGATGGTTCTGGAACGCGGCGCCGGGTGCCGAGAAAGCATTTGTCGACTCGGCCACGGAGCGTGAAATGCGGGCCATCGATCCCCGGGCTGTAGATCGGATTGACTTGCTCACGGTGCTGATGCATGAGTTTGGGCACATCGCCGGGCTGCCGGACGACGAGCCGTCGAGCGGCGGATTGATGAGCGAGTCACTCGGCGAGGGGCTCCGGCGTTTGCCCGGGAAACAGGAAATCGACCTGATCCTCGCTGACGGTCGCTGGTCCGATTGAGAATGGCTGCATTGCTGTCCGGCCCGGGTGTGTTGAGCTGAAGTTGATGGCAGGCGAACGACTCAGAATTTGTCTCCGCCATGCCGTTCCCCTCGGCGCTTCCCCGGGCCGGCACACCGAACGCTTGAGCCGGTCCGACGGAAGGAAATGAGCCGGGTCTCATCCTCTTGCGGAGACGATGAGTGTTTGGCAAGGTGCCGGCACACACGCAAGTCCTCTTCGCAGAAGCCCATCCCTGACGTGACGAGATCGAGCATTCGCACAGCTGAATCGGTGAAATGAGGCCCAACCCCGTTTCCCCACGGTTTCCCCGTTGTTTTTCTTTTCTGGCGTTTCTGCCTCCGTCGCAGAAGCGAGACTTCTGTCGACGGTGTCTCATTAGGGCACCGGCAAAGGCCGCGTTAGGACGAGGTTCCTTCAGCGGCTTTGACCCGATCGGGGTGTTCGGCTATGATACAGGAAAAGGAGCTAAATAGGTTGGTTCAGCCTCGGTCTACGAGCGCGGCGCCTATGCGAGCTTGATCGACTATCGGGCTCCTCCGTCGCCGCCTTAATCCGATGCGGAGACCGCCTGGCTGGACGGGCATCTGCGAGAGCAAAAAGTCCGCTAAGAGCCTATCCCAAAACCTTGGCGGAGAGGGGGACAGGCACATTTTGCTCCGTAGACTCCGCAAAATGAGCCAGTCCCCGGCGGTTTTGGGATAGGCTCTAAGCATCACTAACATTCCTTGGAACATCGTCATGCGAATTGCAGCAGCCAGTGCGTTAGCCATTGTGTTCTTACTTTCAACGGTTTCCGCCACCGCAGCCGAACCGTCAACGGATCCGCCGTTGGCGCCGCTCTTCGACGGCACGACCTTCACCGGCTGGGAAGGCAATCTCGACTGGTTCCGTATCGAAGAGGGAGCAATCGTTGGCGGGCGCCGCGACAAGGCGGTGCCGCGCAACGAATACCTCTGCACCAAGAAAGCCTACCGCAATTTCGAGCTGCGATTGAAGTTCAGACTGGTGGGCGAGAACGTCAACGCCGGGGTGCAATTCCGCAGCGAGCGCGTGCCGCAGTCGAGCGAGATGATCGGCTACCAGGCCGATATGGGCCAGCAGTATTGGGGTTGCCTCTACGATGAACGCCGCCACAAGCTCCTGGCCGGGCCGGCAAAAGGGGAGCAGCCTAAGATGATCGAGCGAGACGGCTGGAACACCTACGTCATCCGCGCCGAAGGACGGCATATCCAGCTTTGGCTGAACGGATACAAGACCGTCGACTACACCGAGCCCGATCCTTCGATTCCGCAAGAAGGGGTTTTTGGTGTGCAAATCCACAAGGGGGATGCAAGCGAGGCATGGTACAAGGACATCCGGATCCGGATCCTGCCCGACTGAGCATCGGCAGCAGGCTTTTCGCGGAAATGACGGTCAAAGAAAGGAAATCTCCATGTCGAGCCTTCGCAGCTTGGTGCGATCCTTGTTCGCACTTACGATCCTTCTCCTGTCCGCGGCTGCGTCCCGGCCGGTTGCTGCCGCCGACGTTGTCCTTCGTGGCGGCACGATCTACGACGGCACGGGCAGCGACCCGGTGGTTGGCGACGTAGTACTTCGCGACGAGCGGATCGTCGTCGTGGGCGATTACGAGCCCAAGCCGGAGGATGAGGTGATCGATTGCCGCGGCATGATCGTAGCCCCCGGCTTCATCGACCTGCATACCCACTCCGATGGTACGGTCCGCGGCGAGGAAGCCCGCAAGTGCCTGAACTACCTGGTGCAAGGTTGCACGACCATGGTCACCGGCAATTGCGGCGGCGGGGCAGGCGAGATCGCTCGGTTTCTCGATGACGTGGACGGCAAGGGAGTCGGCTGCAACCTTGTCCACCTGGTGCCCCACGGCCGCGTCCGGCAGGCGGCGATGAAGAACCGTCGCGGTGAACCGACGGTCGAAGAACTGAAGCAAATGGAAGATCAGGTCGACCGGGGCATGCGCGAAGGCGCCTGGGGAATGTCGACCGGTCTGATCTACCCGCCCAGCAGCTACGCGGCGATTGACGAACTGATCGCCCTGGCCAAGGTGGCGGCCCGGCACGGCGGGCTGTACGTCAGCCATATCCGCGACGAGGGCGACGGACTGCTCGACGCCGTCCGGGAAGCGATCGAGATCGGTCGGCGGTCCGGCGCGGCGGTGCAAATCTCGCATTTCAAGGTGATGGGCATTCCCAATTGGGGTCGCGTGCGGCAAGCCGCCGAGATGATTGAAAAGGCTCGCGGCGAGGGCGTGAAAGTCACGGCCGACCAGTATCCCTACACGGCCAGTTCCACCAGCCTCACCAGCACGACGATGCCCGACGACCAGATCCCCGGCGGCCGCACCGACCTGGCCAGGCGGATGGCGGCCGATCCGAAACTGGACGCGCAAGTGCGGAAGGTGATCGGCGGCCGCATCGATCGGTCGGAAAACATCGTCATCGCACAGGCGCCGAAGCACACGCAGTACGTCGGCAAGAGCATCCGGGAAATTGCCCAGATGGAGAAGTTGGAGCCGGCCGACCTGGTGCTCAGGCTCCACGGGGAGAACATCCAGGTCGTCAACCATGCGATGTCGGAGAAGGATGTCCGCTGGGTGATGACCTTGCCTTGGGTGGGAACCGGCTCGGACGGCAGTGCCCGGCCCGTCAAGCCTGACGAATGTCCCCACCCGCGCAATTTCGGCACATTTGCACGCAAGATCGGCCGCTACGCGATCGAGCAGAAGGCGATATCTACCGCATGGGCGATTCGCAGTTCCAGCGGCCTGCCGGCCGACATTCTCGGCCTCGCCGACCGCGTCTACCTCCGGCCCGGATATGTCGCCGACGTGGTCGTCCTGGATCCGAAGAACTACCGCGACACCGCCACCTTCGAAGCGCCGCAGCAATATGCCAGGGGCGCTCGCTGGGTGTTCGTCGGCGGCAAAGCGGCGATCGCCGACTCCAAGCCGAACGAATCGCTCCACGGCCGCGCCCTGCGGCACACAGTGCGATAGACGCACAAGGGGGTCGGGAGTCTTTTTCCGTATCGGCCTGGAAAGAGTCGAGAGTCCAGAGCCAGGCAATCAGATTGGCTCTCGACTCTGGACTCTGGACTCTGGACTCTGGACTCTCCGCTCTCTGTGGCCGATACGGAAAAAGACTCCCGACCCCTATCGATCGGCTCACCGTTCGACCCAGGGCACTTCCTCTTGTCGGTCTTCGACGGTGCCATCCAGCCCCAGGGCTCCGCAGAGCCTCCGCCCTGGGCTGCCGGGTTTGGCCCCTTCGGGGCAGCAGCGTCGGCCCCACCGAAGCCTCCAAAGGCGGCTTGCGTGCGCGAGTCGGTCACATCGTCCGCGGTGTCCAAACACGGGGCCTTCTTGTTCTTCTTTCGAGACAACGCGTGGGCCCCACCGGGTCTTCCCTGATTTCGCTGAACTGGCGGCGGGTGCGCTTGGCAACGCGGGCGTGCTACCCGCTCTGCCGCCCCTCGCCATGTGCCGCTTTGATCTGGCCGAGGATCGAAGCGTCTGTGATCTGGTCGTCGCTGATCAGCAGGAACATCTTGCTGAGAAGTTCGGCGACCTTCGGGTGCGAGCCCTCGGCGAACGGCAGGTAGATCGGCTGCCGCGAGGCGAGACTGCGGTCCGGGACGATGCAAAGGTGATGCCCCGGCTCGATGTGGACCGCCGCGGTGCCGAGGTGCAGGCGGTAGCGGGCCAGCTTGCCCTCCACGCGGACGAAGTGCCCGTCGATCGTCGCGCACGCGGATCCCCAACTCCTCGATCAAGACGCCCACCGTTTCCGACCGGCTCCGACACGACTCGGAGGAG
>JAAYEH010000393.1 GCA_012728855.1 Rhodopirellula sp. | reverse complement strand
CCGGCTTGGGCGGCAATGATAAAGGACATGCACGACGATCCGCTGCCCTATAGCTCCTGGCATTGCTAAGAGAACGGCGCGTGCCTTGGCATATTGACGAGGAGTTGCGATGATACTTGACGGCAAACGCATACTTATAACCGGCGGCACGGGCTCCCTGGGCAAGGTTCTGGTTCGCCGCATTCTTTCGAACGTGCTGGGCACTCCCGCGAAGGTAATCGTTTTTTCCCGCGATGAGGCGAAGCAACACGAGATGCGCGTGGAGTACCAGAACGGCAAAAGCGTCACTGACGAAGTGATATACCGGAATTTTCAGAACGTTCTGGAGTTCCGTATCGGCGACGTGCTGAACTATGACGACGTCTGCTCGGCGCTTCGGGACGTTGATATAGTGGCAAACGCCGCTGCCTTGAAACAGGTTCCAACGTGCGAGTATTTCCCGCTTCAGGCTGTTCGCACGAACTGCCTGGGGCCGGCAAACATCGTCCGCGCTATACGTGAGAACCAATACCCGATAGAGACGGTCGTTGGCATCAGCACCGACAAGGCCTGCAAGCCCATCAACGTCATGGGCATGACCAAAGCAATACAGGAGAGGATATTCCTCTCGGCGAACGTGCTGATTCCGGGCACACGCTTTCTGTGCGTCAGGTACGGCAACGTTCTGGCCAGCAGAGGGTCGGTTATTCCGCTGTTCCATGAGCAGATGAAGTCCGGCGGGCCGATAACGATCACGGTGGGGGACATGACGAGGTTTCTGCTGAGCATAGAGGAAGCGGTGGACACTGTGTTTGCCGCGCTTCGTCACGGCAGGGCAGGAGATATTTTTGTGCCGATAATTCCCTCGGCTACGGTAATGAACATAGCCAAGGCCCTGATTGGCAAAAGGGGCATAGCTATCCGGACCATTGGAATCAGGCCCGGCGAAAAGATGCACGAAATCATGATCTCTGAAGAAGAGAGCTATCGCACAGTCCGTCGCGGAAACTACTACGTCATTCAGTGCATGCTTCCCGAGGTCAGAACTGAAGAGGTTTCGGATTCTGAGGCCGGCAGGGAATTCAGCTCTGGCGACCATGTGGTGTCTTTGGAGCAGACGGAGGCGCTGCTTCGCAAACACAGGCTGATGGTTGAGGATCTTGCCCAACAGCGCGGAGAGCTGCTGCGATAACGAAGGAGCCCGCCGGTGAAAAAGCTTAAGGTCATGACCATAGTCGGCACCAGGCCGGAGCTGATAAAGCTTTGCCGGGTCATCGCCGAGCTGCGCGACAGAACAGAGCATGTCCTGGTTCATACTGGCCAGAACTATGATTACGAGCTTAACGAAGTGTTTTTTCGTGAGCTTGAAATCCCCAAGCCTGATCACTTCCTTCATGTGCAGGCCGAGGGTGTGGCGCAGACGATTGCCAACGTTATTACACGCTGCGACGAGGTTATGGCCAAAGAGTCGCCCGAGGCGCTTCTGCTGCTGGGCGACACAAACAGTTGTTTGTCTGTTATTCCGGCCAAGCGCAGGAAGATACCGATCTTCCACATGGAGGCGGGAAACCGGTGCTTCGACGCGCGGGTTCCAGAAGAAATCAACCGCAAGATTGTGGACCACACCAGCGACATCAACCTGCCCTACACCGAGCACGCGCGAAGATACCTATTGAATGAGGGGCTTCGTCCGGAAACCGTCATCAAGACGGGTTCACCGATGGCGGAAGTACTGGCGCACTATGCCAGCCAAATCGAAGCATCGGACGCACTTGTGCGGATGGGGCTTCGCCCTCGTGAGTACTTCGTGGTGAGCGCTCACCGCGAGGAGAACGTAGACCGGGCGGACCATCTTCAGGCCGTCCTGGATGCGCTGGACGCGCTTGCGGAAGAATATCGAAAGCCGATCATAGTATCTACGCATCCCCGAACGCGCAAGCGGCTGGACGATCTGAATCAGCCGCGACTTGAAGACAAGCCACTCGTCAGGTTTCTCAAACCGCTGGGGTTCTTCGACTATGTGAAGTTGCAGGCTCAAGCCGCCTGCGTGCTGAGCGACAGCGGAACGCTGACCGAGGAATCATCTATCATGAACTTCCCGGCTGTGATGTTGCGCGAGGCGCATGAGCGCCCGGAAGGCATGGACGAAGGCGCCCTCATCATGAGCGGGCTGAAAACCGACAGGATTCTTCAGAGCGCGCAGATGGCGATGGGACAATTCCGGGAGGGCAAGCGGGTCTTTCGTTGCGTGAGCGACTATGAGCCGCTCAATGTGGCAGCCAAGGTCGCGCGCATAATCCTGGGGCACGTTGACTACGTGAACCGGACGGTGTGGCACAAGGCATAGCAATGCGTATTCTCTGCATAGTGGATTGTTACCTGCCCAGCACGAAGTCCAGCGCGAAGCTGATGCACGATCTGGCGGTGGGGATGCGAAGTCGTGGCCATGAAGTGACTGTTGCTGCCCCGGACGACCAGCTGGACCAGCCTTGCACTGTGTCGCAGGATGAAGGCGTGACAGCGCTGCGCATTCGCACGGGGCGCATCAAGGGGGCCAACCTGCTGACGCGCGGGATCAACGAGGCAAGACTTTCAAGCGCAGCGGGGGTTGAGTTTGTGCGAAGGCGCCATTCAACGCAAGCCATCGGATCGGTATTCGATCGGATCAACAGGTCGCTGGGAATCAGCCCTCGATTGCCAGTCGCCAAGCCACAACCTGAAAATGCCCAAGCCTGAGCACAAATGCCGTATCTTCCTTGGCCTGATCGAGATCGCCGGTCACTACCGCGCCCTGACTGACGCATT
>JAAYEH010000392.1 GCA_012728855.1 Rhodopirellula sp. | reverse complement strand
GCACTTGGGTCACGTGGCTTGTCGCGCATTTGCCGCGGGAACGTGTTGCAACCGCAATAGCAGATCTCCAGAAGTCGGCTCCCCACTTGCACTACGCCGTTTCAGTGCTGTGGTCATTCGTTGAAAGTTGGATCGCGCGGCGTTGGGAGTTTGCGCCGCTGCCTGCTTCCGAGGGGCCGCGCTGTGTTTGATATTTCAAAACACATGCAGGTCTATCGAACCAAACTTGGCCTGCAGGTCTGCGCCGACAGCCGCCAAGTACTGGCGATGCTCCCCGCCGAGAGCATCGATCTCATCGTGACGAGTCCGCCCTTTGCTCTGTTGCGTCAGAAGAGCTACGGCAACGAGGACCAGGCGAAGTACGTTGGTTGGCTGACTGAATTCGGCCGTGCGGCGCTGCGCCCGCTGAAACCCTCCGGCAGTTTCGTGCTGGACCTTGGCGGCGCCTACCAGCGCGGCCGCCCCGTGCGCTCGCTCTACAACTACCGCATCTTGCTCGAGTGGTGTGACCAGCTTGGCTACCGGCTGGCCGAGGAGTTTTTCTGGTATAACCCCGCCAAGCTGCCTTCGCCAATTGAATGGGTAAACAAGCGCAAACTCCGCGCCAAGGACGCAGTCAACACGGTGTGGTGGTTCTCGAAGACCGACTACCCGCAAGCTGACATCACTCGCGTTCTCGTTCCATACTCCGAGCGAATGAAGACGCTGCTGAGAGACCCCGCCAAGTTCTATTCGCCGAAGGAACGACCGTCCGGGCACGACATTGCGGATGCGTTCGGCCGCAACAACGGTGGAGCCATTCCGTCCAACCTGCTGCAAATCCCGAACACGGACAGCAACTCGCATTACCTGCGCACGTGCAAAGCACTTGGCTACCAACCCCACCCGGCCCGTTTTCCGCGCGATCTACCTCGCTTCTTCATCAAGTTTCTGACGCAGCCCGGGGATCTGGTGGTTGATATCTTCTCTGGGTCAAACGTGACCGGCGCGGTGGCCGAGGAACTCGGGAGAAGGTGGTTGAGTATCGACGTGGACGCTCGGTACGCGGCGCTCTCGGTGGTCCGATTCCTGGAGGGCAGCGATTTGCGGCGAGTCAGGCAAGTCCTCTCGGCCGTGGATGCGAAATCTGTCCCCTGCGTTAGATCGATTATTCCGCCGGTACAGGCGAGCCTCTTTTGCTAGGGTCTCGCCCCAGTAAAAGTCGACGTCGAAATGGGCCGAGGAGCCGAGGAGACGTTGCAACGGGGCCGCAAGACGTCAAAACAACGTCGCCAGGTAATTAAAAGTGCAGGTGGCGAGTTAGTTTTGCGGGCCGGGGACCCGCTTTGCCGCAGCACCCTACAGGGCGGAAAGCATGCATCCTGCTGCGTTCAGGCAAGTCCGCTAGGAACGACCCGGGCTGCCCCCGCATGGTCTATATACTGTGCTCCGCGGGCTAGTATCTTCCAAGATATTGTGCTTGCTTGGAACTATCTTCCGGGTGATAATCATATTAAGTAGCTTTCAGGCGCGGCCTGAAAACAAACCGGGGCCCGCCTACCGCTGCAACGGTAGCCGGCCCAAGATTCTTGACCTTGCGGGATGTAGAGCAGGCCATACCCTACTGTAGGATATTGCCACTCTATCAAATTCATCCCCCGAGTTCAAGAGCACAAAAAAGAGCAAAAGGAGCCGGAAAGGCGCATCACACCTTTCCGGCTCAGAAACCGGCGGCTCCGCGGCCCCGGCCGCCGACCGTTCACGGGCGTAACGTGAGCGGAGCTTCCCTTTGAGGGCCGATTGGAGACCGCCGGGGCAATTGGCGATATCCGAATCCGCAATGGCCGCTTGGAAGTGCTGTCCGGCTTTACGCCATACATCACGACCAAGAATGGCCGCCGGATTTACGCTCGAAAATACGGCAAGCGCGTATTTCCCATTTGGAAAAAACGAGTGTAAATCCTAAGCGATGGGGCACTCCAGCCTCGGCGGGGGTGCCCGTCGCCCATTATTCGCCTATGCCTTAGCGCCGGTTGCGACGGTGGCATTTTTCGTTCCGCTACGCACTCTGACGGAATTTCGTCCGCGTGGGCCTGCGGCTGGATTTTATTGCGACGCAGAACGCGGACGGCGGCGCAGAACGGGGGCGTGCGCAGAACGGCGGCGGGTCTACTTGTTGGTCAGGCGCCGGCCAACCCCTGCCAGACGACTACCTGCTGGACGCCCGGCGCGAGGAAATCGATCAGCAGGTGCTGGCGAATTTACTTCGCCTTAACAACATAGCGCCGGGTTGAAACGGACATGACGCTCCATCCGCTAAGCCGCTGACCAAGCGCCGTGGCGGCCACGTGCGCCCAGCCCGATAACGAGTACAGGCGCGGCCGCGGTACACAAAAACTCAACATGGCCCGGATTTGCGTGTGTACAATTTCGCGATGAACAGACGAGCTAGGCCGCCCAAGTCGGCCGAGCACAAGCGCGCGCAGCCCCTCGACCTGCGACTACGTGCGGCAGAAAAGCAGGCGTTCAGATTGACGGCCGAAAGTTCTGACCAGGACCTTCCGGTCTGGATACGTGTGCAGCTGCATCGCGCCGCGAGCGAGGAGACGAACGGCTCAAAACCGCAAGCCCCGACTTGAACGGAGCTCAGAATGCCCAGTCAGGTGAAACCGACGCCGATTGCCCTCCTGCTGCTCCAGCGGCCGCTCAACGTCGTTCGAATCAGGCCGGATAGCAATGTAGGGCCACAATAAACATAGGTGCAATGTGACATCCGTACAGCAGGGCATAGAAATTCTGCCGTCGCGCAGCCTGACTGACGAGGATTTTCAGACGCGCACAACTTGTGAGATCGCATCAGGGATGATTGTCGTTCCGGCTGACCCCACCAGCACCGATCGAATGCGTTTGATCGAAGCATCGGGCACGCTCGATTTCTGGAACGCACCGGAGGAGGATAGGTACGACGAGCACGACGGCGAACCAGTTTGAGCCCGGGCAAGTCGTCCTCGTGGTTTTTCCGTTCACTGACACGACTGGGGGGAAGCTGCGCCCCGCACTGGTGGTTTCTGGGGCCAAATTCAACCAGGGGGAAGACTTTACTGCTGTCCCCATTAGCTCTCGGTTTTTACGAGAATGATCCCTACGGCTTTCCGATCCGGGCATCGGAGAAGTATTTCGGGCAAACCGGCCTGAAATGCGATTCGTGCGTGAAGTGGACCAAGCTCATGACGATCAGCGCCCAAGTCGGTGCACGAAAGCTCGGAAAGCTTCCGCCCGATGTCCTGCAATCGATCTGCGACAGAATCAAGGGGATATGTTCCTGAACATCGCGGCGACCGCCCGGCCATGCTCGGGGAGACCGGGACCGGTTTACTTGTTGGTGCGGGCTGCGCGCGTACGGCGGGAACGCAAGCGTGCGACCGACCGCAGGCCAAGCAAATCTGCGCGAATCTGTTGCCAGTTATCACTTAAACCCCGCCACTTATCAGTTCAAAAGCAGCCATTTTGAGGAACACGCACCTGATCGCGTAGGTTGGCCGGCCGGTTGGCTGGAGGACCTCGCGAGATGGCGAACTGGCTCAAGATGGACAAGCACAACGCAGCTTTGG
>JAAYEH010000391.1 GCA_012728855.1 Rhodopirellula sp. | reverse complement strand
GGCGCATGCCGCCTTCTACGGCATCGGGGCCTATGCGTACACCTTGCTGCTGACCGGCGCGGGGCTTCATCCATTGCTCGCGTTGGGCGCGGCCATACTGATCACCGCGATTATTGCGCTGGGGACCGGGACCGTTGCCTTACGGTTCCGGGGCGATCTGTTTCTGTTTGTGACGCTGGGCTTCCAGATGATCGCGTTCGTCATCCTCTACAACTGGGTCGGGCTCACCAAGGGGCCTTACGGCATACCGGGCATTCCGCGCCCCAGCTTTTTCGGAATGATCATCCGCACGCCCATGCAGTATGCGATACTGGCATTGGTAATGAACGCAATGGTCCTGCCGCTCCTTTTTGCCTTGTACCGTTCACCGTTCGGGAAGGCGCTAAAGGCGCTGCGCGAGAATGAAGCCGCGGCTTCCGCCCTCGGGATCAACCCCCGCAGGCTCCATATCCAAGCGTTCGTATGGTCAGCCGCCTTCGCGGCGATTCCTGGGGCGTTCTACGCATCCTATATCACTTACATTGATCCAAGCTCGTTCACTCTGAAGGAAAGCATCTTCATCGCAGCAACCCTGCTCCTTGGAGGATCGGGCAACCGTATCGGCCCGCTCGTCGGGGTTGTGCTCATGCTCTTGCTGCCGGAGGCGCTCCGGTTTGTCGGCCTGCCGGATGCCGTGGCGCACAACCTGCGCGAGATTATCTATGGGCTGTTGCTTGCCGTGCTGATGTATCTCCGGCCGCAAGGCATTGCCGGGGAGTACCGGATGTCATGAGCAATAACCTGATACTGAACAACGTAGGCAAGCGCTTCGGGGATTTCTGGGTCCTTCGTGGCGTGCGGGTCTCAGTGCCGGCTGGGAAGATCACGGCGTTCATTGGGCCGAACGGTGCGGGCAAGACAACATTGTTACACATCATTTCTGGAGCATTACGGCCGGATGAGGGTGCAATCCGTTTTGGAGGAACCGACATCGGCGGATTGCCGTGTCATCGAATCGCACGCATGGGCATTGGCCGCCAGTTTCAAGACGTACGGGTCTTCGGCGGGTTGACAGTGCTCGAGAACGTCGTCGTGGGCCTTGTTCCGCATCCGACGCAGGATTCCTGGCGCGCCTGGTTTGGAACCCGCCACGCTCGAGAGGCTCTCCGTCAACACGAGGCGACGGCCATGCGCTGGATTGAGCACGTCGGTTTGCAGGACGAGTCTCACCGCCTGGCACGGGAGCTATCTTTCGGACAGCAAAAGCTCTTATCCCTAGCCCGTCTGTTCGCGTGCGAGTTCTCGTTGTTGCTTCTTGATGAGCCAACGGCCGGTGTCAGCCCCAAGATGGTTGAGAAGATTACTTGCTTGATCCGGGAGGCGGTCACGGGGCGCGGTCTGACGGTCGCGCTGGTTGAGCACAACATGACCGTCGTCGCGGACCTTGCCTACTGGATTCATTTCTTGAACGAGGGCCGAGTGGCCTTCAGTGGCGAACGCTCGCATGTGCTCGGCAACAAGAGCGTGAGACAGATGTATATGGGATTGTGATGGAATCCATATCGAATAAACGCCAAGTGTCGCTCTTCTCCGTCGATTCCGTATCGGCTGGGTATCGGGATCGGCCGGTTTTGCACGAGATCGGCTTTTCTGTTTCGGCCGGGGAGCGAGTCGTCCTGATCGGCCCCAACGGTTGCGGTAAGACAACGCTGCTAAAGGTCATTGCAGGCGCCCTGCGCCCGGAGACTGGCCGCGTTGAGTTCCGGGGAACAGACTTCACGCACACGGCAACCCACGTCCGGATTCAGCGCGGTATTGGCTATCTAATGCAATCCAATAACATTTTTCCAAGCCTTTCGGTGGACGAGAACTTGCACCTCAGCTTCTGGCATGGCAACGGGGAGTATGCCGCGAGGCGCGATTGGGTGGTGCACGTCTTCCCGATGCTCAAGGAACGTCTGAAGGGACGCGCCGGACTGCTATCCGGGGGCGAACGTCAAGCGTTGGCCATTGGCATGGTCTTGATGCGGCCGGTCGACCTGCTGCTGCTTGACGAGCCCACCGCCGGTTTGTCGCCGAAGGCGGCCTCCGACATCCTTGAGGCCTTGCACCGAGCCCAACGAGAGGTTTCGTTTACAAGCATCATGGTTGAACATAATCTTCGACTGGTGCAGCCTTGGATTACGCGGGTCCTGGTCATGAACCAGGGACGGGTCGTCGCTGACCGCGACGATCCTGCATCACTACTCGATGCCGAACAGCTGCAGAGGTACTATTTCGGATGAGCGCGCTGATTGTCGTCATTATGGATTCGGAACCGCTCGCCAGCGCGGTTGCGCGCACTTTGGCCGCCGCGACAGGCGAAGACATCGACATCATCCGCATGACCTATTCCGACAGCCGCATGTCGCGCGAGCTTCTGTTGCGCACTGATCTCTTCGTTCTCGATCTGTTTCGACGTGACGCGCTCGGCCTGCGCGCTGAGGGAATCTACGCTGCCGAGAAATTCGCTTCCGCTTCCCGCCGCTGCCTGTTGATCGCCGGACGCGCTGTTTCCTCAAGACTACACTGCCCGTTCTACTGGGACATCGCCGCGCCTGATCATCTCCCTGATCGTGTGTTGCGCTTGTTGCGACAAGAAGCACCGCTTCCCGAAGCCTTTGCTTCTCTACGCGAAAACTTTGCCTACTACTGCCGCCCTGCATACGACGGTCATCATAAATAGCGGATATTGGCACTTGATGAATACTAGTTTCCCCTGTCTACGGATCGGCCAAGCTGAACAGAGGGGCACAGGAGTATAGCACGCACATCTCACGAACCAATGACCATGACTTTCGGTTGGATCGCGAGATATGTCCGTGCCCCCCCTTCAAAGTCGCTCAAACCCATGCCCCCTGCAACAGTCAAGATGCGCTCAGTGGCAGTCGCGGGGGCGATGTCAGGTGGATTCAACATAGACCGGGATCGCGCGTCCCAGGATTTTCTTTCGGCGGATTGCGTTGCCGGAACTTTGGAAGGTCCTGTTTTGAAGGACCCAAAAGGCACCTTGGAAGGACGGGCCATTCCGGTATGGAACGTCTTCATGGCGGCCTCACACAAATTGCACATCCCTCGCACACTGTTTCAACCAACATTGATTTCAGTTTGTCCTAACAACCCTGCGCCCGCTCCGCCGCGTTCTTTACATCGTCAGCCGTGATGTAGTCTCTGCCTCCCGCTATTGCATAGAGGCAGGCAAAGCGGAGCAAGGTTTCCAACAGGCGGAAGTTGCTGTGAGCGTAGTTCACGGCCGTGAATTC
>JAAYEH010000390.1 GCA_012728855.1 Rhodopirellula sp. | reverse complement strand
GTCGGTGGCCCGGAAGTGGAGCGATTTGGCTGGACGTTCCGCATCGGGGACCGGGTGATCCAGACGGAGAACGACTACGACAAAGACGTGTTCAACGGCGATCTCGGCGTGGTGGAGAAAATCAACCGGGTCGAGCAGGAGATGGTGGTCAACTTCGAGGGGCGGCCGGTGGAATACGACTTTGGCGACCTGGACGAATTGTCGCTGGCCTACGTTTTGTCGATCCACAAATCGCAGGGATCGGAGTTCCCGTGCGTGGTAATCCCCGTCCACACCCAGCACTACATGATGCTCCAGCGGAACCTGCTGTACACGGCTGTGACCCGTGGCAAGAAACTGGTGGTGCTGGTGGGAACGAAGAAGGCCCTGGGCATGGCAGTGCGTCGTCAGGACACCAGCCGCAGGTACACGGCGTTGCGGAAGAGGTTGCAGGGAGCGTAGCAGCGGAGTTCTTGGGAGCCTGGAGTAATCATGTTTCAGTTTCTGTTCGGGCCGAAGAACCCCACCAGAGATTGGGAGCGACCCTCCAATCTACGGCTGACGTTCGACTTGGATTGCGGCGAACTCAATGGCGTCGGCCTTGGCCAGCGGTTGGACCGTCTGTCGTTCCTCGGCCCCATCGAGGATCGAGAAGGGCTGAGGGCAGGTGAGTATCGGTACTGCTCGTTCGGTCTTTCTGTTGGCTGCTACAACGACGCCCAGATCATCGACTGTTTTGATATCGTCCAGAAAGACCGGTACTTACCCCAGTACCGGCCTTTTTCTGGCATCTGCCATTATCTTGGTGAAAACCTCGATCTCGGACGCCTGACCGAGGAGTCGGCCATAGAAACCTTCGGCTCGCCGTTTTGGAAGGATCAGGACGATGAGGAGATCATCCTGTTTTACGAGTTTCCGAATCGAGAATGGCAGGTTGAATTCGCCCTGGACCGAACGTTCAACAGGATCATCGTCACCAGCAAGCCGCTCATGGCTGACGAACGACAACGAAACGCATACGGCGTAAACAAGCCGTGGCCGCCCAGACAGTGAGATGCAGAAAAGGACCACCAACATGACCGATTCCACCCACGACTTCTTCGTGATCCTGGCCAAGATCCTGCTCCGATGCTGGATCTTCGGCCTTCTGCTGCTCGTATTCTGGGCTGGCGTGTTCCTGCTGGCGAGCGAAGCGATCCACAACCTGCACGGCCCCATGTTCGGCCTGAGTCCGCACGACCTGAACCTGATCTACTACAGCTGCATGGCGTTCGTGAAGTTGGTCGTGATCCTGTTCTTCTTCTTTCCCTGGCTGGCGATCCGGCTGGTGTTGAGGAAGACGAAGGGCTGATCGTGAGGCGGCCGTTCCCTACGCCCCATCCACGTCGAACAACGTCTGCGGTGCCGGGTAGGTCACGCCGCCGGACTCGATCTTCGCACCTGCCGTCAGGCTGTGCGGCTTGACCTCGCCATTGGGAAAGATGTGCTGGACGCTGACGCCGTTGGCCAGCAGGTAATCGCTGACCAGTCGCCGGTGACACTGCCAGTAAAGCCCCTCGGCGCACATGATGGCGGTGCGGCGGTTCCTGACGATCGCCAACAGCTTTGCCACGCCCTGCTGGAATCCGTCCGTCGCCATGTAGTCGGCGTAATTGCGGAAGCTCTGGTCCCGGAGTCCGGGATTGGGCGACGGCGGGTCGGTCTTTTTGCGATTGCGACGACCGCCTAGGGCTTCGAGCCAGTGGTACTCGATGTCTTCTTCCTGCAATGAGGCAGACAAGCTTTCCCGGCAGAAGTGCGGGTGCTTCCGTGACCCTGGAAAACGTCGGATGTCCACGAGAGCCTCGATCCCGTGTTTCCGAAGCAACCAGACGAAGGTGCCCATCCGGTGGCTGCTGTGGCCGATGGTGAAAATCTGAAGTTCGTCGGGCATGGCGTCCATGACGTCAGGATACCCAGCCCTTCGGCTGCGATGTAGCCGTGGGGACTGTTCTGTGGATCAACGTGGCCTCGTCCTGTAGAATCGAGCGAAGGCGAAAGCCGTGGTAACATGCCTAGCCACGAACGAATCAACGGAATGTCGAAAGTCCAGCGAGGGAGGAAGGATGCCATGTCAGAAGACGTGAACAAGTCGGAGGAAGCACTTCGGAAACTGGTCCGGGTTCTGGAGGCGGCCGTTCGAGCAGGAGCCAATTCCGTTGGACTGGAACGGGAAGGGGAAGACTTGATGGTGGTCCATTACTTCGGGAGTAGGGGCCAAGCGGAGGGTCCGATTCCCAAGGAAATGGAGCAGGCTGTGCTGGAAGAAATCGTCAGCCGAGCCGGTTTTGCCGGGAAGCCCAGAGGCGAGATGCACCTCAGTCTCCTCGGAACAGAGTACAAGGTGGTGGTCGATGAGCGGGAGAATTTTGGCGAGTCCTCCTTCAACCTCACGCTGAAGAAGAGTAGCGGCGGAGGCAAAAGGTCTGCCCGCACCCCTCCGCCAAACTGAATGTCAGCAGAAGAACGAAAGGACTAAACAAATGTTGTCAGCAATTCACTATGTGCCTTCTATTGCGGTCGTCGCCATCGTCCCCATCGTCTTGATCGGTTTGTTGATCTGGGGTGCATGGAAACCATTGGTCTGGCGGGTTCTTTCCGTGCTTGGGATGGGGACGGGTGCTGGGTTTCTCGTGTGGGGCATCCTGATGGCGGCCATGCAGGAGGAGCCACGCTTTGGCTCACCGGCTGGAATTATCGCCATTGGTGCCGGGGCGTTGGTCGGTTCCATCGCACTCCTGGTGATCTCGTTCTGCGGAAGTTGCGGGGGCCGGAAATGCCGAGAGTAGACTACTTGTCGTACCGTTCACCAACGCAAGGAACCTTCCCATGAAACGCATCGCCGCCCTGCTGCTCACGTCACTTTGGTTGGCCGTCACCGCCCACGCCCAGGATGACCGACTACCGTCAGCGTCCCCCGGCCAGACTTGGAAGCTGGTCTGGCAGGACGAATTCGACGGTGACAAACTGGATACCACGAAATGGACGCCTCGGCCCGATGGCAAACGCAAGGGCGGTTGGTGGAGCCAGAAGGCGATCAGTCTCGACGGCAAGGGAAACCTCGTCATCAGGACGTTCATGGACGGCGACAAGCCCACGGATGGCTGCATCACGACCCAGGGCACGTTCGAACACAGCTTTGGCTACTACGTCGCCCGTGTGCAATTCCAAAGTCAGCCCGGCCACTGGTCGGCGTTTTGGATCACAGGTCCAGGTGTCGGCAAGGTCGGTGACGACGCACGTGACGGCTGCGAAATCGACATCATGGAAAAGCCGTGGCTGGACGAGCGGGTCCAGCACACCTTCCACTGGGACGGCTACGGCAGGGATCACAAGTCCGAAGGCCAAGTTGCGAAGGTGCCGGGCGTCATGAACGGATTCCACACGTTCGGCCTGTGGTGGAAGCCCGACGAATACATTTTCTTCGTGGACGGCAAGGAAACGTGGCGCAGCAAGGCGGGCGGCGTTTGCCAAGTGCCGCAGTACATGCTGCTCAGCGACGAGATCGGCACCTGGGCAGGCGATATCGCCAAGGCGAAGTTGCCGGACCACTTTCTGGTCGATTACGTGCGGGTGTACGACTTGGTGGAGAAGAAGTAGCGGCTACTTCGCCTCCCGAACTTGCACGTACAGCTTTTTCGGTGCATCGGGGTGGTACAGGTTCAGTGCCGGGCAGAGCCAGCCTTCCATCTCCTGCACGGCACCACCCACTTCAAACCGGGCCTTGTACACATTGCCGCCGCCTTCCTCCCGCAGCCATTCAAGGTGGAAGTCGGCGTCGGGGAACGGGCCTGCCGAAAACACCATCAGGAAACCGTCGTCGGCATTCGGGATGCCCTTCAACTGCACGGCAGTGTCGATCATGGTGTCAGCCCCGGCGACGAACGGTTCCTTGTCCAGGCCGACCCGCTCGTCGTCGAAGACCCACATGCCGTTCCACTTGTACGGCTTGATGACGAAAATGGAGTTCTTCATGGCTGCCTCACTTCTGGAAGAACCGCACCAGCCACAGGATTCCGGTCAGCAACAGGCTCAGGACGACGCAGGTGACCACGGGGAAGTAGAACCGGAAGTTCGGCCGTTCCACTGCGATGTCGCCCGGCAGCCGTCCGAGCCACGGGATGTGCGGAGCCAGCAGCCAGGCCGCACCGATTCCGGCGATGACCAAGCCGAGAATGACGAGTGTCCACGCTGGATGCTGCATTACTTCTTCCGTGGCTGTTTGACCTGGATCTTGGCCTGCTGCATCTTCTTCCGCAGGTGGGCAAACTTGGTCGCCGGTTTTCGGGGGGCCTGGCGTTTGTCCTTGGACATGTTGGTGGTCCTCCGATTCAATTCTACCGTTGGCGGGCAACGACCGGTAGAATGGCGGCATCCGGGTTCACTGACCTGGACCCGGTGAACACTGACGGCCCCGCCGAAGGCGAGGCAGGCCACGAAAAAACGATGCAGGCGGGGAGATGAAAGGTTGATTGGATTCCTTGTCACCGCAGTCGCCATTTCGCTCTCAGGCGTCATGGCTCCAGGGCCAATCACCGCCGCAACCCTGGCGGCGGGAACTCGCTCCCGTCACGCTGGCGTACTGATCGCCCTGGGCCACCTGGTCGTCGAACTTCCGCTGATCTTGTTGCTGGTTGCTGGAATCGGCAAGTTCCTCGAATCCAGCGGAACAAGGGTCGGCATCGGACTGGCGGGCGGGGCCTTCCTGCTGCTGATGGGCGGGCAACTCCTGCTCAGCCTGCGAGCGACCGACAACGCTCCGGCAAGCTCGACGCAGCGGCGCCCGTTTTGGTCCGGCGTTGTTCTCACGGCAGCCAACCCCTATTTCCTGTTGTGGTGGGCCACGGTGGGGCTGACGATGGCGGGCCAAGCGATGGAGTTTGGCCTGCTGGTCCTGGGGTTGTTTGCCTTGGTCCACTGGCTGTGCGACTTGATCTGGCTGGAGGTGCTCTCGCTGGTCGGCTTCAAGGGCACGGAGGCGTTTGGCCAGCGGAGCCAGAGGATCGTATCCGCCGTGTGCGGTGTGCTGTTGCTTGGCTTTGGTCTGAAGTTCGTCTGGGATGCGGGCGTGACCATCGCAGGTTGAATGGGGTTCGACCTTCGACCTTTGGGACAAGGATCAGAGATTATGGAACTGTTGGAACGTGCGGCACGAAAGCGACGGGAGGCCGAGGCAATCCTGGACGATTTGAGGCTGTTCGAGAAATGGCGGCGATTCGGGCGACCGGTGCTTGTGGGAGCGGTGTCGTTTGACTTGGCCGTAGCACCCGACATCGACATGGAGGTGTACTGCCCGGAACTGCGAATTGAGCATGGTTTCCAGGTTCTGGCCGAGTGTGCTCTTCATCCCCGGATCGTGGCGGCCCAATTCCTTAATGCCTTGTCCACGCCCGACAAGGCACTGTATTGGCAGCTTCGGTATCACGCCGATGACGGCACCAACTGGAAGATCGACATGTGGTCGGCCCCGGAAGACTACTGCCTGCCACGGGGCGAGAACTTCGTGCAACCCATGAAGGAATCGCTTACGGATGAAACTCGGCAGGCGATTTTGGGCCTGAAGGAAGCCAGGGCAGATGGCCGCCTGCCCGAAGTGCTTTCCATTGATCTGTATCGGGCCGTCCTCGATGGCGGTGTGCGAACTCCCGACCAGATGCAGCACTGGCTGCAATCCAATCGGACGGGGGCGTTGACGGATTGGAGGCCGGGTAAGATCAGTTAGGTATCGGGCCTGTCATCGCCGGCGAGTAACCGGGAAGACGATATTGGAGTTCATGGAGAAGATGATGCCGAACCTCACGATCCGGCTGGATCGGCTGGAATTGATCGCCGCCACAAAGGGACTGCTTCAAGCCGAAGACGATTTGCGGCAACTCGCCCAGTGCTTGCAGGCCGACATTCCAGGCAACTGGCCCATGCCCTTGTACGATAACGACGCTCGACAGCACTTCCTTCGTGTGCTGAGCGAGAACCCAGAGTCGGTCGGCTGGACGGCTTGGTACATACTGCTGCTCGACGACGCCGGACGAAGAACCCTGATCGGTTCAGTTGGTGCCTGCGGCCTGCCAGACGACAGTGGGACCATCGTGATCGGCTACTCACTTCTCGACCAGTTCCACGGCAAGGGCCACGCCACGGAGGCCCTGCGTGGTTTCTTGGAATGGGTCACACCCCATCCTCATCTGCGAAGGGTGGTTGCCGACACGTTTCCTCACCTCACGGCGTCGATCCGGGTGCTGGAAAAGAACGGCTTTGTTCGCTGCGGGGCCGGAACCGACGAAGGCTCGATCCGGTTTGAGTTGGTGGTTCACCACGGCGACTGACGGGGAACGACATGGGCATCTTCGATTGGCTGAAGAAACCGAAAACCAATGTGGACTTGCTGGACGAGGTGATCTGGCTGACCAAGCAGGCCAAGTTCACCGGAATTTCGGCATCCATAGGTCGTTGCCTCGCCGAACCAGCCCGGCCATTTGCCGTGCTGCTGGTGGCCCACTTCCGGGACTGCCTGGAACAACTTCAGGCCATCCTTGAACAAGGCGGCTTTGACCCACAATCCGTGATCGTACCCACTTGCTTCAAGGACCATACACAATCATGAACGACCCAGGGTACTTCGTCGGCTGGGGAACTTTGTCCCTGATCAACGCTGGCTTGGCCCAGTCGAAGGGACGTAGCGGCCTGCTGTGGTGGCTGTTTTCGCTTTTCCTTGGCCCGCTCGCCACGCTGCTGATTGTCGTGCTGCCGAAGGTGCCGTCCCTTCCCTGAAGTCCGGTCACTTGCCCTTGATCACCATGCCGACGGCCAGCGGCTGATCAGCCTGCTCTCGTCGTTCACCGACCTTCGCCTTGACGCTGGCGTGGAGTTCCCGCAACTGCTGACGCAGACTTTCCATGTCGGCCACGATGGTGGGCAAACCGTCCAGGCTTTTCGGCTCCATTCCTCGGCTCCTCGGTGACAATCTTGGTGATGGGGAGATAAATCGGCAGGGATGTCGCCAGACTTTCCAGGCCGAAAATCGGGGGAGCACGGTTCACGGAGTCGTCCCAGTTTTGCCAACCAGAATTGGCAACATGATCCGGCGGTGTGGATCGAAGCGAAGCTGTACCGTGACCGCAGCCCGCAGCCTCGCTGGTGATCGTCACAGCTTGCCTGCTAGCGGTGAGTGGGACGACCGTCCCGGACAGAAACGCTGAAATCCGCACCGTCTGCGGTCGATGTTTTCCACGCCCGCCCCACACCTACCTGCCCACCGGAGAGGACCATGGACGACGAGATCGACATTCAGGACTTGGCCGCCGACGAGATTCGTGAACTACTGTCGATGGAAGGCAGCGAACTGGATGAGCAGCAAGCCGCCGCACTGAAGACGTTCATCCGGGACATTGGCGGTTTGGAAAATGCACTCGCTGCTGTTGCCATGTTGGATGAGCTTGAAAAGGCGGCGTGAGCCTCAGCACTGCCCGCCACTTCGTTCCCGGCCGTGGCGGGCTTGGGCCGTTTCCTTGAGGCCCATCAAGTAAGCCCGCACCTGTTCCACGAAGGGCGTGTTGAGCGATTTCCAGCACGCACCACACTGCTCGCTGTGGGCGACCGTCTCCTAGCGATTCTCTGGCGAGTATCTGAACGGGCTACGGGGTCGTCAGCTCTCGGAGTGTGTCGTAGACCAGCGGATCGTCGGCCGCCCCCCGGAACGAGAACGGAAATTGCTGGTTGATTTTTTCGAGCATCAGCCCCCATGACGCCCCTGCGGCGACGGATGTCCGTAATGCCTCCGCCGACGCACGGCTGGGCTTGTCGTCCTCGTTGCACACGATCGGCTTGCCGTACTTTTTGAGGGCCGCGATTCGGTCGGGAATTTCCGGCACCGGGACTCCGTTGAAGTGGATCAAGATGAAATCGGAGGTCCGGGCCTCCGGCTCCGCAAGATTGCCGTCGCCGATTCCGCTGGTCGATACGAGTAGTCCGGGGGCCGCCCGCCGGGCCAGCTCAATGAGACTCGCCTCCCCCTCGGCGGATCGCAGCACGGCGTGATCGAATCCGCGGTGCGGATACTCGTTGGCGATTTCCAAGAGCAGATTCGTGTAGCCACGACTCAGGACCCATCGGGCGACGTTGACCGCGCCGTCCCGCACCGCCGTCTCGTCGCGGAGGATCTGGTCCTGACGCTGATAATAGCAGCCGAGGATGACAGCGACCCCGTGCCGGTCGCAGGCTTCGATCACCCGGGCCACGCGATCGAGATACGCCGGGCGCAGCGAGCCATCCGGGGCAAAGCCCGAGTTGACGGCCCCTTCGTAACCGGGGAAACCGCCCTGGAGGCCGATTGTGAACGCCCGTACGCCGTGGGCCGCGTAGTCGGGGATGGCCGCGATGAACCGGTCCGTGTTCGCCTCGGGATCGAAGTCCGTCCGTTTCGCATCTTCATAGACGGCATTGACCATCCGGACGTTCATCAACAGCCCCTCGGCCTTGGAGCCGGGATACGTCACCTGGCCGTTCAAGTGCCACCGTCCAGCCACGATCGTCACCTGGGTCTGCGCGCGGTAGGACGACCTGCCACCCTGCTTCGGTTCAGCAGTTGTCGGCTGGCCGGAGGGCTTCGGCCTGTCGGTTGTCTGCCTCAGCTCGTCGGTAAGCCGCTGGTCCAGAAACGCCCTCTCTTCGTCGTCCAGTTGCTCGAACAGTCGCCGATCGCGGAGATCGAAAGACCGACGCGGCTGTCCGTCCGGTCGCTCATGCTGGTCCCCATTGTGGAAGCACCATCCGGCTGCCCCACCCGCGAGGGCTTGCTGTAGATCGACCGCAAAGTCCTCGGCTGATGGCTCCCAACGGGCCGAGAACCCGCGGCGGAACGGCTCCTGGTAATGCACGGGCACTGCACGGCCTATTTCCTGCATCCACGCCCGTAGCTCCCGCGTCTTCGCGGCCGTCTGTTGCGGCGAGCCAGCGTGCCTCGGCCGGTGCGGGCTCAGGAAATCCACCTCCACCGTTCGCAGATACTCGCCCAGATCTTCGCGCGAGATGTCGCCGGCATGGGAGGCGGTGACCAGCCGCTGGGGGTCGAGTTGCCGGACCGCTGCGCGAAGCGTGCGGAGAGCAGCAAAATCCGTGTAACGCTGGTCACGGATGTTCCGCTCGTTGGACAGGTCAAGATACCAGTTGGCCCGCGGCTTCAAAGCCGTCACGATCGATTCCACGGCGCGCCGGTGAGCGGTTAGCGTGGGGAGTCGCGGCGGGCCGGTCACGCCGTTGCCACGCGAGAGGGTCACATCGACGATCATCCCGCGGCGGTCGCACTCCTCCACCAGTCGCAGGAGTCGGTCCAAGAATGGCTTCCGCGCATTACCCTCAGCGTCCACGGCGGAGACCTCGTTGTCGAAGGCGCCCCAGGTCGCCCAGACGCGAATCCAGTTGCCCCCCCGGCGCCGCATTTCGTCGAGGTCTTGACGGATCGTTTCCTCCGAGGCCCCCAGCGCGCTGTAATAGCTGACGCCGAGCAGAAATGTCGGCCGGTCGTTGAGCGTGAATCCGGTCCCCTTGATGCCCAGCCAAGTGCGTCCCTCCCGCTGGTCCGCAGGAATCGGCTGCGGAACAAGCACCAGCAGAGCTACAGCAAACGCCCGGAAAGCGAACGGCCACGCTCTTCGGCAACGGAGGTTTTTCATGGTGTGGCCCTCACTGCAGATCTTCGACCCCGGTCACCCGCGGTTTCGGCAGGAAACCGCGGTGGAACAGCCTCGTCATTGAGGCGACGTTTCCATCGGTGCGGCAACGGCCAAGCCTTGCGCCGCATTCCATATCGCTTCCACCGTGGGTGTCGTTGGCACGGTCAAACGCGGTGCCTCACTTGGCAGTGCCTCCGCCGGCAGAATCTCGATGCCGGCGGCGAGCACAACTTCTGGCAGTACTTTGAAGTCGAAAGACCGGCTCGGCCCCTGATAGCAGACCGCATCGACGAAGACGCGATCGAGATCTTCGCCGGCCTGCCAGACAACCGCCTGTCCCGCAAAGCGGCCGGGAAGGGCGTGTACGACTGCCCGATACTGCCCGGCACGGAGTCCCCATCGGTCCTGGTCCATCTGGTCCAGCTTGACGCCCCTGCCGACCAGTTCAAGCTGCAATCGGAAGTCCGAGGCGGAGAACAAACCATCGGCAGGACGATCCAGCGTAGGATGCCAGTCGCCTCGGTTGCGAAGCGGATATACGACCGCCAGCGACTTGCCGCCCGACTGGGCCGTGGCAACGCCCATAGACGCGAAATCCCGGCCATCGTGGAGGAACCGCAGACGCAGGACGACGGCGGGATCGGTATCCGTCTTCCAGTAGCCAATGAGCGGTCGGCACTGCGTCCAGAACGTGCCTCGGTTGATGCTTCCCAAGCAGGCATCCGCCGTCAGCCATGTGGTCCCGATGGTCGAATCCTGGGGTGTCTCGCCCCGAATAAACGTCCGCCGCAACTCGCACGTCTCGGAGGGCAAACTTTGGAAGCGAGCCCGAAGTTCGTCCGGGCACGGCAGACGCCAAGGCACCGGCAGGTCGGCGGCTCGGCCCATGTCGGCCTTCGGGTGTGCCGGAATCTGCGTGAGAGTCTGCTCCGTCAAGTAAGTCGCCGTCCGCGGAAATAGGTAGTCGGAGTAGGATCGCGCATGGGGACCGGCCCATTGCCCAGTGCCCGGATGGTAGCTGTCGGCAATGGTCCGCCAGGCTACGCGGCGAAGCGACTCGGCCGCTTGTCGCGTCGCCTCGTCACGGACCAGGTGTATGGTTCGTTCGCACTCCGCGAGTGCGACCATGGTGTACGTGGGACTGTTGTACTCGTTGAATCCGCCGTGGTGTCCCGCATGCACCGCGACCTGCTGCAGCCGTTGCCGGCCGTACTTCAGGAGTTCCGCATCGCCCAAGATTTCGCCAGCCGCAGCGCACACTCCGCCGCCCATGATGGCGATGTTCGTGTATCCCGGCCCGACGTTGCGCTTCTTGATGGCCAACGCCGCATGGCGAAGGCTGGTCCGTATCGTCGGCTTCAACTCGTCGGACAGGGATTGGCCGTGGTCGGCCAGCATGACCGCCAGACGTGCGCCGCAGAAATCGGCCCAGTTCCAATCGGGCGGCGACATCTTTTCCAGTGGCTCTTCCAGGAGCCAGGGCCAGATGCCGTAGGTACGGCTTGCGGGGTCCGCATCCTGAAGGCCAATTACCCTGTCGATGATCTTCTCGGCCCGCTGCCTATCGCCGGGCGAGTTACGCTGCAACAGCCCCAACGCGTAATCCAACGAGGGCAGCACGGGGTGAACCCAGGTGCCCAAGGCGACCGTCGTGTGGTAACCCGGACTGTGGAATTCCTGTCCCAGCATCTGATGCTCGTCGCTGTAGCGACCATCGCATTCGTCCAGGAATACGTTCAACGGATCGGCTGCCTGAGTGATGGCGCACAGCGCTAACAATCCGACCCACGACAGCAGACGCAATAAGTACCGCATCAGACAATTCCCCTTTCGCGACAGCTCGTCTTCGATCCGTCCGCAGTCACCATCATAGCCCTCAGCGGCGCGGCACGATAGAATCACGCGGAGTGATCTGCGTTTTCCAGTGGGCAAGAGAGAGGGGATAGGCGATGACATCGATTTCCGCGTGCCGCAACTTGGTCGTTGGGTGGGCGGTTGTTTGTGGTTTGTGCCGTTCAGTTTCTCCCGGCGCCTGGGCATCGGAGAGTGCCCCGTTGGTTCTGGAAGTGAGTGCGGGGCCCTACGGTCGGGAGAATACACCCGTCGTATTTACGCTTCCGGAGCCACTGGCGCAGCGCGGGACCGTGCGTTTGATCCTGCTGGACGACGGCCGCGAGGTTTCCTCGCAGCGGATACCGGGCGAGAAGCCGGCTGTTGCCTGGATTCTGGCCGGAAGGCTTGCCGCAGGGGGGACACAACGGTATCAGCTAACCGCGGGCGACGTGCCGCCAAACATCCCGCCTGGGGTTTCTTGCCGCGATGAAGGTGCCCGGCTAGTGATCCAGGCTGGCAGCCATCTCGTGCTGGCCTACAACCACACCGAGTTGCCGTCGCCCGCCGGGCTTGATCCGGTGTTCGCCAAGAGCGGACATATTCATCCCGTCTACACGCCGAGCGGCCGGTTGGTGACCGATGATTTTCCTCCTGACCATGCCCATCAGCACGGCATCTTCTGGGCTTGGGTCAACACCACGTTTCAGGGCCGCAAGATCGACTTCTGGAATCAAGCGGGACGCACGGGCCGCGTACGGCATGAACGCGTCGAGGAGGTCGCATCCGGCCCGGTCTTCGCTCAGTTCACCGCCGTGCTGCGACACGAATGTCTCACAGCGAACGGGGCGGTGCCTGTGATCGAGGAAAAATGGACGGTGCGCGTGTACGGTTCGGGAGACCAGCCGCTGGTCGACTTGGAGTCCGTGCAGACTTGTGCCACGGATGCTCCGCTGGTGGTCAACGAGTATCACTACGGCGGTCTGGCGCTGCGGGGGGCCCGCGACTGGTTCCGGCAGCCGCAAAGCGACTTCTTGACCAGCGAGGGCAAGACTCGCTCGGACGGCAACCACACGCGGGCACGGTGGGTGATCGCCCACGGGCTCTCCGGCGGCCAACCGGCCGGGATCTGCATTTTGGGCCACCCCCAGAACTTCAGATCGCCGCAACCGGTGCGATTGCACCCCGAGAAACCGTATTTTTGTTTCTCGCCCATGATCCTCGGCACGTTTACCATCGACCCCGGCCGCCCCTACGTCTCACGCTACCGCTTGGCAGCATTTGACGGCCCGGTCCAGGCCGAGAGAGCCGAGCGACTGTGGCACGACTTCGCCGAGCCGCCGACCATCCGTGTCGTGAATACCGAGACCAGCGAAAACGGAGACGGAAGCGATCTCCAGAAGGCGAAATAAATGAAGAACCGACAAATCGTTTTGGCCGCCCGACCCGAGGGACTTCCCAAGGAATCCGACTTTCGCTTGATCGAATCCGAGACGCCGGAACCCGGCGACGGCCAGTTGCTGGTCAAGACAAACTTTCTGTCCGTCGATCCGTATATGCGGGGCCGCATCAGCGAGATGAAGTCCTATGCTGATCCGGTTGCCATCGGCCAAGTGATGGTCGGCGGCACGGTGGGCACCGTGGTCGAGTCCAAGCATCGTCGTTACCGCCCCGGCGATGTCGTCGTCGGGGATTGGGGTTGGCAGGAGTACGCCCTCTCGGACGGCAAGCAAGTGCAGCGGTTCGACACCAGCTTGGCTCCGATCTCCACGGCGCTGGGCGTGTTGGGGATGCCCGGCCTGACCGCGTACTTTGGCCTCCTGGACATCGGCCAGCCCAAGCCGGGCGAGACGGTCTTCGTCTCTGGGGCGGCTGGCGCGGTCGGTTCGCTGGTTGGGCAGATCGCCAAGATCAAGGGCTGCCACGTCGTCGGTTCGGCCGGGTCCCCAGCCAAGGTTGACCACCTCCTGACCGATCTGGGATTCGACGCGGCCTTTGACTACAAGCAGGTCACGGATTACGCCGCCAAGCTCCAAGAGGTTTGCCCCCAAGGGATCGACGTGTACTTCGACAACGTCGGCGGAGCGCTGACGGACGCCGTGTTTACTCAGATTAACGTCCACGCTCGAATCGTCGTCTGCGGACAGATCGACCAGTACAACGCGACTCGTCCGCCGCGCGGTCTGCGTCTGCTGTGGCATCTGATTGTGAAACGCGCCCGTGCGGAGGGCTTTTTGGTCTTTGACTACGTCCAACGTTACCGCGAGGCCCAGGAGCAGATCGCCCAGTGGCTTGGCGCAGGCAAAGTGCAGTATCAGGAGACCATTGTCGATGGGCTGGAGAACGCTCCCGGGGCATTCATTGGCCTGTTTCGCGGCGAGAACCTGGGCAAGCAGTTGGTGCGTGTGGCGCAGCCGTGAGCGTGCCTGCCAGTTCAGGCCATTTTGCGGCAACGCGCAACGGCCTCGCTGGGCGACATGACTCGTTCAAGCTCCTCGGTGTGGTGCCGGAACCAGGACGCCACCAGCCGAACGCGGTCGAATGCCTCGAACGGCAACTGTGCCTGCTGGTCCCGTTGTGCGTACCTTGCTTCCAGGAGTGCCCGAACAGTGTTGGCCTCGGACTTAGCACGAGGTTCCGCGGTTACCGCCACCACGTCGCCGCCCGCAATCAGATTCCACAGACCTGAGCCATCGGGTAGGTTCACGGGATAGACAAACCAATAGTCGCGGGCAACGTCCCGAAGCAGTTGCAGCTGGTCGAACAAGTATCGAAGCTCCTGCAGGGCATCCCGGTGGCTGCTTGCCCGTTCGTAATCGTGCCGCTCGCTCGCGTCGAGCATGGCAGTCTCCATCTGTTGCAGCACTTGACGGTCCGTACCATCCAGGAAAGCAACGGCCTGTTCGACCTGGCGGTAGTACTCCGGGCGGCTGCACCCAGCGGCGCAGGGAGCCGAGCAGGATGCGAGACTGCCGCGCAAACAGCCGGCCTGCCATTCCTGGTCAAACAACGTCCGCTGGTCAGCGAATCGCACAGGGATTTCACGTGCGCAATCGCGGAGCCGAAACACGTGGTTCAGACGGTTGATCGCCGCCAGCAATTTTCGGCTTGTTCGTACCGGCCCCCACGAACGACGAGCACCCCGAGGCGGACGGCGTGCCGCATGAAAGCGCGGCGCCTCGTCCGTCGTCAGGCAGATGTAACCGCAGCGCTCGCTTTCCAGACGCCCACGGCGGTTGAATCTCGGTCGCCAGCGCCGGATCAGTTCCAGCTCACGCAACTGGGCCATGAATTCGTGGTCGACCGGCTCCCAGACGACTTGCCGAGCGTGCTTGGCGATGCGGCGTTCTTTGGCACCGTCGTCGCCTGCCGTGAAGTAGGTCAGCAGCCGATCACAGAGCTTGGCTGACACGCCAACGTAAATCAGCTGTCCGGCGCGATCCACCATGCCGTAGACGCCCGGAGATGTCGGGCAAACGGCACGAAGGCGCCGCCGGACTTCGCGATGTTCCAACGCAAGTTCCAGCGTTTCCAACGCTGATTGGCTGCTAAAGTAGGCGGATGGTCCGAACCCGGTGAACACTTCGGGCGGCGATCCTGTTTGCCACAACACACCGTCCATGGACAGATTCCCCGACTCCGTGAGCACAACGTACCAAGGTCCACAGCAGTGTAGCGGGAGTTGCGAACACCGTCGAGAAGCTAGCAGGCCAGTGTTTCAAGGTAACGAACAGCTGAACGGCGGCAGCCGATGATTCTTGAACTGGCGGGAATAAATCGGCCGCTTCGAGCGTCTTATCTTTTGGAGACGTGCCGTGAATTCTTGCGAACCTTTCCAGACGGCACGTCGTCTTACTTGTCAGTGGCGGAGATGACCCGCCAGCGGTCCGAAGGCCGCTTTGAGGAGGAGAAGCCAAAAATGATGTCCTTGTGGTCGAGTTACATTCGCGAACAAAAAGGCGCGGCGTGTTTTGCCGGTCATCCGGCCAATACGCTCCCCCTGCGCCATTTGCGTTTGTGACACTCGGCCTACAAGTCGACGGGACTACACGAAAAGCCCGGTGTCACCAAGACGCCGGGCTTTTTTCGTTTGGGCTGGTAGCTGAGACGGTGTAGCGCCGGTCTGAAGAGCCGGAGAGGAGGGTTCGAGCACCTCCCAGCCCACTGCGCTCGACGTTCGCGCACACCGTGCCCCGTCCAGCGGATCGGCGCTGGGACTACGAATCCCGGTAGGGTTTGGGTTCGACTCCCCCACGGGGTACTTGATCAGAACGTGGCGAAGCCTGGGATCGCGCCTGGTCGGGGACCAGGAGACCGCCGGTTCGGGCACCGATCGGAACGGATGCCGGATTGGTCGCGGCCGTTCTGACTGGAAACAAGCGGGCAGAGGTGCAGATGGTAGCACACCTGCTTCGGGAGCAGGAGGGTCCCGGTTCGACTCCGGGGTGCCCGACTTGGAACGGTAGTCGAGGGCTGGTGGCCCAGACACGGCTGATACCCGCGTAGTGCTGAGTTCGATTCTCAGGGCTACCACTTGGACAAGGAACGTAGGAGCAAGTGATGTTGCGGCGACGTCGATTGAAACGCATACGCCCGATCGTCTTTGGGGGTCGTGGTGTAACAGGCAGCACGGCGGACTTTTAATCCGTACGGTGTGGGTTCGATTCCCTCCGGCCCTACTCGCTGGCGCGTAGCTCAGCGGTGAGAGCGGCGTCCTTATAAGACGCAGGCCGAGGGTTCAACTCCCTCCGCGCCGACTGATTTCAATTTCGACGGGACCAAGGTATTAGCGGCAGCATCCCTGGCTCTTAACCAGGCGGGTGCGGGTTCGAGCCCCGCTGGTCCCACTGAACAACAAGCACCGGTGATCCAGCGGCGAAGACACCGCTCTCGTACAGCGGCGACGAGGGTTCGAGTCCCTCCCGGTGCTCTGATCGACCTTTTGATCTTTGACAATTCGGCTTCCAACCAAGCGCCCATGATGTAGCGGTAGCCTGCTGCCTTGCCATGGCGGAAGTGCGGGTTCGACTCCCGCTGGGCGCTCATCTTCAGGACGTGGGAAAGTCTGGGATTCCGCGTGCCTTGGGAGCACGAGATCGCCGGTTCAAATCCGGCCGTCCTGACCTTGATTGCGGTGGGGCCTGTGCTGGTACGGGCGGGCGCCTGTTAAGCGTCACGTCGCAGGTTCGATTCCTGCCACCGCAGCCTTACGGAAGGGCAAGCCAACTGGCGATGGCACCCCGTTCGAAGCGGGACGAGCCTCACGGCCTTGAGGGTTCGACTCCCTCCCTTTCCGCCTGCATGTGCCCGTGGCCGATTGGCTTAGGCACCAGCCTTCCAAGCTGGATAGGCGGGTTCGATTCCCGCCGGGCACTCTGGATCGTTCGGGGATGGGCTAATGGTACGCCACCTGGCTTTGAACCAGGTGATGGGGGTTCGATTCCCTCTCCCCGAGCCTTTCCGCACCTGCGGTGTCCAAGAAGTATTTCGGGGTAGTTGCTGCTGGTAGTGACGCCTGGCTCTGAACCAGGAGGCCGTTGGTTCGATTCCAACCCCCGGAGCTTGATTGAACAAACGGAAGCCATCCGGCCGGATGAGGAACCTGTCTTGAAAACAGGCGACGGCACAGACCGTTTGTGGGTTCGAGTCCCACGGCTTCCGCTGTTCGACGACACAACACGCGTCCCTGGTGTAATTGGCAGCACGGCTGGTTCCAACCCAGTTGGTCAGGGTTCAAGTCCTTGGGGGCGTGCCTTGCCGGCGGTCTGTTATCGCGAACCTCCGGGGTCGAAACGGGCTCATGGTCCAACAGGACGACGCCAGCTCCGCAAGCTGGAGATCCGGGTGCGACTCCCGGTGGGTCCACTGCAACAACGACGGTCCCGTGGCCTAGCGGCGAAGGCAGCACCCTTACAAGGTGGCGACCGATGGTTCGAGTCCATCCGGGACTACTTTGGCCCAGATACGCCAAGCGGCAGAGCGGCTCGGCTTAAACCCGGGCGTTTGCAGGTTCGAGTCCTGTTCTGGGCATTGACGGACAAGATGGCTCGGTAGGCAAATGGCAGACCACCCTGGCTTAGAACCAAGGATGCTGTGGGTTCGAGTCCCACCTGAGCTACTCAAAACACGACACGGTGGCGTAGTGTTAACGGTTCAGCACGACAGATTGTCGATCTGTTAGTGCGGGTTCGATTCCCGTCGTCACCGCTCTTGATCACGGCACGGTACGCAAACCGGCAAAGCGGCCAACTTCAAAACTTGGTGATCGTCTGTGGGTTCGATTCCCACCCGTGCCACTCGCGAACAACAACTTGCGTCGGTTGGGCATTGGCAGGCCTCGCTGGCTGTAAACCAGTCGTCCAAAAGGACCCTGGCGGTTCGACTCCGTCCCGGCGCACTGAACAGCAACAGATCACGGCGCGGTGCGATGATGGTCTTGCAGCGAGGCTTTCAATCTCGCCTACGCGGGTTCGATTCCCGTCCGCGTCACTGCTTTGGCTCGGTGTGATGTTGGTTTTACAGTCAGGCCCTCAACCTGGCCGACGCGGGTTCGATTCCCGTCCGAGTCACTGGATGCAGCCAAGTGGTGGAATTTGGTAGACACGCGACGCTCAGAAGGTCGTGCCCGCAGGGGCGTGCGAGTTCAAGTCTCGCCTTGGCTACTGGACAGAACGACTGCAGGTGGGCAGGGGCCCAGCCAGCTCTCATGAGGCCGGCGTGCCCGGATCGTTACCGGGAGCTGCAACTTGCGGGTGGGCCAGTGCTCATCCGGGCCTCATAAGCCTGGACCGCCGGCGTGCGACTCCCGGACCCGCTACTTGATCGTGGCCGAGTACGCAAACAGGCAAAGCGGCGAGGTCGAGAATCTCGTGATTTTGCAGGTTCGATTCCTGCCTCGGTCACTGACGCGATCCCGTGGTCCAGCGGCAAAGACGCCTGGATGACACCCAGGAAATCGGCAGTTCGATTCTGCCCGGGATCACTGAAGCAAAGGTCTGTAGGTGTTGTGGCAGCACACGTCCTTGGTAAGGACGAGGCTCGGGTTCGACTCCCGAACGGACCTCTGACCGAGGGCCGCCGCACTAACGGCGGAAAGCGACGTCCGACCGAGCCCATCGGCGGACGTCACACGGGCCTGCATGCCGTTGGGGGCGACTGACCCTTGCAAGGCCGGTGCGGTGGGTTCAACTCCCATCAGGTCCACTGGAAAACACGGGCTCATAATCCAAGGGGAAGACGCCGCCCTGGCGTGGCGGAGATCCCAGTTCAACTCTGGGTGGGTCCACTGAAAAGAACGGAAGGTAGCCGGATACGGCTTGCCGGGCCGCACTGCTAACGCGGTTCTCCCCAGCGGAGATGAGGGTTCGACTCCCTTGCCTTCCGCCTTGCGCCCCGATGGTGAAACGGATGATCATGCCTCGGTTCTAACGAGATGTTCCGGGTTCAAGTCCTGGTCGGGGCACTGAAAGAAACGACGGAAGGGCCACCCGATAGGTGACGGGACCCGGTTGGAAGCCGGTTGAGCGAAAGCCTTGCGGGTTCGATTCCCGCCCCTTCCGCTGATGCGCACATCATTTTGTGTTGGCCGTAGCTTAATTGGCAGAGCGCCTGGCTGTGAACCAGGTTCGTGCCGGTTCAAATCCGGCCGGTCAACCCTTCGGATAGAACGTGAGGTAACCATGTCTACCAAGGTCCTACAGCGTCCGACGCTGATCCTGAACCGCAACTGGCAGCCGGTGAACGTGGCCACCGTGGCCCGGGCATTGGTGCTGCTGTGGAACGAGTCCGCGCGGGTCGTGGACCCGGCCGACTACCAGACCTACAGCTGGGAAGACTGGGCCAAGCTGCGTCCCAAGGACGGCGAACGGTTCATCCGGGCCGTGCGGTTTCGGCTGCGCGTGCCGGAGGTGATCACGCTGACCGGTTACGACCGGCTGCCAGCGGCAGCGGTGACGTGCAGCCGGCGGAACATTTTCAAGCGTGACCACTACACGTGCCAGTACTGTGGTGCGCAGCCCGGCGCCGAGGAATTGACGCTCGACCACGTGGTGCCCCGTGCCCAGGGCGGCCAGTCGCGTTGGGACAACTGCGTGCTGGCTTGCCTGACGTGCAACAAGCAGAAGGCTGACCGTACGCCGGAGCAGGCCAAAATGCGGCTGAAGCGCAAGCCGGTCCAGCCGACGTGGAACCCGCGCTACGCGGCCCACGAGCAACGGATCGAAAGCTGGTCGAAGTTCGTGAGCGAGGCTTACTGGAACGTCGCGCTCGAAAAGTAGAAGTGATTTCGCTCCCGGTCTTCGGGCCGGGAGCGTTGATGCCGACGTGGCTCGATGCAGAAAGGCATCCGCCTTGTAAGCGGATTGATGCTGGTGCGAATCCAGTCGTCGGCCCTGAGTGGGGATTGTCCCGATGGTGTAACGGAACGCACAGGACTCTCCTAAGGTCCTGGTCCCGGTTCGACTCCGGGTCGGGACGCTGAATGTCTCGATGGTGTAGTGGATCGCATCGAACTCTCCGAAGGTTCAGGTCCAGGTTCGATTCCTGGTCGAGACGCTTCAACGCAATATGGCCCCGGCGGTGTCAGGAGCGAGCTACCTAATGGTTGCTGCGATCACCAGTCGGTCCAGGTCGCTCAGACTTCCGAATCTGAGAAACTCGTTCTCCACCTCGGCGCACGCTACGGGGCCTCCAAATCAAGGATTACTGCCATGAACATCATCGCCAAACAAGGCCAGGAATTCATCATCAAGGACACCCACCGGGGTCTGTGGTACGAGGACGGCAAACTGGCCAAGGTGCTGGAGGCCGGCCGTTACAAGATCCCTGCACATCGGCGCTGGCTGCGTCGGCGGCCCACGGTGGAGTGCGTCCTGGTGGACATCCGCGAGCGGGACCTGACGATTAAGGGTCAGGAAATCCTGACCGCGGACAAGGTGGCCATCCGTGTGAGCATCCTCGTCCAGTTCAGGGTGACCGACGCCAAGGCGGCGATCCAGACCGTGGAAAACTACGAGGAGCGGCTGTACAGCGATGTGCAGCTGGCCGCCCGGCGTTCGCTGGCCTCGATGAACTTGGAGGAGATCCTCACGAACCGGAACCGGCTCAGTGAGGACATCCTGGCCGAGGTCAAGGAGTCGGCCGCAGGCTACGGCGTGGCGATTCGGCGGGCCGACGTGAAAGACCTGATCTTCCCTGGAAACCTACAGGAGATCATGAACCGCGTGCTGGCGGCTGAGCGGAACAGCCAAGCTCAGCTGGTTGAAGCCCGCACCAAGGCCGAGGTCGAAGAGATCCAAGGCAAGACGCGGGCCGAGTCCAAACGGCGCGAGGCCGAGGCCGAAGCGGTGGCTCGTCGGCTGCAACTGGAGGCGGAGGCCGAAGCCGCGAGACTGAAGGCCGAGGGCGAAACCAGGGCGCTGGTGGAGCGGCAGAAGGCTGCCGAGGCCCTGGAGCAGCACCCTGGCCTGCTGCGATTGGCTGAGCTGGAGGCCCTACGGGCACTGGCGACCAACGCCAACGCTCGGGTGTACCTCGGCTTGGGTCCGAATGTGTTCAAGGTGGGCGACGAGGAGGGCAAGACACGGTAATCCATGCCCTCGCTCGGCCGCCACGTCGAATTTGGATGGGCCGGCTCAGGCTGGCCCCGTTGCCCTGCGAGTGTGACGGACGGCACGGCAGACTTCGGATCTGCAGGACGGGGTTCGATTCCTCGGCGGGGTGCCTGAACAGCGAGATAGGGATCGGTGCGACGATGCGGACCTTCCTGGCAGCCCTGTGGGGCCTGGTACGGGGCAAACCGGCCGAGAAATCCGGCCTGACGACGCCCGGCATCGCAACCGCTGTAACCGATCATTCGCCGGCAACGGCGGAACTTGGACAAGGGAGGCCAAGCATGTACGCGGCCTACGAGAAACTGATCCAGCACCTGGATGAACGTGACGTCAGCTACCTGGCCAACGGCGAAGGTCGCTCGATCTGCGCCGATTTCCGCTGTGAAGTCGGCACGTACCGGGTCATCGCCGCCGTAGACGAGGAAGGCAGCGTCTTTCAGGTTTTCGGCTACTCGCCCGTGCGAGTCCCCGAAGGTGCTCGCCCGGCGATCGCGGAAACCATCGCCCGGGCCAACTTCGGCCTGCGCGTCGGTAAATTCGAGATGGACTTCGACCAAGGCGAGCTGCGTTTCCAGGCCGCCCAGATCCTGACCGACGACAGCCTGGACGAAGCGGTCATCGACCGGCTGATGGGCACGACCATGTCCATGTTGGACATGTACCTCCCTGCCGTCCTGTCGGTGATCTACGGCAACGAACTGCCGAAAGACGCCATTCGGTGTGTCGAGGCACGACGCTGCAACAGCGGCGAAGCTGAAAGTGATGAGCGGGGAGCCGACGACTGAGACAGACGCCCGAGGGTGTTGTCCTGTTCGCGGCTCTCCGCGAGCTTGTCCTCGGAGTGTGCCGGATCGCACGCGACTCCGCGAAGGTCGCAGACCAGGTTCAATTCCTGGCGAGGACACTGAAATCCTGACGCTGGAGCCAGACGGCACGGCCACCGGCTGCAACCCGGTTCAAGTGGGTTCGACTCCCACCGGCGTCTCTGACCGTCCGACTGCCGGTCCAGACTACATCGACTTTGGGAGCCGAAAGGTGTCCGGGCCTGAACTTCGTCGGAGGGTCGCTGTACATACCCAACTGCCCGCCGGGACTACATCCAGGCTGTTAACCTGGTGCCACAAGCACCGCCTCGGCAAACCTTCGTTGGGTCTGGTATTCCACGGCAGGGGCTGAACCAGGACACGGTGTCCGTGTCTTGTACTTTCAGCCCAACTGCCAGCCGGGACTACATCAACCATAGCGACATGTCTCGGCAACCGACTTCGTTGGGTGTTGTTAAATTCAGACTTCCGACGGCCCCCGGCCTTCGGAAGTCGCCTTTTGATCGGACGCAAGCGCAGCAATCCGGAAACACCAGGAGACATGACCGACTGCCGATTGGAGTACATGCTTTGAGAGCCGCGGGTTGTGGGTTCAAGTCCCACCGCCTCCATTTGCTTCGTCGGGGGCGTAGCTCAAATGGATAGAGCAGCGTAAACCCTCTGGTCACAACTTCGTCGGTCATTTGCTTTGAAAACACCCTGACTGCCGATTCGGAGTACATGCATCTCAAGCCGGAGATTGTGGGTTCGAGTCCCACCCGCGCCGCCGCGATTGCAGTGACGCGGTAGGCTAACTGGTCAAGCCGCCGTAACGTCTCTGATTCACAACTTCGTCAGGATTTGATACACGCTCGACTGCCGGAGTGGAGTACATGGCTAAGCAGGTTCGACTCCCGCCCGGCCCCCTCAGCTAGATCCATCTACGGGGCCGGACCCTGTGATCCGCGCGTGCGCGGCTTCGCAGGGATTCGCTCTGCCCCACAACCTCGTCGAGCGCTAAGACACCGATCCGACTGCCGGTGCGGAGTACATCCACCAACGATGCTGGGGAAGCGGGAGCTTCCCAATACCCATGCGGTACGGCTGCTCTGCCCACGCCTCGTCGGGTCTTTTGAAGAAGGAGGTCACGATGGCCAACACGACTTTGTTTTCCAGCATCAAGAGCAAGCTGCTGCGAACGGACTCGACCAACGAGGCCGGAGGCCGGGCGTACAAGTTCGCGCCGAAGCACGCGCTGGCCCAGCTGGCGGCCACGGGCTGCTTCAACGGCACGTACTATGCTGCGGCCGAGACGCAACTGGACGAGCTGCGCAAGCTGATCGACCAGGTCGACGACAACGTCTTCCTGGCCAAGCTGGCGATCTACTCGCGTGAGCGGGCCTTCATGAAGGACATGCCGGCCGCGCTGTTGGCGGTCCTGTCGAGGCGCGACTCGCAACTCATGCACAAGGTGTTCGACCGCGTGGTCGACAACGGCCGGGTGCTGCGCACGCTGTTCCAGATGATCCGCTCGGGCCAGTTCGGCCGCACGAGCTTGTCGTCCAGCTTGCAGCGGGCGTTCCAGCGATGGCTGAACGAGGCCTCGGTGGGCACGCTGCTGTCGGCGTCGATCGGCGACAAGCCGAGCCTGCGTGACGTCCTGCGTCTGGCACGCCCGACGCCGAAGGACAACGCCCGCCGGGCGCTGTTCGGCTGGCTGACCGGCAAGGAGGTCGAGAAGTGGGCGCCGGCTACGGAAGCCGACCTGCCGGAGCAGGTGCAGGGACTGGTCGCGTACCGCAAGGCCGAGTCGGCAGAGGCTCAAGCCCTGATCCTGGGTAACCTGTCGGTCCGCTGGGACTTGCTGGCGGATGCGGCCCAGGGTCCGCTCGTCTGGAAGGCGATTGCCCACCAGATGGGTCCGCAGGCCCTGCGCATGAACCTGAACACGCTCGTGCGACACGAGGTATTCAGCAACGGCACGCGTGACAGCGCGATGGTGGATTACGTGGCGGGTCGGATCGCCGACGCCGCGGAGGTTCGCCGTTCGCGGCAGTTCCCGTACCAGTTCCTGGCAGCATACCTGAACGCGGATGAGACGGTGCCGCAGAAGATCAAGGCTGCGCTGCATCAGGCGGCCGAGATCGCCTGCGGTAACGTGCCGGAGTTGCCGGGCCCGGTCTTGATCGGCCTGGATACTTCGGGCTCGATGGGTTCGCCGGTCACCGGCCACCGCGGCCGGGGCGCGACCAGCAAGATGCGGTGCGTGGACGTGGCGGCCTTGTTCGCCGCGGCCATCCTGCGTCGGAACCCGGAAAGCGTTGTCGTCCCGTTCGACACAGCAGCCTACGAGGCGAAGGTCGATCCGCAGGACACAATCCTGAGTCTGGCGGAGCGGCTGGCCAAGTACGGTGGCGGTGGCACGGACTGCTCGCTGCCGCTGGTCCAGGCCAACGGCAAGTACGCCAAGCGGCGGTTTGCCGGTGTGGTCCTGGTCAGCGACAACGAGAGCTGGGTGTACGGCGGCCGGGCGTTCGCGTCCGGTCAGCAGGGCGCCACGGGCGTAATGACGGAGTGGCAGAAGTTCGTCGCCAACCAGCAGCGGCTGGGTAGCGACCGACCGAAGCTCGTGTGCATCGACCTGCAGGCGTACACGACCACGCAGGCTCCGGAGCGGGAAGACATCCTGAACGTCGGCGGCTTCAGTGACGCCGTGTTCAGCGTTGTGTCTGCGTTCCTGAGCGGCGACGCCAGCAGGTTCGTGGCCGAGGTCGAAGCCGTCGAGCTGTAGATTGGCCACGACGTCGAAAACAAACGCCCCCGACCCAGCGATGGGCCCGGGGGCGTTCTCTTGCGCCCGCATAAGCTCAGTGAAACCAGAAACCTATCCCCATGGGCGTCGGCGGGTCTGGGCCGCCGCGAAGCTCCGGCGGATGAGTTCCACGTCTTCCTCGATCTGGAAGTCGAACATGCCGACGCACAGAAAATCCGCACCGCCGTCGAACGCGTACTGAAACCCGTCGGCCGGCGAAATAGCCCCGGCAGCCAGGACCTTGAAGGCGATCCAGGGGACCTTCACCTCCTGCATCAGCGCCACGGTCGCCTCGGGACGATCGCAGAACAGGTTGTCGTGGTAGTAGCCGTGATCGTCCGAATTCGGTTCGTACATTTCCAGGTCCCGCCGATTCTCTGGCGGATGCGCGGACCAGTACCGGTCGTGGTGCAGCGTCTTGAAATAGAAGTCTGGCACGAGCCCTTCTCGGACGCAAAAGGCGATGGGCTCAAACCGATGCGCGCCGATGCCGACAGGAACCTGGTACCGCTTCATGATCTCGAATGCCTTGATGATGTTCCCAGGTTCCTTCTGGTAATACCAGATATCGCAGGCGCCTCCCCACAGGTAGACTGCCGACGCACCCAAGTCGAGATGCTCGGCCACGAGCCGTTCGTATTGGATGATGTCCGTGGTGATCACGTCGGCAATCCACTGCATTCGGCCGCCCCACTCGGTCCAGTACTTCGACAAGTGAAACTGTCGGAAGTTGTGGTTCTTCAGCACGATCGTGTTGACGCCGAACTCCTCGCACTTCTTCAGCGTCATGAAGATCCGTTCTTCTGTGTTGTAGCGGGCGGCCAGCGTGCGCATGTACGCCAAGTCCCGGGCGTGCATGTTCATGCTGATCAAGTTGCTGCCGCTGATGAGGCGGCTGACGGACAGGCTGCCGATTCTTCCCACGGGCATCTGTTTCCGCTTGTCTGCCACGTCCGGTCCATTCAAGTCCAACGCCTTGAGTCTGGCGGATTCCTGCCGGTCCGACCCGTGTACGGCAGCCGAATGCGATTTGAGTTCGGCTTGTTCCGCAGCCACGCCGTGCGAAGGCGACTCCGCAACCATGCCCAGGACTGGCAGCGCTCCCACAGTGCCCAGAAACCCTCGGCGGTTCGTATGGCGATGCGGCATACGTTTGGTCTCCTGTGGAGGAAGTTCTTGCGTCTCCGTCACGCGTCGACTACGGTGCGCCAGGTCGAGCGGCGGACGACGGAGTGAGGCTACCTCGCCCGAAACGCGGCCAATGCCTCCTCGCGCGTGTCCTTGATTTCGAGGACTTGGTCGAGACGAATGATCTGAAAGACCTCTCGGATTCCGGGTGCCATGCGGCACAGCCGAAGTTTGCCCTCCTTGCTCTTGACCTTTCGATCCAGGATAACAAGTTTTCCAATGACGGCGCTGGAACAGAACTGGACCTTCTGGAAGTCGAGGACCAGAAATTTGCAGCCGTCACGGTCAACCAACCCAAACAGTTCTTCGCCGAGCGTTTGAACGTCGGGCTCCGACAGGATCTTCGATTGCACGAACGAGACGACCGTGATGCCGTCCACCACTGTCACCTGGATTTGTCGATGTTTGTTTCCTGCCGGCGACGACGGTGTGGCGTCGGCCTTGAGGTCACCCAGCGCGAACTGAATGCCGCTCAGGTAATGCTTCAAGATCGGCGACCGCCAATAAACGTCCTTCTGGTGCCCTAACGCCGAGTAGAACACGCGGCCCTCCCCATAGCGGCGAATCCAGGCCAACGGAACATCTTGGTCTTTCGTGACTCCCGGCTTGTTCATGTCGGTGTGCGCCGTGTCGAGGCTCAATAGCACCCGGACCTTCTGCCGCGAGAAATCCCTGAACACAAAAATCTCGTCGCTGTGCGCGAACGACGCCGCGGTGAAGGACCGTAGCAGCGGATGGTCGGGTTCTTCCAGACGGATCATGACCGTGCTCCCGGCGTTCCACGGATGGCTGATCGAATAGCCGCCCAACATCTCGGTGTACTCCGGCCAGTCCAGGTGCGCGGCGCAGTGGATGCCTACTAATCCTCGGCCGCTGCGGACAAATTCCAGCAAGTTGGTCCGCCGTTGTATGTCGGCGATCGGATTGCCGCAGTTGTTGTTCATGACCACCGCGTCGAACTGGAAGAGCCGTTCACGGTCAAAGAACGCCGGATCGTCACTGAGCGTGGCTGAGTAAGCGCCCGTCTTCTCTCCCATGATCCGCAAGGCCGCTTCGCCCCACGGAATCGAGTCGTGAACGAAGCCATCGGCTCCGGAGAAGACCAGAACTTTGCGCCGATTGTTCGGCTTGGCCGGCGCGTCCTGCGGGGCGGCGAGACGAATCTTCTCCAGGTCTCCGGGCGGCGGTTCAGCGAGCGCTGCCGCAATCGCCACACGGGTGAGGATCACCAGCCCCGCCACAGAACTCCAGCGTATGACCGCCATCGAAGTCTCCTTTTGGATTCTCGCGGGCTCACTCAAACCACACATGCACCGCCACCGTGTTTCCGTTCTGCACGATCGGCCGCATGGACGCGATCCGGCAGACGGTGGACTCAGGTACGGATCGAAGCCACGCCACGTGGCCCCGAACTCGCACGGGTCGCGTCTTGCCACGCGGCGAAACGCCAAAACAGTCCACACGCGTCAGGCGATACGCAGCACCTTGGCACCCGGCTGGCCACCGCGTTTCAACGCCAGCAACGCCTGATTAGCATCGGCCAGGGGGTATTCCCGAACATCGGGACGCAGGCCCGCCTGGGCAGCCAAACAAAGGAATTCCCGCACGTCACGGCGCGTGACGTTGGCGACACTCTTGATCTCCTTCTCCATCCAAAGGTGTTCGGGATATCGCAGTCTCAGCAATTCGCTCTGGTCCGCGTCCTCCTTGCGAATGGCATTGATGATCAACTGGCCGCCTGGCCGCAAGTGCCGCAAGGCTTCCACTACCGGTTTCCATGCCGGCGTGGTGTCGATGATCGCATCCAGCGGCTCTGGCGGAGACTCCGATATCTCGCCGGCCCACGTGGCGCCAAGCTGCCGTGCAAACTCGCGTTCCGCATGACTGCGGCTGAACACGTGCACTCGCACGGCGGGCCAGCGAGACCGCACCAGCTTGAGGACCAGATGGCCAGAGGCACCGAAGCCGGTTAGCCCAAGCCGCCCTTCTCCGGTCAGTTGCGTGAGACGCAACGAACGGTAACCGATGGCACCTGCACACAAGAGTGGGGCTGCCTCAGCATCTTCCAGTTCCAGAGGGATCGGATGTGCAAAGTCCGCCGAGACCGTCATGAACTCCGCATAGCCGCCGTCGGCATCCCGTCCGGTAGCGCAGAAGTCCGGGCACAGATTCTCGTCACCGACAGCGCACTGGGCACACTGGCCGCAGGCATGGTAAATCCAAGCTACTCCGGCGCGATCACCTTCGCGAAAGGCGGTGACGCACTCTCCCACGCGCTGCACACGACCGACCGCCTGGTGGCCCGGCACGACCGGCAGCCGCGGCGGCGGCGTGCGGCCTTTGATTTCGTCGAGTTCCGTGTGGCAGATCCCGCAGACGGTGACCTGCAGCAGGATTTCGCCCGGCCGAGGTTCCGGAATCGGCAGGTCCGCCGGTTCCAGTGGTTGCGAGTCGCCAGCCACGGGGCCGATCCGGCGTAGCAGCATCGCTCTCATGGTTTGTGCCGTCCTCTTACGTCCAAAATATCGCATTCGTCGTCGGTGTCTTCAACTCCCGTGGCCCGGCGTCGCGACGTGGGCGTCTGACCGCGATCCGGCGGCCGCAATCCCGGTCTTCGGCGGGTACGGGCAGCATTAGTCGTGTTTCCCCTTCAAATGACGAATGGCTCGGTAAATCATGAGGTAGATTCCGCTGCCGAACAGACCCAGGACAACCCCGGCGAAACCCAGCCCAAGACCACCTCCCAGAGCACCAACCAAGCGGTTGTTGGAATCCGACAACAGGGCTCCGGCGACTGCGCCGAGTGGGACTCCAATGAGTACGCAGGCCAGAATGACCTTGAGCTGAAACAAATTGTCCGACTTCCGAATGTTCATCCCCACGACAGTGTCCGAGACGATGTTATAGGCTTCGCGTCCCGTCGTGGAGTTGTTTGGTGTGCCTTCTGCAGGGGCGACGGGTGAGACGGATGTGGTGTCGGCGAACGGGTTCGGAGATGGAGGTTGCGAGGTCATGGCACCGTTACCAATGTGAGGTCTTTGACGCGAACAGGATCAGCGAACCAGGGCAGCCATTCAAGCCTCGTTCTTCTCGCGGTGTAACTAACGATGAGGACGAATCTACGGCAACAGTACCACGTAGTCAATCAGTTGCTGCCGATTCCGCCGGTCGGTTGTCAATTCAGTCTGGCGAAAGTGGCGGTTGGCCCCAGCGTCGCGACGTGGGCGACGCAGCCGCTTGGCCGCGATCTGGCAGGTGCCGCCCCCGCGTCCCGCCGTTCGCCCGTGTCGGGTTCACGCGACCTACTGAGTGAGGGCCAAGCGGAACCCAATGAAAGACGTCTTGTTACCGGCGAGGGTCTTGAGGCGACTCGCCGGGCGACAGCGGACGCCCTCATGGTCCCAGGCGCCGCCCCGGGCCACACGAATGAAGGCTCCCGCTGGCCCGGTCGGGTCCACCGCCATCTGCCCCGCGTACTGATGGTAGTAGCTCTTGTCGTACCCATCGGAGAAGTGGGGGGCCACGGTCGCCCACTTCCCCCTCGCCCCCGGATCGCCCGTATCTGGGTGATATCCGCCCATTCAAACGTCGCAAATTTCGACGGCCTGGGCCAGCGACGTGAGAGGATCACGCGTCGGCACAAATTCGTGGGCGACGTAGCCGGTGAATCCGGTCTCGGCGATGGCCCGCATGATCGCGGGGTAGTACAGCTCTTGCG
>JAAYEH010000389.1 GCA_012728855.1 Rhodopirellula sp. | reverse complement strand
GAAGATTCAATCCAAGGAAGTACAGAACAACTCAGATATGCACTTGGCCAGGGAAGTAGAGTCGCAAGTCCGTGCCTTTCAATTGCCTCAGTTCTAAGTATACGAGGTGACAGCCACCAAAGCTGGGCCGAAATGCCAATGATTCGGCATCAGGAAGTAGGCACAAATTCGCAGGCGGCGGATCCGCGAGTTCTCATCCGGAACGCGTTCGAACGCCTCGTAGTCGGTCTCCTTCTCATACAACGCACGCCGCCCCACGCCTCGATTGAAGACATGGAACACCATTCCGCCCGGAGCATACCGTGGACCACGTGGCATGCCCCAATTTTACCCAAGCCTCCCATCCTTGTCAACTTTGGTGGATGTCACCTTTGTCTGCCCCACTGTTCGACTCGGTGGAAGCTCATTTCTGTGGTACTTCGCCACCTTCGCTCATGCCATCAGGCCCCTGAGAGCATTCTCTCGTTTACTGCCCGTCGTCTTCCGCGGCGCTGTGCTGCTCGCCGCCCCGTGAACGGTCACCAAATTTCCTATCTGTCGGCGGTGGAGTTCAGCCGGCTGGCCCACAAGAAGCTCCAGGAAGGCCACCGTGGGCCACTTCTGGCGTCGGGCGACTCTCGCGGTCCAAGGCAACGCGCGGCCGTGGCGACGCACAGTGGGCGGACGGGACGGTGGCAAACGGCTGCGGGCGGTGGGGCCGACCCCTGGCGGGCAAGCCGCCGATGGAACGTTGTCAGGCCTCTCTGCTCGGTGTAAACTACTGCCAGGGTAACGTTTGCCGTCTTGGGTCAACACAAACGGTTACGGCGTTCGGGCCTCACGCCCGACTTCGAGAACGAGGTGGGAAACATGCTCAAGAAACTCGGTCTTCTGCTCCTCTATCCATTTGATGGGCTCTTGCGACGGGTTGTTACGTGGCAAGTCCAGAGCGGCAGGGGGGCCTCTCCGTGCAAGCAGTGTGGTCACTACTGCGGGAGACGCGCAATAAACGGCACGGTTAGCTCTTCAGGAAACGAGTATCGTTGGCAGGAACGCGTCTTCTGCTTCGACTGCGGGGAGTTTGCCTGTGCCGTTTCTGATTGCGATCAGAAGGCGACCGCCACCTTGTCCGGCGTCCTATTCGTCGGTCATCGACCGCGCGTTGACGTTCCAGCGGACCTGCCGATTTGCGAAGCCTGTCTTGAGAAGACCGCCTTTTTTCAAACCAGGCGTTTGCAGAACGTCCTTATGCTGATTGTCGCCGGAACGTTGTTTCTTGCATTTCTATGTTTCGGCGGCGCACTCGGCCACATAGCGTTCGGAGGCACGCTTGATGGTCTAGGGGACAAACTCGTTAGGAATTACCATCGCTTCTCTCTTCTTCGATTTGCATTGTGGGTACTTGTCGTTGCAATGGTCATATTCGGCACAGTTCTGGAGTATCGTGTATTGCGCAGAACGCCCAGAGAAAGGAAGCGACAATACAACTTGGAAGTGACCGGGGAATATGGGAGTAGGTGGAAGGACGTTGGCATGCCGTCCACAAACCCGAGTGCTCTAGTGGCGTTGATCGACCTTCTCTTTAACGCGTTTCGCCGCTGAGGGTCATATTGACGACGACTATCACTGCAACCTCGTACGGTCAGTGCGAATCGAATCGGGGTCAGACCGGCACTTTGCACTTTAATGGTAACTTCCGCAGTTTCCGCGCGAGCGTCTCCACGACCTGCAACACTTCGGGCCGGTCCGCCAGCCGACGGTGAGTCGCTACGACCCCGGTCGCGCCAATCCCGTAATGTTCCCCAATCGCTCGGCCGGTCATATCGGCCAACCGCGCCGCCAATTCGACCGCCGCCGCCTTCGCGGGGCCCACGCGACGACCGTGAGCCGAGAGCAAGCTTGGATCGAGCCGGTAATGCCTGGCAACCGCTGCGTCAATCTCGTCAAGCGGTACACTCCGCCGCGGGAAATCGAGGTCTCGATCCTGCAGACGGCCGGTGCGACGCCCGTCGATCCGCTCCTCGCTTTGCTCGATGAACGTGCTACCGCCGATGGCGTATCGACTCGCGGCCATCGCTTCCAGCAGCGGACGGTCGTCCTCCAGCAGGCACGCCTGGACGTACGCGCGGTAATGCCGCCTCGCCGCGCGCAGGTCTTGCCCATATTCCCTGAGCACGTCGTAGCTCACGAACTCCTCGGCCTTGGCTGCGGCACAATAGCCCCGATAGCTGCTCCAGGGGTAGGCATTCAGCCGCTCCAGCCTTTGCTGAGGGCTCATTCGCCGACAGGCCGCGACCTTCACCGAATTCAAGTGGATGTAGCGCGTGACAGCCAGCAAGTACACCTCGTCTTCCACCAGCTTGGCCTTGAAGCGTCCCTGAAAGAGGTGGCCGGGGCGACGGTGCTTGTAACGCGAATACAACGCGTACGACGAGAGCAAGCGTTGCATGAACCGCGACAGGTTCGCACGCGGGGTACGCACGAGTATATGAAAGTGGTTGTCCATGAGAGTGTGAGCGTAGAGAACAACCGCGCACTGATGTAGGTGGTGGGCCAACTGGGCGAGAAAACGCTGGCGATCCTCGTCGGTGTGGAAAATGTCCGCGCGGCCGTTGCCGCGGCTGGTCACATGGTAGACGGCGTCGGGAAAATCGATGCGTGGTGGACGTGGCATATCTCTACGTTACCGTCCCGCTCGCCTTACGGCAAGCCGTTAAAGTGCAAAGTGCCGGCCTGACCCCGATCCTGTCCTCGTCCTCTCGCTTTCTTCTCTCAAAGGTTAAAAGTCAAGGAAGCCCGGCGAAATGCGTTTGGTGTTGGGGAG
>JAAYEH010000388.1 GCA_012728855.1 Rhodopirellula sp. | reverse complement strand
TGCCTATCAGGATCTGCTGGGGACGGCGCTGGAGGAGGAATTCCAGCGGCGGGGGATGTTGGGGGTGCCGGTATCGCTCGTCCGGAACGACGCGAACAAGTTGGTGCGGATCCGGCGGCTGGGTCCGTATCTTTCGGGGCGGCGGATACGGATGAAGTCGGACTGTGCGTCGACGCGGCTGTTGGTGCATCAGCTTGAGGAGTTTCCGGTGGGGGATCATGATGATGGGCCGGATGCGCTGGAGATGGCGGTGCGGCTGGCGGCGGAGATGCTGGCGCCGGGGTATGAGGATGGGTTGGGGAATCGGCTGCGGGTATAGGCGGGGACGGAGAGAAGGCTTGAACAGGAGATAACGGAGGGCACGGAAGGAGATGGCTTGGTTATGTCGTGAGGGGGACAGGTCCATGTTTTCGGACAGCGTCTTTGCGGTGAAAATGCATCCCTTGGCCGAAAAATGGACCAGTCCCCGCCCGCCCCGTGAACGGTTACCCCACGGAATTGTCCGCCAGCGTGAGCATCTCCGCAAGCGATGTCGCGTCGCCGGCCTCACGCGGCACGTTGCGTTTCGCGACACAAGAGCCGGGGAAATCTGCGTCGACCTCGGAAGCCCGGCCGTCGGTCGCCGCCGGTGGAAAACCGCTCGCCGAAGCAGCGGAGATCGGGAGCAACGGCCAGTTGCATAATCCGTTCTGGTTGGCTGGGAGATGTCCGGAGCCAATCTTGAATCGCCACCTTCAAGAACCGCCATTGCTGGCGGACCTGGCGTCCCGGAAGCCGCTGTTGCCGGACCGCTTCCAGCACATCCTCCTGGGACACGCGCAGGTAGGCCGCCGTTTCTTCAAGCGTGAGCACTTCGGGCAACGGCGGCGCTTCTGCGGATTCTGTCGTGATCTGGGCCATCTTCGCCTCTCTGGTACAGCCGGAACGGACGCGTGGTCGTCCTCGCTCCGCGGTAGTAGCGTGACTGCACGGAACCGAGACCTTGTCGGAGTGGCTTGCGGCGGGCTAAAATATCGGTATGAAGACTCAGGAACGACTGATCGAAGAAGTCAAGCGACAGCCCGAACCGGTGCAGCGCGAGTTGCTGCACTATCTCAGGTTCCTCGTCCGGCAACAAGAAGAATCGCAGTGGAGCGACGTGCTGCCGGACCGTCAGGTCGAGCAGGAAGCATTGGACCTTCTTGATGGCGGTGAATCCCAGGCACGGTGAGGTCTGGTTGGCGGATGGGGCTTGCAGGGAAATTGCGGCCCGTGGTCGTATTGTTGGCGGACGGGTTGAGTGTTGAGCGGACACTGATCGTCCACGTGCCGATCACGAGCCAGAACCGCGGAAGCGTTCTGGAGGTTGCCTTGGGTCATCTCCGGTTCCTGTCCCAAGAATCGGTGGCGAACGCCCAGGCGATTGGGTCTCTTCCCGCGGCCCGTTTTGAGCGCCGACTGGGTGCTTTGCCGCCCGAAGATTTGGATCGCGTCAAACAAGCCGTTCGCATCGCTTGCGGCTTGTGACGCGGAAGGTGAAGAGGCCGTCCTTGGTTCGCGAGGGCCGCTGGAAAGGGGTGGCGTCCGACGCGATCGTCCGCATTTCACCTCCTCCTCCCCGCCCCGTCAACGGCTCACCGGCCAGCCTGGGGCAGTCGGTTTCGGCTTGGTGCTTCTGGCGATCCGGGCGCGATTGGCTCGAAGGCGATTGCCGCCTCGAGGACAGCCCGACAGCGGCCCGACGAATATCTTGCGACTGGCTTTGCTTTCGTGCTTTCGCTCCTTTGCGTTTTCGCGATTCGTCGCCCGCACGATTATCGCGGCAATCTGCCGGTCGACCAACTCGTATTTCGCGGCCCCTATAGCATGTCTGACAGGGCAGCGGCAGGGTGGAGCTCGTATGGAGCGAAGCTGAGATCGAGCTTTCCGCCATGGACGACAGACCGCCCAGGCCCAACGGGCCATCACTCTCCGCCGACTTCCTTTACCGAGGAGATCGCGAAGAGCGCAAAAGGACCGCGAAACCGCCGGGCGCTCTTCCGTTTGTTTTTCGTGCTTTCGCTTTTTTCGTGATCCTCACGTCGTCGGCAGACTCCGAAACCCGCTTGTCTTTGCCCGCCTCGCAGACGTGTGGGGACGGGGGGTGGTTCGGGCCATGGGTGCCGTCGCCCCTAGGGGCGCTGCCTCGGAAAAGTTGCCCCGTCCATCCTTTTTCGGCGTTCCAGCCTTTGTCGCAGGGACTTACGACAGCCCCCTCCGCAGCCGTGGCGTGATTGCACCGGCCACATTGCCTGTCCTTGCGCGACAAATCTGTGTCGACCTCGGAAAGCCGGCCGTCGGTCGGCGCCGGTGGAGAGCCGCTCGCCGAAGCAGCGGAGATCGGGAGCAACGACCATCGCCAGCGCGCGCAATCCCCTGGCGAACTCCGACCCTTCTTCCTTCAGGATCGCGTCCTTGCGTCAGTTGGCGGGCGGGCTCTTGCCGGAAGCAGGATTGTCCAGCAAATCGAAACTGGGACGCGGGCAGTTTTCGAGATTCAATTCTAGCTCCGTCCCCGTTTCAATTCCCGCTGCGAACCAGGTTGCCTCGGCTGTCGCGGACCTCGGCGGCAAGCCGGCCTTCGGGCAGATGCACCCGGCTGAGCGACAACCCGCCGCCCAGCGTCATGTCGAAGCTGACGTGCGTGGCGTGCCCGCTGGCATCCACCAACTCGTCCAGCCGGCCCTCCGCGTCGAACTGGGCCGTCAGCACCTTGACGCCCGCGTTGTCGTAGATCTCGCTAAGATGATGCGCGAACGTGCTATTGGTATAGCGGTAGACCACGCGCGAGCCGTCCCGCAACGTCACCTTGCCGAGATTCTCGCCCTCGGGGAAACCATGTGGTCAGACCGGAATTAGGGACTAGCGGTACGCGTGCAGATGACCGCAATGAGTCGCTAATCCCTGATCTCGGTCTGACCCAAAGTCACACAAAGTCACAAAGTCACGGTCTGCCCCGAAGTCACCCCCCCGGTGCGTCGAGTGGAGCAGGCCACCGCTGAGTTGCAGCGAACGGTTCAAAGGTTGGAACGACGTCTTGCTAATCCCTAATCCCGGTCTGACCCCAGATCTGCCCGCGAAGTCACCCCCCCGGTGCGTCGAGTGGAACAGGCCACCGCTGAGTTGCAGCGAACGGTTCAAAGGTTGGAACGACGTCTTGCTAATCCCTAATCCCGGTCTGACCCCAGATCTGTTGCAGATCTGCCCGCGGTCTGACCCCAGATCTGCCCGCGGTCTGACCCCAGATCTGCCCCGGTCTGACCCCAGATCTGCCCGACGACGAGGAGTTCTGCCCGACCGCCGGCTGGGCGGCTTGGCTTCGCGTGGTCGCGCGGAGCCGCGCCATCGATCGCCTTCGGTCCTGGGAGAGCCGCGTTTTCACCAAGTTGTCTTACTGCAGAGAGACTCAACGAGGCAAACGGGTTCCTTCGTCGCCCCGCGGCCGGTATGATACATGGGACATACCCGCCGTCTCGGTCAGCACAAAGCCTTGCGGCACAACCCGATAGCATAACATGAGTTCTCCCCTGCCCGGTCCGATCGCCCAGCTCTACCGGCCGTCGCTCGCCCTGCTGACGGACCTGTACCAACTGACGATGGCCTACGGATATTGGGCCAGGGCGATGCATGACCGCGAGGCGGTCTTCCATCTGATCTTCCGCGAAAATCCGTTTCGAGGAGGTTTTACCGTCGCCTGCGGGCTGCACGCCGCCATCGAGCACCTCGAAAGGCTGCGGTTCGATTCGGATGATCTGGCCTATCTAGCCAGTCTTGCAGGCCACGACGGATCGCCTCTGTTTTCCGACCCGTTCTTGGATTTCCTTGGTGGCGTTTCCCTCACCTGCGACGTGGATGCGGTCGCCGAGGGGACGGTTGTTTTTCCGCATGAGCCGCTTGTCCGGGTGCGAGGGCCGTTGCTGGAGGCTCAGATCCTGGAAACGGCGTTGCTGAATCTGATCAACTTCCCCACGCTCATTGCGACGAAAGCGGCGCGGGTGGCGCTCGCGGCGCGGGGCGAAGCCGTGCTCGAATTCGGTTTGCGGCGAGCGCAGGGAATCGACGGGGCGGTGTCGGCCAGCCGCGCGGCTTACGTGGGCGGGTGCGCCGGCACGTCCAATGTGCTGGCAGGCCGGTTGTTCGGCATCCCGGTCAAAGGAACTCACGCCCATAGCTGGGTGATGTGTTTCGAGACGGAACTGGAGGCGTTTGAGGCCTATGCCGGGGCCATGCCCAACAACTGTGTCTTTCTGGTCGATACGTACAACACGCTCGAGGGCGTGCGCAACGCCGTGACGGTTGGCCGACGGCTTCGCGAACGAGGGTACCGGCTTCTGGGAATTCGGCTCGATTCCGGCGACCTGGCCTACTTGAGCATCGAAGCCCGCAAGATCCTCGATGCGGAAGGATTCGCCGACGCGGCAATCCTGGCTTCCAGCGACCTCGATGAACACATCATCACCAGCCTCAAGGAGCAAGGGGCAACGATCGCCGTGTGGGGAGTGGGCACGCGTCTGGCCACGGCCTACGATCAGCCCGCCCTGGGCGGAGTCTACAAGCTTTCCGCGATTCGCAATCGTGAAGGGGAGTGGGAAGACCGGGTCAAATTATCGGAACAGGCCGTGAAGACCTCGACTCCGGGCATTCTCCAGGTGCGGCGATTCCGGCAGCGGGGCCGTGTGGTGGGCGACCTGATCTTCGACCAACGCCGCCCGCTGCCGATAGGCTGCGTGGCGGTCGATCCGTCGGACCCGACGCGGCGGAAGTCGATTCCTCGCGATGCTCAAGGCGAGGATCTGCTTGTGCCCGTTTTCCGTAAAGGACGCTGCGTCTACTCGATTCCTCCCTTGGAGGACTGCCGGCGGCGGGCAGCGGAACAACTGGCGGAGTTTCATGCCGGAGTGAAGCGATTCGTCCATCCGCACCAGTATCCGGCCGGCCTGGAGGCCGGGCTTCATCAGCACAAGACCGAGATGATTCTCCGTACACGAGGCAATCAGGCATGACACGCATCCGCGTCGGGGCGGCGGTTCTCAACCAGACGCCGCTCGACTGGCAAGGCAATCTCGACAATATCCTGGCCGCGATCGAAGCGGCACGGTCGCAGGAAGTCCGCATTCTCTGTCTCCCCGAATTGTGCATCAGCGGCTACGGCTGCGAGGACGCCTTTCACAGCGTCGGCATGCAGCGCTCGGTGATCGAGTCGCTCGCCGAGATCGTTGCGGCCAGCCGGGGAATGATCGCTTCGGTCGGATTGCCGCTTTTGCATAAGAACGCCCTGTTCAACGCAGCCTGCCTGCTGGTGGACGGCCGCATGGCCGGATTCGTCGCCAAGCGATTTCTGGCCGGCGAAGGGATCCATTACGAGCCGCGGTGGTTCAAAGCGTGGCCCGAGGGACTTCGCGATACGGTCGCGATCGAGGGGGAGTCGTACGCGATCGGCGATCTGGTGTTCGATTGCGGCGGCGTGAAGATCGGATTCGAGATCTGCGAGGACGCCTGGGTGGCGCGGCGCCCGGCCGGCAACCTCACGCTCGAACAGGTCGACCTGATCCTCAATCCCAGCGCCAGCCATTTCGCCTTCGGCAAACATGAAACGCGGAAGCGGATTGTCGTGGAGGGATCGAGGGCGTTCAACGTCAGCTACCTCTACGCCAACCTGCTGGGGAACGAGGCCGGCCGCGTGATCTACGACGGCGACGCGCTGATCGCCTCGGGCGGAACGCTGCTCGCCGCCGGTTTGCGGTTCTCCTTCCAGCCGTGGCAACTGACCACCGCGGTCATCGACGTGGCGGCCACACGGATGAGCCAGGCCCGCAGCGGCAGCTTCCAGCCTAATCTCAAAGGCAAGCAGGAGAACTTGATCGCCTGCGACTTTTCTTTTCCCGACATCGAGCCGGCGGTTCCGCAACTGCACGTGCCGGCTTGGGAGAGCGGCGGCCACGTCAAGGAGGAGGAATTCGCCCGGGCGGTGGCGCTGGGGCTGTTCGACTACATGCGAAAGAGCCGTTCGCGCGGGTTCGTGGTGAACCTCAGCGGCGGCGCCGATTCGTCGAGCACCGCCTGCCTGGTGGCGATGATGACGCAGTTTGCTCTGGCGGAATTGGGGGTCGAGCGCTTCCGGGAAACGCTCCGCCACATCCCGGACTTGCCCGCGGGGTCCGACCCGCGAGCCTACGTGAAGCGGCTGCTCTATTGCCTCTACCAGACGACGAAGAACAGCAGCGAGACGACACGGCTTGCCGCCACTAGCCTGGCCGACTTCCTCGGCGCGGCGATGGCTTGCTTGGAGATCGATCCGCTGGTGGAGCGTTACGTGAGCGACATGGAAAGCGTGCTCGGCCGCCGGCTCACCTGGCAGACGGACGACGTGCCGTTGCAGAACATTCAGGCTCGCGTCCGCGGCCCCAGCGCCTGGCTGCTGGCCAACGTGCGAGGCGCGCTGTTGCTGGCCACCAGCAATCGGTCCGAAGCGGCGGTGGGCTACGCCACGATGGACGGCGACACCTGCGGCGGTTTGAGCCCCATTGCCGGCATCGACAAGGCTTACCTTCGCCAATGGCTCCGCTGGGTCGAAAAGGAAGGGCCGGAGGGAGTCGGTCCCGTGCCGGTGCTGTCGGCCGTCACCGCGCTTCCTCCGACCGCCGAACTGCGGCCGCGGGAGTCGAAACAGACCGACGAGGCGGACCTGATGCCTTACGAGGTGCTCGACGCCATCGAGCGCGCCGCGATTCGCGACAAGCAGCTTCCGCTGGAAGTGTTCCGCCTGATGCGGCCGCGATTCCCGGCGTACACGGTCGAGCAGCTCCATCTCTGGGTGGAGCGGTTCTTCCTGCTTTGGTGTCGCAATCAGTGGAAGCGGGAACGCTATGCTCCCTCCTTTCACCTCGACGATGAGAACCTCGATCCGAAGACCTGGTGCCGATTCCCAATTCTCTCCGGGAATTTTCGCCGCGAACTCGATGAACTGCGGGAGTATGTCCGCACGCTATAATCCATTATCCGGGATCGGAAGATGCCGACGCCGACCCTCACCTTTGCGGAAGGAACCCTACTGCTGTCCGGCCTTGGCCGAACGGTAGCGATTCCCGGCGCCGCCACCGTCGGTTGGGTCTGGGATCCGCGGGTCGGCGCGCACCGTTGCGACGCCATCGCCTATCGCTCGGCAATGGCCGAGTTTGCCGAGACGGCCTTCGCGCTGGACGATCAGGTGCCCGCCTGGGAGGCCGTGGCGTGGCCCGACGTCTGCCTGCACCGCCTCCGCCCGGAACAGCGGTCCGGCGTGGAGGCATGGATGGAGGATCGGCGCGGCCTGATTGTCATGCCCACCGGGACGGGCAAGACAGAGGTCGCCCTTTCGATCATGGCCCATACGGCAGTGAGCACGTTGGTGGTCGCGCCGGTCCGCGATCTGATGTACCAGTGGCATCGCCGCATCCTCGCCGGTTTGGGGTACGATGCCGGGATCATCGGCGACAGCCTCTTTTCGGTCCGCCCCGTTTCCGTGACGACCTACGACAGCGCGTACCTCCACATGGACAAGCTGGGCAACCGCTTCGGACTGATCGTTTTCGATGAGTGCCACCACCTGCCCGGCCCGCTCCGCCGCGACGCCGCGCGGATGTCGGCGGCCCCGATGCGACTGGGGCTCTCGGCCACGCCCCAGCGCTCCGACGGCCGTCATGTCGACCTGGATCAACTGATCGGCCCGGTGGTCCACGAGATTCCAATGGCCGACGTCCGCGGCCGCACGCTGGCTGACTACGAGGTGATTCGCATTCCGATCCACCTCTCGCCGGAGGAACAGTCGCGTTACGATCAACTCAGCCGGCAGGTCCGCGATTACGTCCACCGGCGTCGCCAGGACGACCCGAAATTCACCTGGGAGAACCTCTGCGCCGAAACCGGCAAGACACCCGAAGCCCGCCGCGCCGTACGGGCGTATTTCGCCAAGAAGGCGATCGAGGATCGCGCGGAAGAGAAGCTGCGAGTTTTGGAAGACCTTTTCCGCCTGCACGCCGGCGAACCCTGCATCATCTTCACCGGTTCCAACGCCATGGCCCGCGATGTCTCGCGGCGTTTTCTCCTCCCCTGCCTCTTGAGCCACTGCGGCAAAAAGGAACGGGCCGACGCGCTGACCGGCTTGGAAGAGGGGATGTATCCGGCGTTGGTCGCCAATCGCGTCTTGGACGAAGGTGTCGACCTGCCCGAGGTCAAATTGGCGATCGTGATCGGAGGCACCGCCTCCAGCCGGCAGGCCAAGCAGCGGTTGGGACGCATCCTCCGCAGGTCGGGCAATTCGCGGGCGATCCTCTACGAGATTGTCACGGCCGATACGAACGAAGCAGGCCGTTCGCGGCGGCGGCGAGACAGCGACGCTTACGATAGCACCAAGCACCGGCGACTATGACGACTGGCTGGGAATTGGCGGAGAAATGACCTATGTGAAATCAACCGGGGAAGGGGTCGGGAGTCTTTTTTCCTATCGGCCGCAATAAGGCTCGATTTGCATAGGCAAGCGTCACCCGGCCGATAGGAAAAAAGACTCCCGACCCCTCGGATTCTCCAACCTCCGTGGCCCGAGCATGTTAACCGCCGACCTCGCCATCGCCGACTACGACCGCGGCCGAATCCTTCCCGACCGGCTGACGCGGAAGGCCCACCAGCAGTACCTCCGCTATGCCGAGCGGATGCTGCGGATCTATCGGCAGGGGGTCAACCGCACGCGGCGCGATTTGCACCAGGCGGTCTGGAACATCCTGGCCACGGAAGAGGATTGTCCGGTCCGGCGCATCGGCGCCTTCTGCAAGTTGCTGGACGACGCCAGCGCCTACCGGCGCGATACGCGCGGCAAGGCGGCCGCCCTGCGGCGAAAGGTGTTTAGGCTGGCGGCGGCGAGGCACCCATTGGTCCGCCGCGCCGACGGGTTATTCGAGAACGAGGAGGCGAAGGTCAAGGCGGAAATCGCCGAAAGCCTGGGGCGGCCCTGGGCCGAAATCGACCGCGATCTGTTTGCCGACGTGATCGACTTCCACCGGCTGGCCCGTTTCGACGGCTACGCCGACGGCGCCGCGCTGTTGGCGCGGTACAACGTGGCGCAGGTCCAGGCCGCTTTGTTCCGCGCGGTTTCCATGACCGTTTGGGCGGATGAGGATTTCAAGACGATCCTCCGCTACGCCAAGCTGGCGAGGTTGATGCACACAATCACCTGGGACGGGCAAGGCCGCTATCGCTTCCGGTTCGACGGCCCGGCCTCGGTATTGCGCGAGAGCCGCCGCTACGGCGTGGCGATGGCCCGCTTTCTGCCCGCTTTGATTGCCTGCCGCAACTGGCGGATGCATGCCGTCATCCAGAGCCGCGGCGCGTACACCGCCGCCCTGCAGCTCTCTTCCGCCGACGGGCTGAAAAGTCATCTGCCGCCGCCTGCCGATTTCGACTCCGACGTAGAGCGGTCGTTTGCCGAGAAATGGGGCGAGGAGCCGCGTGAAGGCTGGCGGCTGGTCCGCGAGGGCGAGGTTCTGCATCACGGCCAAAAGGTCTTCGTGCCCGATTTTGTGTTCCATCACAGCGACGGCCGCACCGTCTTGATGGAGATCGTCGGCTACTGGACCCCGGAATATGTCCAAGCGAAAGTGCAAACGCTCGAGGCGTTCCGGGACCGTAAGATCCTGCTGGCCGCCCACGTCGGCATCCGCAAGCAACTCGCCGATTTGCCGGCCGACGTGATCTCCTACCGCACGGGGTTGAAGATCCGAGAAGTGCTCGACCGGCTGGGGGCTGTCGAGGAGCAACCGTGAAGCGGCTAGGAGGCGCGGACGGTGAAGGCGATCTCGGCGCCGATCGCCGCGGCATAACGGTAGAGGGTGTCGAGGGTGGGATTCAGGTAGACACCGTTCTCCAGTCGGCTGACCGCGGAGCGGTCCATACCGCACCGTTCGGCCACGCCGGCCAGGCTCAAGCCCTTGGACTCGCGGTGCTTTTTTAGCGCCGCCAGCATTGCCAGGAGGTTAATGTACTCCCCCTGAGTGACAACCTCGGCCACGTTGCCAGACTCCTGAAGCTTCTTCAGGCTCGGCCGCCGGCGCTGGAATTCCTCGCGCACTTCGCGAAGATCCTGTTGTTGCGTGGCTGTCCGTTCGATTTTCCGGTGAATCCGCTTTGCCATACTTCATTCCTCTTCAACTTCCTCCGGCGCGACGCCGTGTTCGGCGATATGATGGAAATTCCCGTCGGGGTCGTCTTCCAGATCCCAAATCACGTCGATCATCCATCGCCGAGTTCCCGCTTCCCATCGCTCTGCTGTTGCAATATGTTACAACAGCCGATGTGAACCGTCAAGACGGTTCACATCGGCGGATAAAGGCCTGTCGCGACGTCGACGCGCGCGAGCGAATTGCTTTTTGACTCCTCCGCAGAATTCGTGGGTTCCTTCGCGTGATTCACAATCGGTGGAAACGGTGCTCTAGGCAATGGACATGTCCGTTTCCCCGCGGAAAAGCGACAACAGAGAAGAGGAACCCGTACTTGAACACGGAGTACGGGTTCCTCTTCTCTGTTGCCGTCTTTTCGATACAGGAAGAGCACGTACCGCTTCTGTCAGATTGACGAGAAATTTGGGTGTTCTTGTACGTCGTCGGCTTGAACTTACCCACAGATTCTGCGGAAGAGCCTGCTTTTTCAAGTTCTTGCCGTCCGCCAGCGGCCTTCAACCTGCGAATTGGGACAGCATCACCTGCCCGCATTCTCACAGTTCCCTGCGAAACATCCCTTGTTTGAACTGGGTGAATCCGGCCTTCGTGTACAAAGGCAAAGCGGCGGGATGGTCCAGGGTGCATGTGTGCAACCATACACGTTTCGGCTGGTGGCTCCATGCCTTGTCGATGGTCCATTGCAGGAACCACTTGCCTAGCCCTTGCCCGATGAACTCGGGCATGAGACCGAACTGCACCACCTCGATCTCATCGGGCTTGCGGCGGTCCAGCTCGGCGAAACCCGCGGGCGAGCCCTTGACGTGCAGCACGTACAACTCGTTCCGTGGGTCTTGAATCGCGGCGGCCAGTTCGGCATCCGACAGCTTCCGCCGGCTCAGCCAGTAGTAGTCGTCGCCCACGGCATTGTAAAGAAAGCGATAATACGGCACGGTCGGCGATTGGACGCACAGAACCGTCAAGCCGTCTCGTGGAGGCGGCGCCGATCGCTGCGAGGGACTGAGCATTTCGAGGTAGTATACCGTGGCAACGAGGTGCTCCTTTCGACGGCCTGCCCCTTCCACTGCCTTCCGCATCGCCTCCAACGACTCGGGATCGGCCAGCCGATGTTCCGTGCCGACAACGATTAAGGCGGATTCGGGCAGGCCGCTGTTATTCCGGAGATTCTCACTGTCCTCGAAGGGGACCACCTCGTCGGTCCTGGAATGCAGGAGCGTGGTGCTTGCTTTCACCTTCGTTGCCGTTCCCCATTGCTTCCAGGCCGGGCAGAGGAGCACCAGAGGCGTGTCGCCGCTGTCGATGTTCATCGCCACCGCGCCGCCACGGGAACTGCCGACGACGACATCGGGGCGATGCCGATCGTACTCATCTTGTGCGATGCGGACGGCGGCGTCGAAGTCGTCGTCGGGCAGCGCGGGGTTGAGCACCTCGTGGCCGTGGGACTTGAGGTGGGTCGGCTTGAGGCCGCCCGGAGTCGATTGCCAGCCGTGGAGGAAAAGGATTCGCATGGGGCCTACTTCATCGGATGCTTTTGAAAGAATTCCCAGATCAAATCGTTGGCTGCGACGTCCCTGGTCGACCTTCCCAACAACGGCACCGGCCACTGCCGTCCGGGCCAGGTGTGTCCTCCGCCATCGATTACGTAGAGGATCACCTCGGCTTCGTCTTTCCCCGGCCCGTAGCGTTCACGCCGGACCGTCGTGCCGTCCTCGAAGCGATCGGGCAGGTCGATCTTCTCCGCCTTCTGTGGACAATCGTCCATTTCGGCCCAGATGCGGATTGTCTCTTCAACGGACTTGAAAGTCAGGAACTTCGGCGACTTCTCGCCGGGACCGCCGAAAGGCACAAGCTCGTCGGCCGTGCCGTGAAAGTGGATCACCGGCACGGGGCGTGTTGGGCGGGGATTCTCCACCGCCATGGTTCCGGCAACCGGGGCGATGGCGGCGATCCGCTCGGAAAGTTCGGCGGCCAGTCGGTAGCACATCATCCCGCCGTTGGACAACCCCGTGGCATAGACCCGCTGCGGATCGATATTCACCACGCCGGCCAGGTCGTCGAGGAGCTGATCGACGAACTTCACGTCGTCCGGCAGCTTATCGGCGAACGGTCCTTGAAAGCCGCCGGAGTTCCAGACCAGAAAGAGGTTCGCCTTGCCCGTCCCGTTTGGGTAGACCACGACGAACCCGGCTTCGTCGCTCTTGCCACTGAGGCCGCTCGACAGCGCCATGATCGGCCCATTGGTTCCCGCGCCGTGAAATGCCAAGACCAACGGCGTCGCCCGGCTTTCGTCGTACTGTGGCGGCACATGGACCAGGTAGGAGCGGACTTGACCATCGATCTCCAGGGAGCGGAGATGCTCGCCGGGTCCGAGAGGATCGGCGGCGAGGAGCACTATCGCCAGGAATAATGCCGGATTCATTTCGTACTTCGGATTTGCAGAGTTTCCAGGTCAATGTCCACCCACAAGGCCGCATCGTGACTGCCTTGAGGCACTTCGTGGTAGATGAAGTTGCTCTTCCCCTTCATGGCGGCAGCGATCTTTCGCGTTTCTGCCACGGGGATCAGGGGGTCATTTTCGCCCATCGTCAGGATCATCGGCATCGAGATGCGGTTAACGTGGGCCAGCACGGATCGGGCTTGATAGAGTTCCGGTCTCTCTTCCAGGCTTCCCCCGTAGGCGGCGAAGACGGTCTTGGCGAGCTTCTGGAGCACCGGAATCTCGCTCTTGCGGGCGAAATCGAGCCGCTGGAGAAGATCGCACGTTCCCATGGCAATCACGCCGTCAATCTTTTCGGGATGGATCACGGCGTAGGCCATCGCGCTGGAGGCCCCGCCTGAACCTCCCAGCAGAACGATCCGCCGGCAATTCAATTTATCACGGCAGTAGTCGAGCAGGGCGGTCAGGTCGGCCGTTGCCGCCGGGCTCATGTACGCGGTGCCGCGGAGATTGACCGAAAGGAGCGAATGGCGGCCGTCCCGGATGCGGGTGAGCCAGAAGTCGCGGACGTCGTTGCGAGTAAAGATCTGGTCCGCCGAGGAAAACGAGCCGTGCAGATAAACGATGGTGTTCTTGTCGGGATCGCCGGGAAGGAAGAGGGCCCAGTCTTCCGCGCCGTCGAAACCGCTGGTGTAGGTGATCCGCACGGTTCCCGCGGGATAGGGGGCGCCGTGCATCGGCGTCACCGACCGGACTATCATGCTTTTCTCCGTCATGGCAGGGGAAGCGGCAATGTGGGATACGGCAAGCTCCGCCGCCGCAACGGAAAGGCATCCCCGGCCCAGGATCATCGCCAGGCTCAGCCATCGCTTTGCATTCATCGCGATCCCTTTCATGGGGGCTTCCTATTGTGGCTCAGCGGTCGTCCGCCGCTTTTTCTCCTTGGTCGCGATTCGGCTGCGGACGAGGCTCGTTCATCACATCGGAGCAGTTGCGGCCGAAGCGGAAATCACTGGATTCGGCGTCGACATCCTTCAGGTAGCGGCGCCTCTGGCGGTTGCCGGCCCGCTTGATTTCTCGCTTAAGTTTGCGAAGCAGCCGTTTGTCGTCGTTCATGGCCGATCCGTTGGTGATCCGGTACAGACAGCTCGAGGTTTGCAGCACTAGCGGTATTCTATCAACCATCCCTATCCGTTGTCAGCCTTTTGGGTTAGAATTGATCGATTCGGAGGCACGCAAGGGGCCTTGCCGGTGCGGGCCTCCGCGGCGAGCGGGGGGCCCGAACTTGCACATCGAGACCGCCCGACCTTCGTCGCGTGGAACACAGCAGCATTCCTTTCAACACGTTTCATGAACCATATTCGCAACTTCTGCATCATCGCCCATATCGACCATGGGAAGTCGACCCTAGCCGATCGATTGATCCAGGCTTGTGGCGGCGTTTCCCAACGCGAGTTTCGCAACCAGGTGCTCGACTCGATGGACATCGAGCGCGAGCGGGGGATCACGATCAAGAGCAATTCGATCACGCTTTCCTACCGCGCACCCGACGGTCAGGACTATCAGTTGAACCTGATCGACACCCCGGGGCATGTCGATTTTTCGCACGAGGTGCGGCGTTCGCTCCTGGCGTGCGACGGTGCGCTGATTGTCGTGGATGCCTCGCAGGGCGTCGAGGCGCAGACGGTCGCCAACCTCTATTTGGCACTGGATCACAACCTGGAATTGCTGCCGGTGATGAACAAGATCGACCTGCCCGCCGCCGACGTCGAGCGGGTGCGCGAAGAGATCGATAAGGACTTGGGGCTCGATCCGTTCGCGGCGATCCCCGTCTCGGCCAAGACCGGTTTGGGGATTCAAGACGTGCTGGCGGGAATCGTCGAGAAGCTGCCTTGCCCTAAGGGCAACGCGGCCGGGCCGCTGAAAGCGCTGGTGTTCGACGCGCAGTTCGATCGTTATCGTGGGGTGATCCTCCTGTGCCGCATTATGGACGGCACGGTGAAACCCGGCGACCCCATCCATTTCATGCATTCTGGGTGGGATTACACGGTGGAGGAAGTGGGGATCCATCGGCTGAAGTTCTATCCCAAAGAGCAACTCGGCGCCGGAGAGGTGGGCTACATCATTGCGGGAATCAAGAGCGTGCGGGAGATCGAAGTCGGCGATACGATCACTCACCTCGACCGCCCGGCGGCCGACCCGGTTCCCGGCTACCAGAAGGCGAAGCAGGTCGTTTTTTCCTCGATCTATCCGATCAATTCGGACGAGTACCGCGAGTTGGCGAAGGCGATGGACAAGCTGGCCATCAACGACGCCTCCCTGACGTATGAAAAAGACAGTTCCGCAGCCCTGGGCTTCGGGTTCCGCTGCGGTTTCCTCGGTCTGTTGCACCTGGACGTGGTCCAGGAACGCCTGCAGCGGGAGTTCGACATCGGCCTGGTCGTGTCGGCCCCGTCGGTCCGGTACAAGGTGACTCTGAAGGATGGCCGCGTGCTCGAGGTCGACAACCCGGGAAACTGGCCCGATCCGTTCCAGATCGCCAGCGTTACGGAGCCGTATATCAAGGCGTCGATTCTCGCGCCCGAAGAGTCCGTCGGATCGGTCATGGAACTGTGCCGCGACTATCGCTCGGCGAGCCAGCAGATGAATTACCTCTCCGTCGGCCGGGTCGAACTCACGAGCGAGATGCCGCTGGGCGAGGTGCTCTTCGATTTCTACGGCAAGCTCAAAACGGTCACCCGCGGCTACGGTTCGTTCGATTACGCACCCATCGATTATCGCGAGACCGACGTGGTGAAGGTGGAAATCCTGATCAACGGGGAACCGGTCGATACGCTTGCCTACCTGGTCCATCGCGACAAGGCGCGGGCGAGGGCGCTGCACTACTGCGAGCAATTGGCCGAAGCGATTCCCCGCCACCAGTTCAAGATCCCGATCCAGGGCGTCATCGGCG
>JAAYEH010000387.1 GCA_012728855.1 Rhodopirellula sp. | reverse complement strand
GTATCTTCTCAATGAGCCGAATCCCACGGCCCAGACTTACCCCCCTCTTGATAACACAAAGTCCGTCACCGCGCGAAGTGCAAGGTGCGCCCCACGGCAAGGGGCTCCAAGAATCGCTCTGGACGGTTCTGCGAAGTTTTGCGAAACTCCCGCTCTATTCTGGCGGCAGCCCGTGGTCGGCGCAAGCCTTCCGTGACGCGATGTTCGGGTGAAGTCCGTGTCGGAATGGCTTGGCTGGCGGTCTGGCATGGTTCACCGGCGGTCAACCATTTGCTGGGCCGGCAGGGTCGATATTGGATGTTTGGGGACGTAAAGAGGTGGAATCCATGAAAGAACAGCGGCGCCGAGTGTGCCGAGGCCGCCGAGCCTCTGCAGCCGTCAGAAGGCCGTTTCGAACGTGGATGGTGGGGTTACTCGTCACGATCTGTCTGCTGGCAGCAGGCTGCCGCACCGTGAGCGAGCCCAAGAGGCTTCCTCGGAACCCCTACATCAAGCCGCCGAAGGAGGAGAAGGCCTCTTGGCTCGGCTCGTGGTTTCCCTCGAAAGCATCCCAGCGGCCCGAATCGGTCGTCGACTTTCTGGAGCAGGAACGGCCTTAGCCTGATAGCATAACGGGTCCGTTGGGATATCGTCAGCCAGTGCATCCCTACGCCTGCCGATGGTCCGGCGACCTCGCATGGCTCGGGAAACCCGTGAACAGAGAAGAGGCACCGGTACTTTTGTCCGCAGTACCGGTGCCTCTTCTCTGTTCGGCGTCTTGCAGCCGAGAGCCAGGAGCCTGGGATTTTCCGGGCCGGCCTATGCGTGTTGTCGATGGATGCTATGGAATTGCCTGGTTTTCGGGCGAATTTGCGGCAGTCCGTCTATCCATATAGACTATTGTTCATTACTTTCTACCCACAAGAAACCCGGATGAGCCATAAAAGAGAATGTCGCGGGGGTGACGTTGGGGGAGTGGTGAACTACAATAGCCGCTTAGGATCGGCGAATGAATAACTGTCGCGAAATCGACGCGGGAAGGGGTCGGGAGTCTTTTTTTTCGTGTCGGCCGTGTGACGCATTCGTGTATGGCCGGACGTTTTTCCGGCCGACAGGAAAAAAAGACTCCCGACCCCCTCGGCCCCGCCACCACCGGTAAGAGCCTATCCCAAAACCGCCGGGGACTGGCTCATTTTGCGGAGTCTTCGGAGCAAAATGTGCCTGTCCCCCTCTCCGCCAAGGTTTTGGGATAGGCTCTAAGTAGGACAGTTGTTCATTCGCCGATCCTTAACAGCGATGGCACGAACCTCAACCGTCCGCCCAACGGCAATCATGAAACCCACTTTCGAATCCGAGTCTCTGATCACAGAACCGTCGACCGGCAGCGATTCGCTCGCCGAGCGGCTGAGCTTGTGGGATACCGTAAGCATCATCGTCGGGATCGTGGTCGGCACCGCCGTGTTCCGGACGCCAACGATGGTCTTTCAGAACGTGGCGGGGCCTTGGCAGGCCCTGGGGGTGTGGCTGCTGGGCGGTGTGCTCTGCGTGTTCGGCGCGTTTTGCTACGCGGAACTGGCGACCACCTACCCTCGCAACGGCGGCGACTACGAGTATCTCAGCCGCGCTTACGGGCGCTGGGTGGGATTTCTTTTCGGCTGGGCTCAATTGTCGATCATTCTGACCGGCAGCATCGGGGTGATGGCGTATGCCTTTGCCGACTACGCTGCGGGGCTGTGGAATCTGCCGTTCGAGGCAACGCCGTGGGTTGCCGCCTCGGCGGTGATGATCCTCACGCTGCTGAACCTGTTTGGCCTTTTCGTGGGGAAGTCGCTTCAGAACTTGCTCACCGGAGCGAAAGTGCTCGGGTTGGCCGTCGTGGTGATCGCCGGCGCCTTCTGGGGCCGAAGCGACGTATTCCTGCCCGGCCGCACGACGGCGGGTTTGATGGGGCCGGGATTGGGTCTTGCCTTGGTTTTCGTGCTCTATGCGTATGGAGGCTGGAACGATGCCGTTTTCGTCGCCGCGGAAGTCCGCGACCAGCGCCGGAACCTGCCGCGAGCGCTGATTCTCGGCATTGCCGGCATTACGGTCGTCTACCTGGCCGTCAACGCCGCTTACCTGGCGGTTCTCGGCTTCGATGCGGCGCGCGAGACCGCCACGCCCGCCGCCGACGTTCTCGCACTTGCCGTCGGACCGATGGGCGGCCGAGCGGTGAGCTTGCTGGTGATGATCTCGGCCCTGGGGGCGATCAACGGGATGATCCTGGCGGGATCGCGGGTCTATGCGGTTGTCGGCGAGGACCACCGGGGCTTTGCCTGGCTCGGCCACCGCAGCGCGAAATCGGGTTCGCCCGTCGCTTCTCTGCTGGCGCAGGCCGCCATCGCCTTGCTGCTGATTTTCCTCGTCGGGACACCACGGGGCCGGAATCTGTTCGACGCAGCGCTGGGCAGCGCCGGGCTCGGCGGTTTGCCTTGGGACAAGTACTTCGGCGGTTTCGAGACGCTGCTGGCCGGTTCGGCGCCGTATTTCTGGGTCTTTTTTCTGCTGACCGGCCTTTCGTTGTTTGTGTTGAGGGTGAAGGATCGCGGCCGGGAGCGAGGTTTCTCCGTCCCCTGGTATCCGCTGCCGCCGATCATCTTCTCGGCGACGTGCATCTATATGCTCCATTCCAGCCTCGATTACGCCGGTTCCCTGGCACTGGTGGGAGCGGCGCCGTTGCTGGCGGGCCTACCCCTTTACGGGCTTTCCGTGCTGCTGTCGCGCCGCGGCGGCTCGTGAACCATGCCCATCTTGCGGCGCCGCGATGCTCCAACCGTGTACGCTCCGACGCCAACTGTTACAATTCGTACATGACCGACAAGCACACCGAATACCTACGAATTCGCCGTTGCCCGGATTTGACACGGGCGACGCTCGTCTTGGCCTTTACCGGCTGGATGGACGGCGGCGATGTCTCAACCGGCACCGTCAAGCGCCTGGTCGACCTGGTCGAAGCGGAGCCGATCGCCGAGATCGAACCGGAGCCGTTTTATATCTACAGCTTTCCCGGCTCGATGGAAATCACGGCGCTGTTCCGGCCGCGCGTGGACATTCAGGACGGACTGATCCAGTCGATCGAGATGCCGTCGAACACGTTTTACGCTCACGAGCCGGCCGATCTGGTGCTGTTCATCGGCAAGGAGCCGCACCTGGGATGGAAGACCTTCGGGAAATGCGTGTTCCACATGGCGGAGACGTTGAGCGTAAGGCGAATCCTTTTTGTCGGATCCTTCGGCGGCTCCGTGCCGCACACACGCGAGCCGCGTCTCTACGTGAGCTGCTCCGACGCGGAGCTACTTTCGGAAATGGAACAGTACGGGGTACGGAAGAGCAGTTACGAGGGCCCCGGTTCGTTCGTCAGTTACATGATGACCGAAGCCCCGTCACTGGGCATGGAGATGATTTCCCTGGTCGCGGAAATCCCCGGCTATTTGCACGGCACCAACCCGCTGAGCATCGAGGCGGTTACGCGCCGGCTCTCCAAGATCCTCAAACTCCCGCTCGATCTCAATTCCCTGCGGATGACCAGCACGGAGTGGGAATTGCATGTCTCCAGCGTGATCGAGAAGAACGAGGAGCTGGCGGAGAAGGTCCGTGAGTTGGAAGGCGCCTACGACAACGAACTGCTCAACCTGGATTCGGGAGAGGTCTAGAGGCTCACACTGGACGGGGCCTGGCCGAAGCTAGCGCGGTGTACACGTTTCGGTGGAACCGGTTCCCACGCGTCGGCAAGGGCGCTCGCAGTTTGGACAACGGCAGGCGAGACAACCACTGGTTGCGCACGCCCCGCTGCGCGTTGGTCGCGCACACTGCGAGCACTTTGCACCGAAGAGGTTCCAATTCCCCCGATCGCATACCGGACGGCAACGCGGCACACACCTCTCGCAGGAGACGCTTGGCTCCGTGCAGGCAGGACCGCACACGGAGGGGGCATCGCACGTGCCTCGAATCCCCGGACGCAACAGCGGTCTCGCTGAAGCCCGAGTCGGCGATGAAGGCTGCGCGCCTGCCATCGGCCGAGGAGCGGGTTCGTCCGGTCGCTGATAGCCCGGGTCTTCCGGCAAACGGGCGGGCGGGCTAGCAACGGGCGCCGGCAGCGCCGAATCAATACCCGCCTTCGGAGAGGGGGGCAGCTCTTGATCCTGGGCGAAGGCTATTCCGGCGTAGCTCATGGGTTCCATTCGATGCGGGAAAAGTCCGGGCTCTTCTTGCGATCGGATCGGGGAGGGATTAGTAGTGAGTATCGTGGCCAGAGCCGCAGTGAGCACTAGAATTCTCATGAGCATCGCTCCCGCATTGAGGAAAGATATTCTCCCCGTCATCGAACCTGTCCGCAAATCCGCTGAAGTCGTTATCGACGGAGAAAACCCGATATTCAGCACAAATCCGCACGCTGCGCGAGCGGAATTCGGGACGAAGGTTCGAGAAGAGTGAATCTGTATCGGCTGTGCCGATTGTGCGGATGTCGCCTCTTCCGATCCGCAGCGGATTGTCCAGGAAATCGGGGCGGGAGGTCTGGCGGCAGAACGGGATGAGGGGAGAGTTCGGGATTCGCTGCATCCCGTCTCTCTCACACGGTCGCCCCGGGCAATGCGTCGATGTTTCCTTAGCCACGATGCGGCATCGCCAAGTCTTCTCCCGGCCGGGGTGTGCCGCTGATTCGCCGTAGCTTGGCATGTTGGCTGTCGATTTGCCACATGAGTTGGGAGCAGGGAGAACGAAAACCGTCCCATGCAGCGTTAAGGATGTTGCAGGTGTTCCGCGCGAACCCGGCGTTGGTGATCGAGATCGTGGGGATGCCGGCCAGAGTTGGACGGCAGACGGTCCGTCGGATCAAGAATTCGGCGTCGTCCCGATGATGCGCCCGCCGCGCCCTGAACCTGTTGGATCGTGTACGCACATTTCGGATCAGACGCGGGTTAAGCCGTGTCTTCGGCGCCTCGCGCATTCTTTCGCGAAAAACCGCCGGCAGCCCGGCTGCTCGCTATGAAGTCGATGTCGGGGCAATGTCGGAGTCGCAGGCGACAGCCGGGCCGCTTGCGTCGGGGGTGGCGGAGATCCAGTGGGGCTGGCAGACCGCGTCGATCACGTCCAGCGCCACCTCGTCGTACATCGGTTCTCCGGAAGGGGGCATGAGCTGCCGAATCAGGGCGTTGCACATGGCGCTGGCGACAAATAGATTGGTAAAGATCAACTGCGGTACGCCGGCGGCCGCCAGGTCGTCGCAGCCGAGTTGGTCGGGCCGGTGATCGGCGGGATTGGCGATTTCGGGGTGAAAGCGGTCCAACGGCGCGGTCAGGTCGATCCCGTCCGCCCGCACGTAGACCTGCACGTTGCCGTAACTGCCGCGCAGACCTTCCTCCACACCGTCGTTGCCGCCGGAGATCAGGATCGTGTTGCGAAGCTTGCCGCCCGCGCAGCGGCGGCTCACCAGGCTCCGCGTGGCGTGGTTGTCGCAAGCCAGCAGCACCAGATCCCCCTCGGCGACGATCTGCTCGATGTTCGACTCAGTGACGTATTGCGGCGAGCAGCGGAGGTTGAGGCCGAGGTTGTCGTTGCGCTCGAGAAAGTCTCCGCTTACCGCCTCCGCCTTGTTGATGAAATCGGGGATGTCCATCCGATAGTTGTTGCTCGGTTCGAAGACGTCGCCGTCGCAGAGCAAGATAGTGATCTCCTCGCCGGGGGCCAGCGTCTGACGCAGGCCCGCCAGGAAGGTGAGAACGGCGCGGGCGAGAAACAGTCCGATGCCACCCAAGCCGATGATGACGACACGCCCGCGCGTGAGGATGCTCGTGTCCAGTCGACGCCGGATAGTCTCGGCCGCCGATGCATCGGCAGACGCTTGGGGATGTCCGATGGAGGTTGCGGTCATGGGTATTGGTCTCCGTGGTTCGGGTAGCTATAGGGGACGTATCTTCGGACATAGACTTGCTCGAGCCAGCGTCGTGGGGGTTGGGCGCAAGGTAGGCACTCCGGCTCCTCGAAAATCAGGTGCGGCGCGACGCGAAACCGCCGGCCATCAACGACGAAGTCGATGTGATAGCGGGGCTGCTTGTCGACGTCGGCCACGATGATATGGAGGCCGTCCTGGTCGTCGTTGACATCCATGGCGCTGGGCGACACCGATCCGGCGTGCAGGTGCGCATCGCCGAAGTGGAGGAATCCGTCCGGGAGCACCGCCGGATTGTCGAACTTGATCTGGTCGGAGGTCCACCAGCGGCCGTTGCTCCAGTGCATTTCCACGGTTTGTCGGGGACAGTGCCAGCGGAAACGCTTCCCTTCCGGAGCGTAGAGCAGCACCAAGGCGGCCTCGCCGTGGTGCAGGGCGTGGGCGTGGCGGAAGAACGACAGCATCGCCCGCAGCATGACGCGGTTGAGCTTGCCGCAGTGCAGCCGGCAGAACTGGTAGTGGTCGGCCAATTCAACCGCGGCCCCCGCCAGCCGCGCCGAGGAAGTGAAGATCTCGGTTCGCCGCTCGCGGTAGACGCCGTCGGCCGCGACCACCAGCCGGGTTTGCCCCGGTTCGAGCGCCGGCAGCTCACGGTTTTCGAATTTGACGTGGGTGGGTACTTGCATGGGAAGCCTCGTTGTCTGGTATTGGCGGAGGAAGAAACTTTGCAGTTACCGGAGGGGGTCGGGAGTCTTTTTCCGTATCGGCCTCATCGCCGCTTGGCACATCCGCGGCAGTCGGCGGCCGATACGGAAAAAGACTCCCGACCCCTTTGCCCGTGTTCACCGAGTTTTCGCCGCCGGCCGTGCGGCTCGCATGAGCGGATTGGCCAGTTCGGACACGGAACCGGGCGCCTGCGCGGCGATACCCTGGGCGCAGAGTTCCAAATCGATCAGCTTGCTCACGTCCAACTCCGTGGCGCGCCACGGGATCGACAGGATGAATCGCGGATCGCGCACCGATTCCGCTTCCCAACGCTTGACGTCGGTGACGCGCGGGTCGACGCCGTCCAGCGCCGCCTTGCCGAAGGCGGATTGTCCCTCGTGGAATTCACTGCTGCGGTTGAAATGGCCTCCCCAGAGATGATGGACCACCGCGCTGAGCGCGCCGGCCCGTCCGCCTCGGATCGGTTCGGCGGCCAGATATTGCGTGCAGAACCAACTCGTGCAGTCGTGGGCGTTGGGACTGACGTTCAGCAGGTTCGGCCAATAGAGTGCTCCGCCCGGACCGTCGATACGGGCGAGCGGTTCGTTCCGATAAAACACTTCCACGCGCGGGACGATGCGGCCTCGGCGGAAAGGGATCTTGAGGACCACGTAGGGCGTGGCCAGGCGGTGCGCCGTTGCCTTGGCCTCCGGGCCAAACGGCGCCGGGCTGTCTTCGCTGATCCACAGGATGCGGCGGAGTTCCGGCTTCAGTTCGACGATAAAGACTTCTGTTCCGCCGCAGGACACGATCCATTTCACGTTGTCGGGAATCGGTTCGACGCCCCGACCAGCGACGCTGAAACGATTGATCTGCCGAACCCAGGCTTCGACATCGGCTTCGCAGCCGGTCCCGTCGCCGTTGGAGAGGCGAGCGGTCCGGCCTTCGATGATGATTCGTTCCGTCATGGGAGAGTTGAGAGTTGAGTGTGGAGTGTTGAGTGTGAAACGTGAAGTGTCGAGAGCCGGTGCGACCGGCTCTCGACTCTCATCTTTCCGCTAGGTTGCGCCCTTGATCGCGCTCGGTTTGACGAAGGCCACCATCGTCACGTTTTCGGCGATGATCTCGTCCTCTTCCACGACGCGCCCGTTGATCACGGCCACGGCGTTGTCGTCGATGTTCACCAGCGGCGCCAGCACACTGCGGGCATCCCGGATCTGCAGGCCCGAAATCGGAAAACGGCCGCTGTGAATTCCCGACGTCACGAGAACGTTGCGGCTCTCGGTTTCGGGCTGCGCGTCGGAAGCCGCGCCGCCGAACTGGATCGAAGGCTGGAATTCCGTGCTGGGTCGAGGGCGGCGAAGGTTGAGGGTCATGGGAAAGGCTCCTGTGGGGAAATTAAGTTATTGGAAGGGGATACTCGCTAACCAAGGGCAAGCGGCATTGCGGTTCGCCGGTTGCGGCGGACCAGCGGAACGACGTTGTGGACCACCGGGGCTTCGTCGGCAAACCACTCCGGGCAATGCTCGGCGATATTGTGCGGCCGCAGCGTCTGGGCCATGCCCGTGTAGTGGCGGTGCAGAAAGCCGATCACGGCGTCGGCGTCGAGCCCCAACAGCGAGCCGGCCCTGTGGCTCTTGCGGAGGCACTCGTCGGTGGCCGAACTGATCGCCTCTTCAATCACGGCCGGTGTGACCATCTCGCAGCGGTTGAGCGTGCGGCGCTCGCTGTTGGCAAGCTGCACCTCCACCAGGCCTTGCTTGGGATTCGGACCGTACAGATAGCCGAGCACTCGTTGAATGACGGCGTTGCGGGCCGCTCCGCGGTCGCCGTTTTCCTGAAAGATGGGAAGATCGGCGGGCAGCTTCGTGGACAACACAGCGGCCGCCTCCGGCAGGCTGAGTGTGCCGAAGACCGTTCGCCGCAGACCCAATCGGCGAATGGCCGCCGGGTCGGCGAGGTCGATGCGGTTGCTTGTCGCCACCCAGATAATGGGCACTTCAAGAACCGCCTCCAGGGATTCGGTCTTCTGGAGCAAGAGGGACAGCGGCCGGTCGAAGAGGTGGCCGCTCCCTTGCTGTTCGCCCCGGCCACGGAGCAGGGCTTCGCATTCTTCCAGGACGACCAACAACGGGAAAGGAACCGTGCGTCCCTGGCGGTCCTTCAGTGGTCTGGCGCCAAGGTTTCGCAACCGGTCGGCCCAGAGGGCAATCCGCTGTTCCGTCTCGCCGAAAAGGGAATGCCAGAAGTGCGAGGCATCGCAGACGACGAATCGGCTCGTCCGCTCGCCGGTGATTTCTTCGACCAGGTCGTGGACTTCCTGGGCGACCAACTTGAGATGGAACGACTTGCCGCAGCCGGTGCCGCCGACCAAGAGGTAGCTGCACCGCTGGCGAGCATGCATGGTCTTCACCCAGTCGGGATGCTCGAAGCACTGCCGGACGCGGTCCACAATTTCGCCGGCGATCGGCTTGGGCGCGCCGACGTCCGAGCGGCGGACGGCGCCGAGCTTGGCGAGGTCGGTGAGCAACTCGCTGCCGTCGGTGTCCGTATCGAGGAGGTCTAGGACGAAGCGCCGCTGCGCATCATAGAGCACACGGGTGCCTGGTTTGAACTGCTCCCGCTGCGTGTGAAGCCGGTGGTGGAGCCTCGCCAACAGCGAGTGCTCCTGGTGCTTGACGACGATCTGGCAGGGGCGATCGGGAGGCAACGACTCGACGGTGGCCACGTCGCCGACGGCGGCCACCTTGCCGTCACGACCGGCCAGGCGGCCGGCCTTCATATCGATCAGGACGGGGTCGCCCTGTTTCAATCCGTCGACCGCCTCGCGCGTGGCGGGCAGATAGGCGAGATCCCGGCCGCGAGTGACGACCGCCAGGAAGCGAGGTTCCTCGATCGTATCGACGAACAGCTCGTCGGCCAGCGGCGTCTGATCGACCTCTTCGGCCGCCTTCTGCAGTTTGCGGCCCAGGTCGGCTTCGGCCAACAGCGTGCGGACGACCGCCCGACAATCCAGCCCGTGCTCGGTAATATGGTAGATTAGCACGTCGGCGCGGTCGTCGATCTTCACCCCCTCGTCATGCACCATTTCGGCGCAGTGATCGTTGAGGATTTTGAGTTTCTGTTCCATACTTTCCTCCTTTTCTTGGCGTTCGCTTGTCCAATCAACCAACTGTTGCGGCGGTCGCCATTGCTTCCTCCTTCTTGCGGCCGACGCGGTAGAATCCCCGTTCACGAAATTGACCGCCGTCCATCGCAAAGGCCCGCAAGTCGAACTCTTCGCGCGGAGTAAGGCCGAGAACGAACTCGACGGCATAGGCGGTGTGTCCGAAAATCGCCTTGTGAAATAAGGCGTCCTTCTGGCTGAACAGCGCCGCCGAGGAGAGGCGGCACTCCGCCCGCTTCGCACATGTGCCGCACGCTTCCCCATCGTCGAGATCCGACGGCAAGAAGGGATGCGTGTGGTAGAATCCCATCGCCAGCTCGCCGGCATGGCCAGGCCGGGCGCGGCGGCGTTGGAGCTGGTCGGCGAGATGGGTGTAGGTTTCCGTGGAGAGATCCAAGCCGAAGCGGCTGTGGGTCATGCCACGGGCGTGGATCACCGTGTCGATCACGGAAAAGATCTCGTGAGTCGGTTCCGTTTGCCGGTAGAGGCGGCCGATGAGCCAGCAGCCTCCTTCCGAACCGCGTTGCCAACTGTACTGCCGCGAAAGCTCGAGCACGGAATCGGGGATAAACACCGGATGATCCCGATCGCCGATCGGGCCGACGGCTTCGGCGTCGGCAAGCCAGTCGTCGAGTTGGCCCTCGCCGACGATCAGCGATTGGCGGCCGACGCGGGCGACGACGTTGTCGACCGCTTTGGCCGCTTCGCGGCGGCGGGCGTAGACGCGGTAGTGGATCGTGTCGGCGCCGGCGAGTTGATTCGCGGCCAGCAGTTGCGCGGTGGAGGTCGAAACGTAGGCGCCGAAGAGGTTCTCGACGGACAAGCGGCGTCGGATTTGCCGGCCGCCGCCGCGGATGGCCAATGCCACGCCGGTGATTTCGTCTTCGTCGGGCCGCGTGAACAGCGGTTCTTCGGTTACGTTCGCCCCATTGGGTTCCGGCCCAATCATGCCGCGTCGCTGGGCGAGGAAGACCATTTGCTCGCAAGCGGGCTCCAATTGCGAACGCGGGACCGTGCGTGGCCCGAAGGCGGCCCCGTCCGCGGTGCGGGTAATTTTCAGCAGGTATTCATGCACGGGCTGATCGGACATCGCATGGGCTTCCTTCTTGGCAGGTTTTGGCCGGCGGCAGTTTATCTCAGGCTTTTCAGGCTGATCTAGCGTTGCGAGCCTGACGTTCTCGTCCAGTCACGCAGGAAAGCCTGACTCTCCGTTTCTGCCGGGCTCTCCAGCCTGGCTTTCTGTTTCCGCCAGGCTGGAAAGCCTCCATCGGCGTTTCCGTCAGGCGGGAAAGCCTGACGTACAGAGACTCGGACTTAGCCGAGCCCGGCGTCGGGCTGCAACGTCAACTCGGCCGTCGGCGACTCCTTGTCGGCAAACTCCGACAGTTTTTGAGTTTCGCCCAACAGCCTTCCGCTGGCGTCGTGTCTCAGAGCCCAGTCGACATCCTCACTCAAATGGAGCGACGCGATCGCGCGGCTGCGGATCTCCGGCACGGAGGCCGAAGCCCGCAGACCTTCGAGAATCACGTGGCGGTGACCGGTGGGGTCGCGCACCGTAACGGCGACGAACCGGTCGCGAGCAGGAGATTTCGACAGAGTGGACATAACAACTACCCTCCTTTCGTGGTTAGACCGCTGCCGCGGCCAGGACCAATTCGGCCAGCTCTCGATCCCGAAGAGCCGCCAGTTCACGCGCGGTCAGCGTCACGGCCGCCTCTACCGCTTCCAGAGCGGCGTGCAACCACACGCCGGGGATCGGCGCCCAACCAACATGCACCATCGCGCGGAGGATGCCTGGCGACGGCTCCTCCGCGACGGCCAGTCTCACCAAACCCAAGCGATCGTTGGCCGCCTCGGCGAAATAGAAGGCGGCTTCGCGGCATCCATCCGGTAGGCCGCTCAAATCGAGCAACTCCGCCGTGACGATCGCACCCAGCCCGGGCTCCTCGCGGATCGCAATTTCCCGAAACAGGCCCGGCAGATGGACGTGGATGTGCAACTCGTCGTCGTCGAACGAAGCCGAGTAGCCGTCGCGCTCGAATCGGGCGACGTGGGATTCGTCGAGCCGCATCGGCACGCGGCCGGCAGAACGCTGCCCCGTCGCGCAAACCGTGACCGCCTCGGCCCACGCCCGTACCGGATCCGAGAACATCGAGGGGTCGAAACCGGCCGACGCCGGATCGGCCCGGTCCGGCAGTTCCGCCGGCAGATCGACGCGACACAGCAGCGGTCGGCTTCGCCCCCCGACGAACTTCGCCGGGCCGTAGAGCCGCTGGTTGGCGGCGAGCGGGCCGCCCGCCTCGGGCGTGGGGAGGTAGCCGCTTTGAAGCTCGAACTGCTGCCAACCCGATCTCGCATCGAGCGGGCGGAGCAAGGCCGAGCCCCGATCGGTGGCTCGTCGCCAACTTCCTGAAGCGGGTTCGTGCTGCCAACCGCAAGCGGCGAGGTGATCGGTGAGTTTGTGAGAATCGAAAAAAGCGTTGGACATACGTCGCTCCTTATTCGAACAGGCCCCGGGTGGAGAGCGGAAATCGCTCGGCGTTGTTGCGAACGAATTCCGCGGCATCTCGATTGAGCACTTCAAATGGCCGGGTATTGACTGTCCGCATGTTGTAGTTCAAACCGGCCCAAACCTGATGGAGAATGAAATCCAGGCCCAAACCCGCCGGCGGATGGCCCAGGCACATCGCCCCCGAGCGGGCACAATTGGGATGAAAAACTCCCACGGGCTGGAACACGGTGACAATCTCGCAGGGGTGGGGCGCTTCGGCGAGAAAACGCTCGTGGTAGCGGATGCCGATCACGATCGGCGATGCGGTCTTGATGGTGCCGTCGGACCGTTGAGCAAGTGTCTTGGTATCGAGCATCACCAATGCTCGCCACTCATCGTCGCACGCATCGATTCGGATCAGTTTCATCGCCGGGCTGCGGGCGCTGAACTGCTGCGCGGTCTGTGTCAGAGACTTCTTCTTCGATTGAAAGACGCGGCTCATCGCACGAACCTCCTAACGGGGCCTTCGACTGCAACCAAAATCGTTTAACCGCGGTTAGTATTGGGGAACCCATTGGCTTGGTTATTTCCAATCACATAACTTCGCTTGCGGCGCCCTCGCACCAGGGCGATCACCGCCGACGCCGGCACGCCCCACTCCGCCAGCGGCCGGTCGATCACCGAAGCCAGGCCGTCGGCGTGGATCTGCCGATACATCCAATAAGGCACCGCCAGCAGCACGCCGCCGCACTTCGCGCAGGTTCCCAGCGGCCGGCGGAGTTCCGAAAGCCACCACACCCCGTTAAGATGGGCGAGACACGATTCGCAACACGCTGCGGTAGCCACCTGTTGGCAGAACTGGACGCAAGTCTTGGAATCGCCCGGCATGTCGGCTTCGTTGAGCAGGTCTTTCAAGCTCACCGTTTCCGGGCCGCCTGGTCGGCGCAGCAGATGGGGCCAGTGGTTGTTGTGGTTCCAGCGGCATCGCGGTGAAGGGGACAACTCCGAAAACCCGGCCTCGCCCGTGGAGAGCGAAAGCTGCCACTGCCGGCCCAACCAACGCGCAGCCGTTGCTTCGTCGGCGAGCTGAGCGATAACCAACGCCGCGGCATCGCCCGCGGTCTGCGAGAGCCACCGCGGGGCTCCTGTCTGACGCTGGGGGCCGTCATCGCAGCTTCGAGGATGACGCTGCTGGGAGTACATCCTTTCGGAGTACTGACATTCCGCGCACAATGCCGGTCTCGTGCGGAAGTCGTAACAACGGATGGCGATATAGTCGTAGGCCGTTTCGATGTTGACCTTAACGAATAGGGCTCGCATCCGCGTCGCCAGCCGGTTGGCGCCGATGTCGGCCCGCCGATTGTCCACGCTGCTGACGACAATCGTGTTTTCACCGACCAGACCGTCGGGCAACTCGAAGACATCGGTGGGAAAGGCCGCAATGCGGGCGTTGGCCCCGAGGCGGCGGAGGCCGGCCTCGACCTTGCAGAGGCCGACCTCGTCCGACTCGCACTGGGAAAGGATGCTTTCAGCGCGGTAACGCTTGGGATCGGCCAGTGTGAACTCCTCGACGCCGAATTCCGCCAAGCGATCATCCATCGGCCGGGCCACGGAGCCGTAGCCGACGTTGTAGATCGAGATCTTTCGCAGCGCCGCCCGTTGGCCTTCCGTCGGCGCGGGGTCGCAATCGAGCATATCCGCCAGTTGAACGAGCGGAAGTCGTTGTCTTGGGGGCACGGCGGTCATGTCAGGATCCTTTGTGTCGGTGGTCACGCCAGCCAGGCGCCGGCGTCGGATTGCATCGCGGCCATGAGCTTCTCGGGAGGCTCGGGGATCAGGATCCGCTCCAGCGAGGCAGTGCGGTGACATTGACTGCATTGGCCTCCGAGAAGGTGGCAATTGAGGGCCTCGGCCGAGTCGGGCTCCTCGGGCCGCTCCAGGTGCGTCCAAAGCCCGCAATCGGGACACTGAACCACGGGCGCTACCGAAAGCGGCTCGCCGCAAAGCGGGCAGGGCTTGTCGGCGATGTCCGCGGGCGCCGCCTGGGCAACGGGCGCCCAACTCGTGCTGGCAAAGGCGAGAGTCTGATCCACGGCGAGAAGATCCCCGGGCTCCAGACGGGCCAGCGGTAAGGGCGGCGAGCCGTTGATCGCCACGCGACCGTTGCGTGGGGTGAGATACCATGCCTGGTGTCCGCCCTCATCGACGCTCCAGAGCATGGCGGCCATCTTGGCTAAAGCATCTGAGCAAAACGACGAACCGGGTGCGGCGGTTTGCAGCAACCCGTCGCGCGTTAGCCACAATTCGCACGCCTTGCCATGCACCGTGGCTGCGGTTGACTTCGCGACTGTCGCGGACTCCAACTGCCTGAAGTCGCCACAGAGAAGGTAGAAGAGAGTCAACTGTTGCATAATTTTTTACCCTTTTGTGCTGCGCTCTTGACCGGATGGAAGCGAGTATTAGACTGGCCGGTGGACGCTCCTGCCGAGCCGCCAAGCCAAGGCAAGAGCGTTGTCCCACCGACCAGTTCGCCTGCGACGGAAAACCGTTGAAAGGTGCGGAACGATGTGCGGCTGGTTACCAACTCCTCGAACGACCACTTTGACCTCCCTCTGCGGATAACCCCGCTGCGCCTGGTTCTTCCCCTTCGTTGCTGACCCCCGCATTGTCGCAGGGAATCGGCAAAACAATTCCGAAACACTCCGAAACAGTCATCGTTTCATCCGGCGCCGCGTGCGACGGACGTAGACTGTTCGGAAGGCCGGTTCGAGAAGGAGGATTCTCATGGGGAAAACATGGGACGAGGATTTGGAACGTCAGGCAGACTTTTTTGTTGGAAGTCTCACTGCCGACAATCCGCACATCCGCAGAGACGCTTGGCTTTCTCTGGGCATGCTCATCTGGAAGGGAACCATTCTCATCACTTGGGCCCTGATGCAGACATTGAAGCACTGTCTGCTCGAAGAAACTGATGCCAGGGTTATGGTGGCCGCCGAGAAGACGCTGCTGATCGCTACGCTCGAACTGGTCAACCCCGAGGTAGGCGACTCGCCGCGAACCCTGGAGGACTGGTTCCGGGCCGATCTGCATCAACGATCGCTGGTGCTTCGCGTCGCCGATCCCGAACGACTGCGGCGGGATGAAGACGCAGTCATTGAATTGGCGAGGTCGTTCCCGTGGACGGAATTCCCCGCGACGGAGTTCCTCTGTGTGGACCCCGGCGGGTATTTGCCGACGGTGGATGACCTGGCCGGAGTCAAGGCGATCGTCTTCGTGGGCAGGCTTTCCCTGTTCGGAAAGCAAGCCGTGGAAGACTGGGCCATGAAGCGACAGCCGCCTCGTTACCGATTCGGCTTGGACTTCCGCCCGGCGGAATTGCCCCGTGGCAAGCTTCATCGCGAGTATCACGCCGTGCTGCGAACGGACCAGAGCAGCGGTGAACCCCCTTATCGCACAGCGGATATCGACAAGGTGCGGACCGACTATGGCCTCATCCGGCGATATGTCGTCTCCCGGGGTGGCCGATTGTGCGTGGTAATCCACGTGGCGGGGAGCAGTTCGCTCGGCACTCTGGCGGCGGCTCGTTTCGCCGCGCACCTGCTGTTCCGCTACGACGTGGATGGAAAGCCCATTCCGCTGCCCGCCGGCATCGGGCCGCAAAGCCACCTGGAGGCGCTCGTCGAAGCGAAGGCCAATACCGAGGGCTCAAATTCCGTCTGGAAGCCCGATGACTACCGGCTCCTGGATCTCCGCGTGGACGATTCGGTTTGGAGTCAGACCGATTTTTGTTGGCATCAGCCGACGCACAAGGAAATCAGACTGATCTTTCCGCCCGGAGTCACGCGGGACAACTACCGCCACGAGGAGTACGACGGTATCGAGGTATTTTTCGATGGAGAACGCGCTGACTTGCACGCCGGCGGCGAGAACCGTCGCCTCTGTATCGCATTGTGCCTGCGAGCCGCCAACAATGACGGAACTGTGGACCTCGTCGAATTGGGAGAGGATAATTGGATTTGGGCCGACAAGAAGACCAAGCCGGTCCAACACACCAGGAATCGACTCCGCAACCTTCGGCGCTATTTCAAAGAATCGCTCCAAGCCGAGGGCAACACCTGCCGCATTCTCGCGCGGGTGATAATCGACCAGCAGAATCCCAACAAGCCGCGCTGAATGAACAAACCCCGCGGCCGCTGCTTCGTAAAGCGAGCGGCAGATGAGAGCTTGCCCGTTTATCAGCCCGGCTGCTCCGAAGCAGCCGGGCTGATGAGAGGCGCGATGGGGCAATTTCGTCTGCAGTTCGCCTAACCGTTCACGGGCCGGAAGAGACAGGAAGAATTGCACTTGGCCCTCCGATGTCGTCACAACGGCTTGATTTCCGCTCCAGCTCACATGGCCGGCGCTGCCGTCGGTCGGCGCATGGGCGACGGCCTTTCCTGAGCCGTTGAGTACCAGCAAGCCCGCACTTCCGGCTGCGGCCACCAGCAGCGGTTCACTGTCCGTGGCCAGTACCGCCACGTCTGCCGAACCAGCCGGGAAGGCGGCTTGCCAAAGGATCGCGCCGTTACCTTCAACGGCGACGACCTGGGCGCTCTCTGCCGAGCAGACGATTTCGGCGATCTCGTCGGAATCCAGGTCGACGATGGCAATCCGCGTGACCTTGTCGCCGAGATTCACACGCCACCGCTCTTTGCCCTCGGCATCAGCCCCCTGCCGATCCGCTGGAATCGGCCATTACGGCATGGTATAGAAGACTGAAGCTGGCACACAACCCACCACCTTCGGAGATCCCGCCCATGGCTCGCTTTCCAACCATTTCTCGCCGCCACTTCCTCGGCCGCACCCTCGCTGCCGGAGCGGCAGCCGCCACCGCCGGACACCTGCTCGGCAATACCTGCGCCGCGGCGTCGCCCTGGAAGGAAGGCGAGTGGCAGATCGGCTGCTACACGAGGCCCTGGGACAAGTTCGACTACCGCGTCGCGCTCGACGCCATCGCCGAGGCCGGCTACAAGCATGCGGGGTTGATGACCACGAAGTCGGACACGCGGCTGGTCATCTCGGTCAAGACGACGCCAGAGGAAGCCCGGAAAGTCGGCGAAGAGGTCAAGAGCCGCGGAATGCAGGTGCCTTCGGTCTACGGCGGCGGAATACCGGTCAACGAATCGCTCGAGGCGGGAATCGAAGGGATGAAGCGGCTCATCGACAACTGCGTCGCCGCGGAAGCCGCCTCGCTGCTGATGGGCGGCATCGGCAACGAAAAACTCTATGAAACCTATTACAAGGCCATCGCCGAAACGGCCGATTACGCCGCGGAGAAGGGCCTCGTGATCACCGTCAAACCGCACGGAGGCCTGAACGCCACCGGGCCGCAGTGCCGCAAGACGGTCGAGTTCGTCGGCAAAAAGAATTTCCGCATCTGGTACGATCCGGGGAATATCTATCACTACTCGGACGGCCAACTCAGCCCTATCGACGATGCCGCAAGGGTCGACGGCCTGGTCGTCGGTATGTGCGTGAAGGACTTTACCATGTCGCAGGAAGACGGCAAGCTCAAGAAGGACGTCTGGGTCACTCCGGGCACCGGCATGGTCGATTTCCAGGCCGTACTCGCCAAGCTGAAGCAGGGCGGCTTTACCGGCGGGCCGCTGGTGGTCGAGTGCTTTGCCCGCGGCGAAGATCCGAAGTCGCTCATTTCCGAAGCCAAAAAGACGCGCGAGTTCGTCGAACAACTCGTGAAGTAGCGGAATCGACGAGCGGGCAAGATCCCATTTCCCGGCAGCCCGGTCGGCACCGGCGCTGCCGGGCTTCTTCTCGGAGAATCCCATGCAAAAACCGATCAACGTCCTCGCTCTGGCAGCAATTCTGGCATCGTGCTCCGCCGGTTCGGCCCAAGACCACCACTGGGGTGATTGTGCGCGACAATGATCCCTGAGGCTCGATCTGCGAGCGCGTCGGCGAAGACTTCGCGTGGATGAACGTGTGTCCGGGCCACCAATTCGATTGAGATGAGGAGGATGTTCAAGATTTCGTTGGCCCCATCAATGCTCGCGCAAAGGAAATGCTCCTGTCAGCGATCGGCGAAGTGCCGCACGTGAGGCAGCAAGTCTGCGGGCGTCTCGATTCTGGCGCCTTCCGGCTTGATTCGCCGAAGGGCGAATTCGATGGCCGCCAGGATCAGCGTCGCCTTCGCATCCCCTACGCCTGCGAAGCTGGTCAAGTCTTCCACGCGCAGCGCAAGCCCCTTCTCGTCGACCACTCTCGCCAACTTGCCGGCCAGCGTCATCACGTCCATTCCGGGCGTGCCTTTGCCGAGAAGGATAGCCATCAATTCCTGGCCGCTCAGCGCCACCGCGCCCTTCCGAAGCAGTTTCTCACGCGGGCGATCCGCCACCGGAATCTCGTTGATACTCTTGCTCATCGCGTCAGGACGCTGCACCCAAATGGCTCTGGATCGACAAAGCAGAACCCGACGCCCAACTCCAGAATAAACGCCTCCATCTCGCGCAGGATCGCCGCTTCCAGTTCCTTCTCGCAATAGGTATCCGCCAGCCCCGGGAAGTCGAGGACGTAAGGGTCGCGGAAGACCGATTCCGGTGTAAGCTTGTCCTCGGCCTTCAAGGCATCGAGTTCTTGGCGGATCAGCTTGTCGGGCCTCTTTGAGAGTCCGGTTCGCTCGAAGAGCATCGACTGGATCTTATTCTGGAGCGTTCGCGTGCTCCAGTTTTCCAGCCGGTACATTTCGGCGTAGAAGTCGCGTCTCAGCGGGTCGGATCGGGGAATAATGGCCTTGAAATGGGTCCAGCTCAATTGTCGCCGCAGTGCGGCGACAATTCCTTCGTCAGGGAAGGCCTCGGCAAACTGTACCATGCGGCGCAGGTTCTGCTCTTCGAAACCCCGCCCGAACTCAACGGACAATTGTCGCCCAGCGAAGCGACAATCTGTTTCCCATAAAGTCGGACCGTGGCGCTGCGAATCACTCCTCTTTGAAGCCACGGCCTATGGCCGTGGACCGGAAGAGGTTTGGACTGTTCCGTGGTGGATTGGGATTGGTATTGGGTAGACTCTCCCTCCTGGGGAAGCCCCGCTGGGGCAAGGAGAGAGAGCCATGCATGATTGGAGGAGTTTGTCCCACGTGAGGTGGGAGTGCAAGTATCATGTAGTGATTACGCCAAAATACCAGAAGAAGGTGTTCTATGGAAGGATGCGACGGCAGATTGGGGAGATCATCCGCGAACTCTGCCGGCAACGTGGCATCGAGTTGCTGGAGGGGCACGCGGTGGGGGATCATATCCATTTGGTACTGGGCATCTCGGCGAAGGGGCTGCTTTCGCTCACCGCTGCCGTGAGGATAGCGGTGCTCAGCTTTGTGCGCCACCTTTCCGACGCCGCGGGGTCGATGGCCGATTTGTCCGATTTATGGCCGATTTCGCCTCCGACATGGGAGATGGCCGATTTGTCCGATTCTTGTCCGGTTTGGCCTGGATGACGTAATGAGTACCACGCCCAACCTTTCCCACCTTCCGAAGAAGTCCCTTGTCCACGAGGTCGTCCAAGTCCCGCGTTGTCGTTCTTGGTGTCGCGCCCGTTAATTGTCGATAGTCTTGGCTGGTCATCCGGCCGGTGATCTTAACGTGGGCGATGGCAAGGCGCTGGCGCTCGTTAAGGTCGGACGTTGCCAGAACTGCCTCTGTGAGCCAGTCTCGCCAAACCGTGACCGTGAATTCACCGGCGCGCTGCTCGAAGTCCGGCTCGGGGAGTGAGTGCTCGACGCTCTCGCGGATCATCATCAACGTGCCGGTGCCATACTTCTCGATGTAGCGGGTCAGAAACAGCGGTTCGCAGATGCGCGCGTTGCGGGCCACGGAGCCGTGCGGCTCGCGCAACCGCTCGGGGGTCAATGGCGGCGGCAACACGCCGGGGTTCCAGACTTCCACCCGGTCGGCGAAAACGGATACCTGCACCGCACCAGCCAAGGCGTAGTCCCGGTGCGCGACGGCATTGACGATAGCCTCGCGCACCACGTCGGGTGGAATTTCATAGGCAACGGGTGCCTGGGTGCTCAGGGCACGGGTGCCGACGCTGCGATTGATGACGGAGAGCACGAAGTCCGCTGCACGGTCTACCTGCTCAAAGAGCCTACCCTTGAAGACCTGGTAAGAAGGGGCTGGCCTCTGGATTTCCGTGCCGTGGAAGTGCATACAACGCACCTCCGCACAAGACACGAATCGCTGAGGATCGCCGCCAAACAGCAGGACGGCGGCATTGGTGGGCTGATTGTCAGCGAGCAGGTGCAGGTGGGCCAATACATCGGCCTTCGGGGTCCGCTGCGGCAGTGGGAACTGACGCACGGAACGCGCAAGGCGCACGAAGTCGGCAACAGCGCGGGCATCAATATCATCGAGCGTCGCGCCAGGACAAGGGCGTTCGTCAAACGGGCGGTTCTGGATGACGCCCACGCCTTCCAGGTAATCCACCAGGCTTGCATAGAGCGCGTCTGTCAGGTCGGCAGTCGCCGTGAATCGCCGCCGGATCAATTGCGACCCAGCTTTGCGCACGAGGGACTGCATCTTCGGGTGACGGGCGGAGTCCGTGTCGCCTTTGACGAAGATCAGACGTTCTTTGCCGGCGGACGTGGCACGGTCGAATTCGCGTTCAGTGGGTGACAGGCCCTTGGCGTCCTCGTAGCCGTATTCGTTGCCGAACAGGCCTAGGTACACGTCGCAGCGATCCACCTCTTTCAAATAGACGGCATCCGCCCGTCGATCCGAGGCGGGCAGATCCTCGAACAGGAACACGTCGAAGAACCGGCCCAAGAGGGGATCACGCTGAAAGTAGTCCCTCACCGCCCGTCGCTCGGCAGCGAGTTCCTTCTGGACCGAACTGATGAACACTCGCTTCTTACCGCTCATGTCACTTGCCTGTTCCTTTACGCCGCAAAAACGCCGCTGCAACTCTAGTCCCACACGAAGTCATAGACCCGGTTCGCCAAGACCTCGGTATCTGCCTCGGAGAATGGCGGGCGCGGGATCAAGTCCCACAAGCTGTCGAGGATGAACATCTTGACATCGGCCTGGGTCTGGGTGTTCTTCGTCCAGTTGCGCATCGAGGCCAGCCGTTCCTTGGAAACCGGTGGGGTCAGGTCCGGATATTTAACCTTTCTGCCAGAAGTCAAATGTCCGGATCTGACCCCAGTTCCGCCTCTACTTGCGCCCAACTCGCGCAGCTTGCGCGCGCACGAACAACGAGCGGCGTCATTCCGTGTTTCCCACCACGGCCCGCGGTTCGATCTCGACCCGTGCGGCTCGACAACCCGCCCGCTGGACATCCGCGATCGCCGATCGAAGGGCGGTCTCCCAGGAGTCCGCTTCCCGGTCAAAATCAACCGAGACCATTCCTTCGCAAGACCGCGCCGCACCGTCGTCGTGCGTGTGCTCGGCCAGCGCCTCCGCAAGATCCAGGGTCACTTCAGTATGCTCCGCCAGCACGATAGTGAACGAATAGATCGCCATTGGATTCTCCTCATGAATGGTGCGGGCAGTTGTCCACGGACCGCCGGATGGTGGCGGCATGGTTCTCGGGCACTCGCGGAGTCGACATGACCGTCTGCCGGCACCCACCCCGCGCGCCGTGCGGGCAGAACAGCAGGCCCCAGGCGTGGGCCCTCGCGTTGCCCTTGCGGAGCCTCCAACCGTGCTCAAGCGCGTAGTCGATCGCGGCACGGATATGCTTGTTGGGATGCTCGTTCATCCATTCTTCCACAGCGGACATTACAGGCGGCTCTTCCCACGCCCTGCGTTCATTGTACCTCGCCTGGATGCCATTTCAACAAGACCCGGGATTGAGCAGAACGATTTGGTAGAGCCGGTGGACTCTCCCGCCATCAGCAAGGATCTGCAGAAATTGCCTAAGACGGGAAATGCCCGCCTGTTAGTTGAACACCACCGTTAATTGCAGGTAGGCATTCAGCGTTGCTTTGTCGCAGCGCCAGTCGCGCCAGTCCGCGCCAGTCGGGGTCAGACCGGAACTTACTACTTTAGTTTTCGCGTCCGTAGCCTTCGTCCGAGGGTCTCAATGACTTGCAACACCTCGGGCTGCGTTGCCAATTGCCGTCGATTCGCTACGACGCGTTTGCACAAATCCCCTCATGCTCGCCGATCGCGCGCCCGCTCAGGTCGGCCCGTTGCGCC
>JAAYEH010000386.1 GCA_012728855.1 Rhodopirellula sp. | reverse complement strand
TCCGGCCGGCCCACTGAAGCAAAAAGAGGGCTCGTGAAGCCCTCTCCCATCGCTCTCTCGCCGTCAGTTGCCAAGCTGCAAGTGAGGTTGTCGGGGCTCGAACCCGAGACCTACGGATTAAAAGTCCGTTGCTCTACCGACTGAGCTACAACCCCTAAACTATTCCAAATTATCTATTTACGAAAGCACATCCTCCAGCGGCTGAGGCATGACCGCCAATTCTAACGCAAAAACCGCTCCCTGACATCCTTGCTTTCAATGAGCGGCCACCTGCCCGTTAGTAGCGAGCGGGTGTCAGTGACACCTGACCTCCTGGAAGACAAGGTGCCTGCACGGGTAAGTCTACCCGATTCGAACTGGCAGCAAAAGCGACCAAGCCTTACGAGGGGTTTCCCCTCGGCAACCGCAAGAGCGGGCGGTGTTGCAGGAAGATTCGGTAGAAACTCGTCTAACCAAACGGGGAAAGGCACCTCGCCAGGACGCCGATTCCGTGTCGCCTGCAAATGCTTGGCTCAGAGCCAGTCCCCGCCCCGTGAACGGTTGCGTCAGGGATCCTCCAGCACGCAGATGGCACCCAAGTGCAGGGCTACCCCCTCGAAATCTGCCGGTTTGTAGCGGTTGGCTTGCTTCGCGGACTTGATGGGCACGGCCCGGTCCGGGGGGTCGGAAAGAAGTTCGATGGTCGCCGTATGCTCGCCGGGCGACAAGTTGGAGGCGATCTCCAGGCTGCCCAAGCGGTAATAGTACGACCACGGATCCACCTGTTGGCGAACGCCCTTCTCCACGCCATCGACGGTCACCTTGACTCTCCCCGTTGCCGGCCCAAAGACATCAAAGATCCAGGCCCGTGTGCCCGTGAACTGGAAAGTGAGCTTCGCGCCCGGGGTCCGCGTGACCCACAAACGGTCGAAGTGATTGGCGAAGTGCCTGCCGTCTGCCTCGGCGGGCACCACTTCCTGCCAGTCGCCGCTGAGCATCTCCCGCGTAATCGGCTTCTGGACGGCCCCTTCCATGTTACGAGCGTTGAGTGGCTTGGGCAGAGTGTGCGGCCGAGGCGATCCCTCGGCGAGCAACTCCGTCAGGCTCTGCTGAATAATGGTCGCGTAGAGCCCGACGCCCGCAGCCGTGACGTAGACGCCGTCGTTGGTAAACACCGGCTTTTCCGGCTTGGCCCGGGCTTCCACCGCAATCGCCTTGAGTGTCAGCTTACCTTCGGCCGCCATCTGGGCTATGCGATGCCCCATGTTGACGGCCGGGACTCCGTATCGCATGGCCACTCGTTCGTAAGCACTGACGGCACTGGGGCAAAGCCCCTTGGCATAGTCAGCCTCGTATCCCATCCGGAAGGCGTAAACGAACAGCACGTCCATGTTGGGATTGGACTTCCAGGCCTGCCGCACCATCCCCTCGGCGTTGGCCTGCACCGCCTCCTCGTTGCTCTCAAAGTCGTCGGCGGCGAAGTCGACGATCAGCAGGTCCGGACGGTGACTGAGAACATCGCGGCCAAGACGAAAGACGCTCGGCCCCGAACCTCGAAAACCTCCGTCAATCGGTGAATTGATGATCGAAAACCTGGCGGCCGGGTACTGTGTTTGCAGCCACTGGCCCACCGCCGCCGTCCAGAGCCCCTGGGCATGGCCGCCGCCGGCAAAAACCGCGACCGTTACGGGCTGACCGTTCTTGAGCTTGGCCGCGACGTTTCCGAGGCCTTGGCGCGGCTGGAGTTCCGCCGCCGGCACGGGATCGCGTCCCGGGAGCTTGAAGAACCGCTGGGTTGTGAAATCTCCCAATGCAGCGGCCCCCGGCGCTTCGACGATGGGCCAACTGGCCCGCAGCGGATCCTGGTGCGGTCCGATCTTCTCCAGCGGGATCGGCTGGAATCCCAGTTTCAGCGCCGGCGAATCCGGTTGCAGGCGATAGTCGCGTTTGGCGGGATCGACGAACTTGGGGTCAGCCAGCAGGGAACGCCCATCTTTGCCCTGCTCGCGCCATTGGCGCCAGTCCAAGAGCTGTGCGGAGTCTGGACGCAGGGTGAGGCTGAACTTCAGCGGCAGTTCCGGCGGAGCGTACAGACAATTGTCGTCGAACTCAAAGCCCAAGAAGGCCGCCTTACTCCCGCTGAAGGTCCACACGAGTTGGCCGTTGTCCCAAGCGGCCTTGTTCCGCTCGCGCATCATTTTGCCGCCGTCGGCCGTGTAATAGACGATGTTGCGCGCAAACGTGCCAGGGGCGCAGGTGTGGTGGGTTGCCGGATCGTCGGTGTACGTGGCCAGTTCCGGGTAGTGTTTCAGATAGACGTCGTAGCCGCCCTTTTCTCGCAGGGCCTCGATGTAGGAGTAAGACTGCTTGTCAAGATCGGGATAGCTGCCGCTGCTGGCCCGGAAAGCCGGAGCGTCGACGATAATGTTGTTCTCCCAGCGGTTATCGCGGCCCTCGTGATTAAACAGGCCGCAAACCGGCACGCTGTAGAGCACATTGCCAAAGACCGTGCAGCCGACTTCGGGAGCATCGAGGTAGATCCCCCAGGTGAAGCCGGGATAGTGAAACTCCACCTGGCCGTTGCGGACCGGGTTCCAGGAGTTGCTCTTTCCAAAACCGCCGAGGTGATGAAACACGTTGTAGCGAATGACGGTGCCGCGCTGGGTGAAGTCTCGCGAGGACATGTAGAGCCCGCCGGTGTCCTCGGAGCCCAGATTGGTATGGTGGACGACGTTGTACTCCGCCAGGTGGTCGTTTCCTCCGATCAGGATGCCTTGGTGGTAGCAGTCGTGAATCAGGTTGTGGCTGGCACGGTTGCCCACCCCCGCGAGATTGACGCCGGTCTGGTAGGTGCGTTGGAAGGCGGCAATATGATGGATATAGTTGTTGTCGGCGAAGCAGTCGCCCCGCACGAGAGTCTTGCGATCGCCGGCGTTGATACTGACGCCCCCGGCGCCCGTGGCATAGATATCGTTGCCCGCGGCGCCCGTGTTGTGCCCGCCCACGATCGACACACCCGACATCCCGGTGTTGCGGATGATGCATCCGGCAACGAGGCACCTTTCGCAGTTTTTGAGCGTCACCGCATTGCCGCTGCAGTTCTCGATGGTAAACCCGCGCACGGTCACGTCGCCGGCGCCATCGGCGGCGATCAGAGATTCAGCGACCGGCACGCTGACCTCGCCTGATGACAGGCTCTGCGGTGGCCAGAAGTAGAGCTTCGACTCTTCCCGATCCAGGTACCACTCGCCCGGAGCGTCCAATTCGGCCAGAAGGTTTTGTACGAAGTAACGGTCGCCGATCATCAGACCATAGCTGACGGGGCGGCCCAGCGAAATGGTATCGGTCTGCTTGTCTACCGACTTGATAGGCACGACGTTCCATGCCCAGCCGTAGGCCGGATGGATGGCGATTTCTGCCTGCGCAATCTTTTCCCAGGTGGGTTTGATGACATCGCGGGTAGCGGTGAAGTGGTCCTTGGTCTGCGGGACATTGTCCGAGACCGAGCGGTTGGTCGGCGGGGCCGGGTCGCTGGCCAAAACGTGAGCCCATTCGCCGAAGTGCGGATCCTTGGGGTCGACGTTAGGATAGCGAGCCATGACCTGCCGCCGGCCTTGGAAAAACAACTGGCGGAAGGCCACCTTCTCCAACGCCGTGCCTTTCAGATCGGCCACGACAATCTGCCCTTTCCAGAGCTTGAACCCGTCCACAGGCTGTGAGCCGGTGAGGACCACGTTTTCGTCTTCGTAGGCCCGCCAGACAATCGGGCCTTCTTCAGTCCCAGCGTCCTCGGGACCGAGCGCGAGGGCTGCGGTAAAACGATATGTACCGGCACGTAAGCGGACGATGGCCCCATCCGGGAGCTTTCCGGCGGCTTTGAGCCGGCGCAATTCGTCGCGGCATCGAGTGACACTGGCAAAGGGGCCGTCCTGGGCATTTCTATCAGGCGCCGGAAGATTGCCGGACCAGGCGTCGTTGCCGATCGGAGAGACATAGAGGTTGACCGCCGCCAGGGCACGGCCGGCGCCAGCCAGTGTCAAGACTACCGCCGTCAACAACAATGGCGAACGCATGGGATTGGCTCCTTTGACGTACGAAAGTCGCGGTGATTTTTACGGTACTCCCCGCGTTCCGCATCTTAGAAGGCGAGGTTCTGCCAGTCAAATGGCCTGACGACGACCTCAATGTCCTTGACCGGGCCGGCAACCGCAGGACATAATCACAGCGGTCGGCCTTCGGACGGCGAGAAGCCTCGCGACGGTTCGGAAGGATGCACGAATCAAGGAGTCTCCTGATGAAAGTTAACAACTCAGCCATCTCGCGGCGGCGGTTTCTTGCCACCGCCGCCAAAGTCGGTGCGGTAGCGGCCGCTCCCGCGTTCGTTCCTGGATCGGCGCTCGGCAAGGATGGAGGCGTGGCTGCCAGCGAACGGATCACGGTAGGCGGAATCGGGATCAATGCCCGCGGCGCCTACGTTCTGGGTGCGCTGCTATCGCTGCCGGATACCAGGTTTGTGGCCATCTGCGATGTGCGGGCCGACCGGCGCAAGGCGGTCAAGGAGATGGCCGACACCAAGTACGGCAACCGGGATTGCGCGACGTATCGCGACCTTCGCGAGTTGCTCGCACGATCGGACATCGACGCCGTACTCATCGCCACCGGCGACCGCTGGCACGCCCTGGCCTCGGTCATGGCGGCCAGAGCGGGCAAGGACGTCTACGTGGAAAAGCCCTGTTCCATGTCGATGGCCGAGAGCCGCATCCTGGCCGAAACGATGCGACGGTACGGGCGTGTATTCCAGGTCGGAACACAGCGGCGAACCATCGACAGTTTCAAGTTCGCGGCCGATCTGGCCCGCAGCGGGAAATTGGGAAAACTCCACACCCTGCACGCCTCCCTCGCTTTCTACGGAGGGGGCCCCCATGGAGAACAGGTTCGCCACGACTGGCTTCCGGCGGAACCGGAGCCACCGAAGGAAACGCTGGATTGGGAGATGTGGCTGGGACCGTCTCCGTGGCGGCCGTACAACGCCACCTACGCCGCCGGCCCCGGCTGTAGCGGATGGTTGAGCTATTTTGACTTCAATGCCGGCGGAGGGCTGTTGAATTGGGCCAGCCACACGGTCGATCTGTGCCAGTGGGCCAACCAGAGCGACGGCTCGGCGCCGGTCGAGTTTGAGCCGGTCGGCACGGCGCGCGGTTATGCATCGAAACGCGTCGTGCATGGCCGCTATGCCAACGGTGTGAAGCTGATCATGCGCCCTTACGACGACAAGGACTGGCTCCCTCTCGGGACTTGCCAGGTGCGATTCGAGGGAGAGGAAGGTTGGGTGGAAACGGGCGACAGCAACGAGGTGGCGGTCTATCCCGAGACATTGCGGACGGAACGAACCGTTTTTGAAAAGGTGGGGACGTTTCCCATATCGCACCTCCGCGATTTCTTCGACTGCGTGAAATCGCGGGCCCAGACGGCGACCAATGCCGACATTGCCCGCTCTTCGCACGTTGCCGCCCATGCGGCGGCTATTGCCTGGATGCTCGACCGCAAAGTGGCCTTCGATCCTGCCAAAGAAGAGTTCATCGGCGACGATGAGGCCAATCGCATGCGGACCCGCGCCATGCGCGAGCCCTGGCAGATGTAATCGCGGGTGGGTTGGGAAGACTTCCGCTCGATCGATCCAAAGACAACAAAACCGAGAGGTGTAACCGTGACGACCAGTTTCCGGAACGTGTCTGCCATCCTTGCAGCAACGCTTGTTCTTGCCCTAGCGCCGGCCAACTTGTTGGCCCAAGACAATCTGACGCCTGTGCCGGACGATGCGGCGAAGAAGGCCGAAGCCGCCAGGCTGATTGAGGTGCTGCGGTCCGACGCCGCAACGTTCGATAAGGCCAAAGCTTGCCAGCGATTGGCGCTGATCGGCACCAAGGACGCGGTGCCGGCGTTGGCCGCCCTTCTGGCCGATGAGAATCTCGGCAACTACGCCCGCTTCGGCCTGGAACGGATTGCAGACGCCGGCGTCGACGACGCGCTGCGCGACGCTCTGGGAAAACTCCATGGACCGCTCCTGGTTGGTGTGATCAACTCGGTTGGAGTTCGTCGCGATGCCAAGGCGGTCGGCGCTCTGGCTCGATTGGTAGGCGATCCAACGCCGGAGGTCGCCCCCAAGGCATTGGCGGCGTTGGCCGAGATCGCAACTGCCGAGGCCGTCGAAGCGTTGCAACGAGCGCTCGCCGCCGATTCCGCCGCGGTGCGTGCCGCTGCCGCCGAGGCTTCTTTGGTCGGCGCCGATCGCCTCGTGGCCCAGGGCAAACGGGAAGAGGCCGCAGGGCTTTGCGATGCCGCTCGTGGTGCCGACGTACCCGTGTATCTTCGCGCCGCCGCCACGCGCGGGGCGATTCTCGCTCGCCAGTCTGCCGGAGTGCCGCTCCTGCTGGAACAACTGAAGTCAGGCGACGAAGAGATGTTCGGCATGGCTCTCAGGACAAGCCGCGAGCTTCCCGGCAGCGATGCGACGCAGTCGCTCGTTGCGGAACTGGAACAACTGCCGCCCGCTCGCCAGGTACTTGTCATCCGTGCCATCGGCGACCGCCAGGACGCGGCCGCGTTGCCGGCGATGCGCAAGCTGGCCGCCGGCGGAACTCAAGAAGTCCGATCGGCCGCAATGCACGTCCTGGGACAATTGGGCGATGCCTCTGCCGTGACCGTGCTTCTGGACGCCGTTGTAGCCGGCGACCCTGCTTTGGCCGAGGCGGCGCGGGCCAGCCTGATGCAGCTCCGCGGCAGTTCGGCGGAAGAATTGATCGTGACGAAGATGGATCACGCCGCCCCGGGCCCCCGCGTGGTTCTACTCGATCTTATCGGGCAACTGGCGATTCCCTCGGCCACTGGCGCAGTCCTTAAGATGGCAGACGATCCGGACGAAAAGGTACGTCTCGCTGCGATCAAGACGCTCGGACGGATCGGCGGCTTGACCGAGTTCGCGGTTCTCACCGATCGACTGCTTGCGGCCCAATCGCCGCAGGAAACGGCGGCTCTTGAAGAGGCATTGAAAGTCGCATGCCTGAGAATGCCCGATCCGGATGCGACGGTCGCGAAGCTCCAGGAGCGGCTGCCCGATGCTCCCATCGCGGCCAAATGCTTCTTAATCGAGTTGACGGGTTCCGTGGGCGGTGCCCGCGCCTTGGAGGCGGTATCGGCTGCCGCCGAGCAGCCCAACGAAGATCTCCAGGACGCGGCCACCCAAGCTCTGGGCAAATGGACCACCCCGGATGCGGCGCCCGCGTTGCTCAAACTCGCCAAAACACTTCCCAGCGAGAAGCTCAAGGTCCGCAGCCTGCGCGGTTACATCCGCATCGCACAGCAGATGGGCCTCCCCCCCGCGGAAAAGCTCCAGATGTGCGAGGAGGCGTTGGCTGCAGCTCAACGAGACGAGGAACGGCGACTCGTCTTGGGCGTGCTGGGCCAGATTCCCACAGCCAAGGCGATGTCTCTGGTTGTTCCGCATCTCGCCAAGCCGGCTCTCGCGGAAGAAGCGGCTACAGCGGCGTTGGCAATTGGAGAGAAGATCATTCAGACTCAGCCTCGCGTCGTTGCCGACGCCATGCGGGAGGTGCTCAAAAGCGGCGCAAAGACCGACCAAGCCAAGAAGCTGCTCCAGCGCGCCGGCTCATGAACGAGTGATAGACTGATAGGAAGTTTGATCTCCCACACACGCTCAGTCGAGGGCGGAAGAATTGGGTGGTCAAGGCGGCGTGCAGGAAGGGGAGAAGGAATAACGTTGGCGCAGTGCCAACACACCGCTTCGCGTCTTCAGTCGCCCGCAGCGACGGCTTGCCGACGCTGGCACTGAAATCGGTGACCTTTTCATGACGTCGAGTTTGATCTCAGCCAAGGGCCGCTTGCGCCGTGCCGTAGCGCGCATGGCATTGGTTATGTACGGGTTGATTGCCGCTGTCCCCCTAGGACGAGCGGCAACGGATGGCCGGCAGCCGGTTGTCTATCCCATGCCCGATTGGCCCCGCGCCGCGGCGGCCGCGGTGGGCATGGACGGGGCGAAGCTGGCCGAGGCTCGCGACTACGCGCTGCGAGGGGAAGGCTCCGGATACATCACCCGGCACGGCCGCTTGGTCATGGCCTGGGGCGATCCGCGGCAACTCTACGACTTGAAATCTTCAACAAAGTCATTCGGTTCCGTCGCGCTGGGGCTTGCCGTCAAGGACGGCAAGCTGCGGCTGGAGGACAAGGCGGCCGACCGTCATCCGGAGTTCGGCACTCCGCCGCCGACGAATGCCCGGACGGGTTGGCTGGAGAAGATCACGTTGTTGGACCTTGCCTCGCAAACGGCCGGCTTCGAGAAACCGGGTGGGTATACGCGGCTTCTCTTCGAGCCGGGCACGCAGTGGGACTACAGCGATTCGGGGCCCAACTGGCTGGCCGAGTGCATCACGCTGGCCTATGCGAGAGATCTGGACGAATGGATGTTTGAGCGGGTCTTCAAGCCGCTGGGCATGCGGCGGTCCGACCTAAAGTGGCGGAAGAACTCGTATCGACCAGCCCAGATCGAAGGAATCGCGCGGCGCGAGTTCGGCGCCGGGATCCATGCCAACGTCGACGCCCTGGCCCGACTCGGCTATCTCATGCTCCGCGAAGGCCAGTGGAACGGGAAGGAGATCCTGACCCGCGAGTATGTCCGGTTCGCTTCCCGCACACCGCCCGGCCACGAGACACTTCCGGTGTTGCACCCGGAGAGCTACGGCCGGGCCTCGTCGCATTACGGCCTGCTCTGGTGGAACAATGGCGACGAGACGCTGGAGGGCGCGCCGTTGGACGCTTACTGGTCGTGGGGCCTTTACGACAGTCTCATTCTGGTCGTCCCGTCGCTCGATATCGTCGTTGCACGGGCCGGCAAGTCGTGGCAACGCGACGCCGGCGAGGAGCATTACGAGGTGCTGAAACCTTTTTTTGTTCCCATTGTCGAGGCGGTGAAAGTGGGCCGCCTCAAGCCATCGGGCCTTTCGACGGCGCCGACTTGCGGGTTTCTTCCCAGCCCTGTAATCCGGGAGATCCGCTGGGCGCCGGCCGACACGGTCCTTCGCAAGGCCAAGGGGAGCGACAACTGGCCGATCACTTCCGGCGATGACGGCTGGCTCTACACTGCCTACGGTGACGGCTGGGGTTTTGCGCCATTGGTGAAGGAGAAGCTCAGTCTGGGCCTGGCTCGGGTGCGGGGCGATCCACAGCAGTTCCTGGGCGAAAACCTTCGCGCGCCCTCGCTCGAACAGAAAGGAGACGGCGCCCGCGGCAAGAAGGCCAGCGGCTTGCTGATGGTCGACGGCGTTCTGTATCTCTGGGCCCGCAACGCCGGCAATTCCCAGCTCGCCTGGTCCGCGGACCGCGGTGCGATGTGGACGTGGGCCGACTGGACGCTGACGACGAGTTTTGGCCATCCGGCGCCGCTCAATTTCGGACCCAACTACGCCGGTGCGCGCGACGACTTTGTCTACCTCTATTCGCACGATTCGGAGAGCGCCTACGAGCGGGCCGACCGCATGGTGCTCGCCCGCGTGCCGAAGGACCGCCTACGGCAACTCGCGGCGTATGAGTTTTTCGAATGCCTCGACGCGCAGGGGGAGCCGGTATGGACGAGTGACATCGCCCGCCGCGGTGCCGTGCTAGACAGCCCGGGGCGGTGCTACCGCTCGAGCGTCTCCTACAACTCCGGTTTGAGTCGCTACCTGTGGGTGCAGACAGGGCTGGGCGCCGACACGCGGTTCGCCGGCGGCTTGTCGATCTATGACGCGCCCGAACCGTGGGGCCCCTGGACTTCCGTCTTCGCCACGGACGCGTGGGACATCGGTCCTGGAGAGAGCGCAAGCTTGCCGACGCCGTGGATGAGCCCCGACGGGCGGACCGTCCACTTGGTCTTCTCGGGCAACGACTGTTTTTCCGTCCGTCGGGGTACATTGGTGGTTGATGAATGAAGTTGCTATGACATACTCAACGCCTGTTGCATTCATCCGCGTGAAGAGGCGGCTACCTTGCTAGCGCAAGACGGTACCTGACTGTAATCGGATCAAGCCGAACAAACCCGAGACATCCTCACACGCTGGACGTCGGGAACGGACAGTGCTAGAATCTGTGCCATGGCGAGCCCTGGACCGTCCGCGGGCTCGACCGCGGTGGGATTGGGAGGTAAGAATCGTGTCGCCATCGATGGTTTCCCTACGAAAACTGGTCATCGTCCTCTGCCTGGCACTGCTGCCGGCCGTCACACTCTCGAACCGGCTGCTGGGCGCGGAATCGCCCCCGACGTTTGCCCCGGTGAAGGCCGAGTTGCTCCGCCCGCGTGATGGACTGGGCAATGTGATCGCCAAACTGCAAGCCGGGCAGCCGGTCAGGATCGCCTACCTGGGCGGATCGATCACGGCCGCAGCCGGCTGGCGGGTGCAGACGCGCGAGTGGTTCAGCCAAAGATTCTCCCAGGCCAAGATCGAGGAAATCGACGCGGCGATCGGCGGGACGGGGAGCGACCTGGGCGTCTTCCGCGTCGATTGGGACGCTCTCCGCCACAAGCCCGATCTCTTGTTCGTCGAGTTCGCCGTCAACGACGGCGGCGCCTCGGCGGAGCGGATCTGGCAGGCCATGGAAGGCATCGTCCGCCAGACTTGGGCCGCCAATCCGCAGACCGACATCTGTTTCGTTTACACCTACTGCGTCGGGCAGGAGAACGACCTGCGAGAAGGGCTCTGCCCGCGGGCCGCCTCCGCGATGGAGATTCTGGCCGACCACTATGGCATCCCGTCGATCAATTTCGCGCTGAAGGTCGTCGAACTCCAACGGGCGGGCAAGCTGGTATTCAAGTCGGATGAGCCGACTGAAGCCGGCGTGATCCGCTTCTCCCAGGACGGCGTTCATCCGCTCACCGAGGGGCACCGCATCTACACGCAACTCGTCGCCGAGGCCGTCGAGCAGATGGCGAAAGAGCCCCGGCCACGGGACCATGGGCCGAAGCTCGAGACGGCCTTTGTCGAGGACCACTGGCAGGCGGCCAAAATGGTTCCCGTTACCGCGTCGATGCTTTCCGGCGATTGGAAAAAGCTTGCCCCGGAGTCGCCTTTAGCCAGTCGATTCGGCGATCGTATGGGGACGATCTGGGAGGCGGCGCAGCCGGGTAGCCGGTTGACCTTCCAGTTTCGCGGATCGACGGCGCGGCTCTACGACCTGCTCGGCCCCGACGGCGGTCAGGTCATCATCACGGTCGACGGTCTGCCGCGCGGCAAGCCGGTGCCGAGGTTCGACAGCTACTGCACCTACCACCGTATTGCCACCTTGTCGGTCGCCGAAAGCCTGACCGCGGATCAGGTCCACACGGTTACGGTGGAGGTCCACCCGGAGCAGCCCGACCGCTCGCCGGTCGCCTTCCGGTTGAAGGATCCGGCGGTCGAACTGAAGTCGCCGAAGTACCAGGGGACGAACGTCCGCGTCAGCAAGATCCTCGTGCTGGGCGATGTTGTGGATTAGTGGCTCCTTGCTCGACACCAACGTCGTCTCCCGTCTTTCAGGATCCCTTTATCGAGAAAGGCTCTCCATGGCGTTGCACTCCGGCATCTCACACGCGTCCGGCTTTTCGATCCGGCGCGCGGCCAATGCCGATATTCCGGCGATCCGCGCGGTGCTGCTCTCCGTTCGCCGGGAGTACGGCGTGCTCTCCGCGGCCGGGGCGGATGATGCCGATCTGGATGACCTCGATCGCAATTACTTCGCTCGTGGAGGGTATTTTGAAGTGGTCGAGAATGCCGCCGGGCAAATCGTCGGTTGTGCCGGTCTCTACCCGTTGACCGAGCACCGTGCGGAGCTTTGCAAGATGTATATCGAGAAACCTGCTCGCGGCCGCGGGTTCGGCAGGCAGCTCCTCGAGAACCTGCTGGATACGGCCGTCCGTGGCGGCTTTCAGGAGGTCTGGCTCGAGACGAATTCGGTCCTCACCGAAGCAATCGCCTTATATCGAGAGTATGGATTTGAACCGGTGCCCTCGGAGCATCTCTTGCCTCGATGCGACCAGGCTTACCTGTTGCGACTCGCCGAGTACCGATCGGGCAACGTTGCCCGATCGCCCCGTCGGTAACCGTTCACGGGGCGGCCGGGGACTGGTCCATTTTTCGGCCAGTGGCCCCATTTCGGCAGCAAAAACGCTGGCCGAAAACATGGACCTGTCCCCTTCCACGACGCCCCGTGAACGGTTTGGCCCACCGACTGGTCCCGGACGATTGCTTTGAGCCGTGCCCCGTGCTACGGTAGCGGCAGTCGATTGTCCAATATCAGGGGAGAACGAGCCATGAACGCCAAAGACGTGATGCGCGAGGTTGCCGAGATGAGTCACATGGTCGTGCGGTTCTACATCGAGGATCTCACCGATGCCGACCTGCTGGTCCGCTCGGTGCCGGGCACGAATCACATCGCCTGGCAGATGGGCCATCTCGTCGCGGGCACGGCGTCGATGATCCGGGCCCTGGGCCGGACCGCGCCGGATCTGCCCGCGGGTTTCGAGCAGTCCTACACCAAAGAGACCGCCTCCAGCGACGACCCGTCGAAATTCCATAGCAAGGCCGAATACCTGGCGCTGATGGACCGGATGAAGGCAGCCACCTTGGCTGCGATCGACGCCACGGGCGATGCCGAACTTGCCGCTCCCGGCCCCGAATCGATGCGCGAGTATGCGCCGACGGTCGCCTCGGTCCTGACGCTCCTCGGCTCGCACTGGCTGATGCACGCCGGCCAGTTCGTCCCCATCCGACGCAAGCTGGGCAAGCCGGCGCTGTTTTGAATCACCGATCCGCTTAATTGCTGGTATCCATGTTCCGCTGAATAGCCATCCCAGCAAAAAAGCCCTATCTTTGGGGCGTTTGACAAGAAAACCAGCAATTAAGCGGATCATTGTTTTGAATACGCAATGGCCCACGATCGTTTCCTGCGCGTCGTCCGGTACGTGGAGCGGCATACGCGTGACAGTGATTGTGCATAGAGCGCAGGACGTTGAAGGCATATTCCGCCGCGGCGAACGATAGCTGCCAACGCGTGAAGTGCGTGCTTTCCTGCAGCGATCGACGAGTCTGCACCAGCCGCCCCAACCGATTCATGCACGCTTGCCGAAAGTACACGAGCGACCACGAATCGTTCTAACCCGTTCTTCGTCGTTTTTTATTCGTCGACGCAGTAGCCGGCGATTACTCCTACTCTTCCTTGGACGGCAGCTTGTATCGCACTGTGAAGAAGTACTGCACGTCGTCGCGTGCTACGCCTTTGAAACGCACTTGCGTGCGGCCGTCCGCAGCGTCAACTTCCGCCGTCGGTTCGGTCGAAACGAGTTCCGCGCCGGCGGGCAAGAGAATCGTCGTTGAATACTCCTTGTCTCCTCCCGCGTGGCGAATTCCGTCCTGATAGATCCAATTCCCGTTTTCAAATGCCGCCGCGTCAGGGATCGTCAGTACCTGGGTATACTGCATCTTCCCATCGACGAAGACATTGTCCGTGAACCTCACGTCGTAGCGTTTCTGCCCGCTGTTCACCACGACATCGACCGGCATCTCGTGTCCCAAGGGGTCGAGAAATCGTGCATTCACATCTTCCGGTGTGTAGAAGGGGAACCCTCTCGGCAAGTAGTAACTGCTGTACGACGCCGACATTTGCGTCCGTTTCTCCGCGCTGCCGTCCGCGGCAAGCGTCACCAGGGTATCCGCCGAAAAATCCCTGCTGCCGCCAAGTTGCCAGGCGCGGGCTGTCCACGTCGACACGGCAATGGCCACAGTCACGCATGCCGCCACCCAGAGCCCACGTTCCCACGAAGAACCCGCTCGCACGGGCTCATACTTGATCGGCGGCTCCGAAGACTTCTCCATGCCGACCGCAGTCGCCAGTCGGGCCAGCTCCAGTCGCAGCAGCTTCATTTCCTTCAGCACAGCCATCTTCATCCTGGCCATGTGGAACCAGAGTTTCAGCAACACGGTTGTCTCGTAAATCACAAGCATCGCCACGGCACAGCCGATCAGCGTCTTCGTGTCGAAGCTGCGCGCAAAGAAGTTGACCGCAGCAACTCCGACTGCGACACAGAAGATTGCATACGCCCAGTAGATCCGCTCGGCGGTCCGCAGATGTCCGGAGTATTCCGAGGAAGCGACTTCGCGGAGCGATTCTTCCCGCTCCGATCTCAGCCGCGCGTTCTCCTGCAATGCCTTTCTCAGGGTTTCATCGTGTTCACTCATCGTCATCCTCCTCGAGGAACCGGCGCAGACGCTGCCGCGCATGGTGGAGTCTTGATTTGACCGTTCCCGGTGGAATCCCCAGGATCTCGGCAATCTCGGCGGTCGAGAAGCCGTCCTCGTAACGCAGCGAGAGGATCGCACGATCCGGACCCGGCAGACCGGCCAAGGCGTTGCGAAGATCCGTTAAGTCCCGCGCATCCCCGTTGCTCTCCGCCCCGCACCAGCGCTCTCCGTACGCCTCGTCGGCTCGGCGCATACGCCGGCGCCGGCGAATCCAATCGCGCGATTTGTTGCTCGTGATCCGGTAGGCCCAGGCGGGAAAGGCGGCCGGGTCGGCTAGCCGACCGATCCGCCGGGCGATCACCATCCAGGCCTCCTGGAGCACGTCCCAGGCCGCCTGCTCATCGTCCGTCAGACGCCAGGCCAGCCGCCAAAGCCGGTCCTGCCATCGATCGATCAGCTCCGAAAGCGCCTCAATCGCCCCTTCCTGGGCACGGATCACCAGCAGTTCGTCGTTGATCCGTTCTTTATGGTTCATCCCCCCAAGAGTCGCTTGCCGGGCTCAATCGGTTCATCGGCCCCTCGGAACTTAAGCAACTCCGCCGTAGCCCTGGGCCGAACAGACACGGCCATTCTGGAGTTGCCCCAAGGATAGGCTGCCTCAAAAGCCTGCACAATCCATTCGTCCTGCCGCTCCCGCCGCGATCGGCTCGGCCTGACCGCGCTTGGCTTAGCTTGCCTTTTCCGAGGGGGCAGCATCTGCGCGATTCACGTTGCGTCGGATACTCTGGGGATATCGGCCCCTGTTTCGTGTCTGCCAAGTGAGGCAGAGAACAATGGATTTCGCGGCAGGACAAACAGAAAGACCTTAGCCGGGGCGGGAACATCGGCAAGCCGCGCCGCTCAAGTCGCCTGGTACTGCGAAGGCTGGAAGTGCGTCTGCTCCGCGGTTGCTTGGCCGGTCATCGAGAGGTAAGCCACCGCCCAAAGCAGGCTGACGAACGGAAGCAGCACGATCAGTCCCAGGAAGCAAGGAAGCATGGCGACGATCGCCAATCCCGCCACGACCAGTCCCAACGCCAATAAGGTGAGCTTGTTCCCGGAGGTGATCTGTTTCGACCGTTCCAGCGACTCGATCACACCCGCGTTGCGGTCGACGATCAGATACATGAACTGCGAGAACATCAGCGAGAAGATGATGCCGGGTATGATGAGTAGTATCAACCCTGCAAGTACCGCCAAACCGAAAAGAATCGAAGCGCCCACCGTCCGCAGCAGGTAGGGGCCGCCGGCGAACAACTCGCCGAGTTCCACCGGTTGGCCGCGGGCGATTCGAAGGAAGACCAGCGCCTGGCCGAGCGTAATCCACAACGAAAAGACTTGCACGGCGAAATTCGATACAATCACCAGTCCTACCGCAATGGCCTCCTCGTTCATGGCGGCGCCCAGCAAGTTGGCGCCCTGGGCGAAAACCTGCCCGACCACCATGTTGATCACAAAGGCCAGGAAGAAAACTCCCATGCAGATCCCGATACGATCCTTAAAAATGGTCCAGGATCGGCCGAGGACATCGCCAAGATCGATTCGCGTGGGAACCAGGCCGCCGACCGCGGCGCTATAGCCGGCTGGGGCCGATCCGGCGAACTCCGACGGTGAACGATACGGGTTCCGGTCGTCCGCCGCGGCCGGGGAACCGGCACCGAACGGACTGGCGCCCTCCTCCGCCGCCCCGCCTGCGGAGCCGAACGGGCTCGCTTGATTCGCGACCGGATCGCCCGGCGGCAAGGGCGGGAGAACGCCGGGTGAGGGAATCGTTGTCACCTCGCCGCATTCGGGACACTTGGCCTGCTTACCGGCCGTGTCGTCGGGAGTACGTAACAGCTTGCTACACTTGGCGCACCGGAATTCGATCGGCATGATAGGTTCCCCAAAAGTAGTTCCCAGAATGGTCGCCGCACGAGCCCAGCCCGCGTAGAACCGCAGTCCGGTCACTCCGTGGCCGGACGGTGGCGAACCGCGGAGAGGCTAGACCACACATTCGCGAATAACTCTGCGTCTTTCGCGTCTCTGCGGTGCTCTGGGCGGACCACGAAGTGTCTCGCCTGCACTTTGAACTAGACCGGGGGCAGGATACCATCTCCGTCGGCTGGTGACCAGAGCCCCCCGAATTTCAGCGAGATCCCGTCCGCCCCCGGCGGCACTCGCCTAGCCGCTTTTCCGGCAAACTGCTACGCTGAAATCCATGCTCACCCCCGCTGACATTCTCGGCTCCGCCGGGCGGATCGCCGCCCGCATGAAGAACTACGAACACCGCCAAGAGCAACTCGATATGGCCGAGGCGGTGGCCGAGGCGATGGCACATGGAGGTCACCTGATTGTCGAGGCGGGCACCGGCGTCGGCAAGAGCTTCGCCTACTTGGTGCCGGCGATTCTAGCCACTGCCGCGGAACGCAAGGAAGGAGAGCCCCGCCGTCGCGTCGTGATCTCCACCCACACGATCAGCCTCCAGGAACAGCTCATCCACAAAGACATCCCGTTTCTCAACAGCGTTGTGCCGTTGGAATTCACGGCCGTGCTGGTGAAGGGGCGGGGCAACTACGCCAGCCGGCGGCGGCTGCAAAACGCGCTGGCGCGGTCCGGCAGCATGTTCTCGCAGGAGACGGAATTCGAGCAACTCCGCCAGATTGACGAGTGGTCCAAGACGACCGCCGACGGCTCCCTTTCGGAACTCCCCTACCGGCCAATGGGCCAGGTCTGGGACGAGGTGGCCAGCGACAGCGGCAATTGCATGGGCAGGAAATGCCCGACCTATAAGGACTGCTTCTACTACCGTGCCCGCCGGCGGGTGGGCAACGCCCAGATCTTGATCGTCAACCACGCCCTCTTTTTCAGCGACCTGGCCTTGCGCCGCGAAGGGGCTGCGATTCTGCCCGACTACGACACCGTGGTCTTCGACGAAGCGCATACGGTCGAGGACGTGGCCGGCGACCATCTCGGCCTGGGCATCTCCAGCGGTCAGATCGAATACACCCTCGGCAAGCTTTATAACGACCGGACCAACCGCGGCCTGCTGGTACACCACAGCATGGGCGAGGCCCAGCAGCAAGTGATGGAGTGTCGCTACCGGGCCGACGATTTTTTCGGCGAGATCCACGACTGGCTGGCCGGGCACCGCGAGGGCAACGGCCGCGTCCGCGAGTCGGGGATCGTTCGTAACACGCTCTCCGAGGGGCTTCGGAAACTGTCCGGCGTTCTCGTTTCCAACAGTCGGAAATTGAAAACCGCGGAAGAGCGTCAGGACTTCTCCGCCGCATCGAACCGGCTCGGTGCTCTGGCCGAAGGGGTGGAGCAGTGGTGCGAGCAACGTCTGGAGGATTCGGTGTATTGGGTTGAGGAGTCGTGGGGACGCCGGCGCCGGCGGACCGCCCTGGCCGCCGCTCCGATCAATATCGGTCCGCTGCTCCGCCAGACCCTATTTGACGAAATTCCCACGGTGGTCATGACCAGCGCCACACTGGCGACCGGCGGCGGATCGTTCGACTTCTTCAAGTCGCGCGTTGGGCTCACCCAATGCCGAACACTTTGTCTGGGCAGCCCTTTCGACTACCGCCGGCAGGCTAAGCTTATTCTTTTGGACGGCATGCCAGACCCAGGTGGAAACGCCGGCCATTACGAGCAGAAGACGATCGAGATGATCCGTCGCTACGTCGCCCGGACCGACGGGCGGGCGTTTGTGCTTTTCACCAGTTACGAGATGATGAAGCGTGTCGCAGTTGCCCTCACCGGCTGGCTGGCCGAAGAGGATCTGGCCCTCTTCTGCCAATCGGACGGCTTGCCGCGGAGCCAGATGGTCGAGCAGTTCAAGGCCAACAGCCGCTCGGTGCTGTTTGGGGTCGACAGTTTTTGGCAAGGGGTGGACGTGCCCGGCGATGCGCTAAAGAACGTGATCATCACGCGTCTGCCGTTCAGTGTGCCCGATCGTCCCTTGACCGAAGCCCGCATCGATGCAATCCGCGCCGCCGGCGGCAATCCTTTCCGCGACTACCAGTTGCCCGGCGCCGTCATCAAGCTCAAGCAAGGTTTCGGGCGGCTGATCCGCTCGAAGCTGGATACCGGCATGGTCGTGATTCTCGACCCTCGCGTGCGGACAAAACCTTACGGCAAAACCTTCCTCAGCTCACTACCGCAGTGCCGCATCGTCGTGGAGACAGCCTAAGAGGCCCTAACAAAACGGGGACTGGCTCCGAGCGAAACATCCGCGAGACACGCGGGATATACGTCCTGGCGAGGTGCTTGTCCCCGTTTTGTCAGCGCCTCTTATACACAAGTCGTCATTGGCATCGGATGTATCGCGAAGCGGTTGAACAACGCAGACCAGGGTAGCCGCGGAGCGGCCACCCTGGGGTGGCGGTTCGGTGCAAACGAGCGAACCGCAAAGCGGTTCCACGGGGGCTTCCGATCCAATTCAAACGTCGGGGCACGGCGAGCAACGGAAAATTGGAACGCTGGCACGGAACGATTAAAACGGAGTGCATCCGGCCGGGCACGCCGTTGTCCCTGGAGGATGCCCTGCGCCTGGTGACCCGCCGGGTCGAGCACGACAACCACGTCCGCCTTCATAGTGCGTTGGGCTATGCCACGCCGGCGTTCGTGAACTACGAGGAAATTGACCTGGGTGGAGGAATAACCGTTCACGGGGCGGCCAGGGACTGGTCCATTTTTCGGCCGATTGACTGGTATTGGCTGACAAGATGTTGTCCGAAAACACTAACTATGGTATCTGTCTATTATTCTGCCCGAAGCAGGGACGGATCGCCAGCGGGGCCGCGAGTGTGATTGAGGGGCATTGGAAAGGCTGCGGGCGAATATGGTCAGAATTGCCACGACCTTATGGAGGTTCTG